>JBBQUN010000023.1:0-28166 GCA_038212405.1 Acidimicrobiales bacterium | reverse complement strand
GTCGTTGACGAAGCGCTGCACCACCTGGACCGAGCAGCGAGAGGCCTGGCTTCGGGTTACTTGGGCATGCTCGGTCAGATCTGCGTACGATGCAGAAATGGACTGGCATTTCGCGAATTTGTTCGAGACCATTGCGGCTGCGGCCCCTGAACGCGAGGTCATCGTTTGTGGTGAACAGCGATTGACGTGGCGAGCGTTCGACCAACGGGCAAACGGTGTTGCGAACGATCTCGTGGCCGCCGGGCTGGGCCATCAGAGCAAGGTCATGCTCTATCTCTACAACTCTGCTGAGTATCTCGAGGCATGTTTCGGTGCGATCAAAGCCGGCCTGGTACCGGCGAACGTGAACTATCGATACGGACCCAGCGAGGTCGCCTACCTGTTCGAGAACGCCGATGCCGAGGCGGCGATCTTCGACGTTGCATTCGCTCCACTCATCGACACCATTCGTGGCGACCTGCCGCTCATGAAGCGCTGGCTTGCGGTCGGCGATCCGAGCGCAGTCCCGGACTGGGCTGTTGCCTACGAGTCAGTTGCGTCCGCAGCGGCGAGTCTCGATTTCGTACCTGAGCGCCGCCCCGACGACTTGTTCCTGCAATACACCGGCGGAACCACGGGCATGCCGAAGGGCGTGATGTGGGCCCACGAAGACCTGTTCCGTGCCATGGGTCACGGTGGCAATGCGCTCCTCGGGATGAAGCCGATCACATCGCTTGACGAGTTGGCCGAGCGAATCGCCACATCGACCCATCCACGGCCGATCGCCCTGATGGCGTGCCCGCTCATGCACGCGACAGCTTTTGGCAACACGCTGCAAATGCTGGGGTTGGGAGCAACGATCGTCCTCCTCGAGAACCGACACTTCGACCCCGTCGAACTCTGGTCGACAGTCGAAGACAACGGTGTCACGTGGCTCACCATGGTCGGCGATGCGTTTGGACGTCCGCTCCTCGCGGAACTCGAAGCCTCGCCGGGGCGCTGGAACCTCGAGTCGTTGCGAGTGGTCTACTCCGCAGGAGTGATGTGGTCCCAAGAGGTGAAGCAGGGCATGCTCTCGCACTTCTCGGCCGATGCCACGCTCGTCGATGCTCTGGGCTCATCAGAAGCGCCGGGCCTCGGGGCTTCGGTGTCGACTCGCGGTTCGAGTGCCGCCACTGCGCAGTTCACGATCGGCGAACACGCGCAGGTCATTTCCGACGATGGCGAGTTCGTCGAGCCGGGTTCGGGCAAGATCGGGATGGTGGCCTTTGGTGGCCCAATGCCGCTTGGCTACTACAAGGACGAGGCGAAGACAGCGTCGACGTTCAAGACGGTCGGTGGTCAGCGCTGGTCGATTCCGGGCGACTATGCGACCGTCGAGGTCGATGGCACGCTGAACCTCCTGGGACGCGGCTCGGTGTGTATCAACACTGGCGGCGAGAAGGTGTTCCCGGAAGAGGTCGAGGAGGTCCTGAAGCTCCATCCGACGGTACGTGACGCCGTCTGTGTCGGTATCGCCGACGATCGATTCGGGCAGCGCATCTGCGCGATCGTCGAACCAGAGCCGGGCGCCGAGGCTCCGGATCTCGGAGTGCTTGCCGAGTTCACGAAGTTGCGGCTTGCCGGCTACAAGGCGCCGCGTGAGTTGGTCACCGTCGAGACGATCGGTCGGGCACCTTCGGGCAAGGTGGATTACAAGGGCCTGACCGCAATGGCGGCTCGGCGGCTCGAGATCGAATCATCGAGCTGATCGAGGGTCATGGCGCCGAGGACTCCGAGGCGGCCCTTGCCAGCATGCGATGCAGCGCGGTCCCGGCGAGCTGGTCTGGCAGGTCGAACTCGACCCTTGCCACACCGGGCTCAGAGGCAGAGATCCGGGCTCCGAGTTCTCGGAGCGGATCGATGATGGCATCGTTCTCCCACAGCACGTCAGCGACAAAGGTCGTGATCCCCCTGGCCTTTGCGACATCGATGAGCGCCAGCAAGAGCTGCGTTCCCAAACCCCTCCGTTGCCAAAGGTCGAGAACGGCAACGGCCGGTTCCGCTCGGGCCGGATCGTGTTGGTCGCGCACCCATCGGGCAATACCGAGACCACGTTCGGGGTCGTTGGGCTCGAACGCGACAACGGCGAATTGGCGGTCGCCATCGAGGTTGGTGAGGTAATCGAGATATCGAGCAGACAGATGTTTGGGCGGCGAAAAGAATCGACGGCGCCTGCTTTCCTCCGACAGCAATTCGTACGCAGCGGCCAGACGGTCACGATCTGACGGCTCGAGTGCACGCAGGATCAACACCGATCCGTCGCGCAAGACCACCGACCGGGGCAGCGCAGCGGAGTCCATCGACCAGACGCTAGCTCAGCGACGAAGCAGACTCCGCTGCGGTGCTTGGTCGTTTCGGTTGAGTAACGCTCTTTGACCGCCGACTTCGATCTAGTGTCTCGCCCATGACTGATTCCTGGGGACTCGATGGCAAGCGACTTTTGGTGACCGGCGGAGCATCCGGTATCGGAGCAGCCGTTGCTCGGTTGGCGGCGGCCGACGGCGCTTCGGTGGTCGTGGTGGACCTTCCCGGCGATACGGGGCAGGCCCTGGCTGAGGAGATCGGCGCCCAATTCGTGGCCTGCGACGTCAGCGACCCGGTCCAGTGGACCACGTTGGCGGGCTCACTCGACGGCCTCGACATTGCGGTGCTCAATGCCGGGGTGGTGTTCCGCACGCCGGAAGCGTTCATGAACGTCATCGATGATCCCGGCACCTGGGACGTCGAGGCCTACCAGCGAGCTGTTGGCGTCAACATCAACGGCGTGGCCTTCGGCCTGCGAGCGCTCGTCCCGGTCATCGAGGCCGGTGGTGGTGGGGCCATCACCGCAACGGCCAGTCTCGCCGGGCTCATTCCGTGGTCGCCTGATCCGGTGTACTCGATGACCAAGTGGGCGGTCGTTGGTCTCGTTCGCGCCGCAGCAACGCCACTCCGGGCAAAGAACATCACGATCAACGCCATTTGCCCCGGCGGGGTCGCAACGCCGATGACCGGGATCACCGATGGCTCGGTGCCCCGAGACATGGCCGACCCACTGCACATCGCCCATGCCCATCTCGATGCGGCAACCTCAGGCCAGACCGGTCGGGTGATCAAGGCGGTCGCCGGACTCGATCACCAAGCGCATGACTTTGCCCGCGTCTCTGGCGTGACGCCCGACTGATTCCATGATCAACCACAGCGAACGGGCCATCGCCTCATCCACGCAGCAGCCGAGGCTCCCGAGCGCCGTCGCGTTGCCGAGACCCGCGCCGACGTGGTGAGCGCTCGTTCTTCCGAAGCCGAGTTCAGCTACGTCGAGTTCGGTTACTGGTACGACAACCTGCGGATAGAAGTGCTGGAGCCGGCGTTGGACGTGGCCGAGATGTCACTCACCGAGGCGCTCGCCGAGCTTCTCAGTGACCGCAACCTGGCTCGAATCCGCAGTACGAGTGGCCGCGTGAAATCGAAACGCCGCACGTGGCGAAAGGCTCGCCACCCCCGCTACGAGCATCAAGTCAAGACCCTCGACGACATCGCCGGGACGATCGATGATCTGGTTGGGTTGCGGGTGACCTGCATCAACTTGGGTGACATCGACATGATTCGCACTGCGCTCGACGCCTTGCCGCGCTCGCCCGGAAGCGGCCTGTGGCTCGATCCCGATTCCGAGCGCGACTACGTGGCCGAGCCGAAGGAATCTGGCTACCGGGGCTGGCACGTGAACCTCGGCATCGAAGTTGGCGAGACCCCAGTGGTGTGCGAGTTGCAGGTACGCACCCTGCTGCAAGACAGCTGGGGTGAGCTCACTCACGAGGAGACCTACAGCAAAGACGGTGCGCTGCCGCCACTCGTCGATGTGCTGAGCACGAGGATGGCTGATCTTCTTGCGATCCTCGACGACATCGCGGAAGACCTCCGCACCGAACTCGATCGCATCGATCAAGAGGTCGTTGCCGAACCCGACGATGCACTTTCGGTCGAAAGCGACGCCTTCGCCGGTCAGGCTGCTGACGCCGCAGCGTTGCTTCGCAGCCGATGGCTGTCGATCACTCGTCCGACGGATTTGGCCGGCCTCGCCTGGGAGCTCCAACGCGAGTTCGGCGCTGAGATCAGCGACGATTGGTTCGGCCATGGCAGCTTCAAACGATTCTTGCGTCACGCAGTACCCGATGGAGAGATCAGCGCCGGGCGTCAGGCTTACCTGCTGCCACGCATCCTTGACGACCACGAAGCAGCTGCCCCATCGTCGGCCAACAACAGCCCAGACGACACCGCCGATCCCTACTCTGCCCCCGGTGCGGCCCGGCAGTTGCGGCGTATCGATCCAGAGTTCCCGTTGCTCACCGAGTCGGAGTGGTCGATCGTCTTCGATCATCTCGCCGAGTCGTGGCGAAGGGTCAAGCCAGTCGACGCCACAGCGGGCACCGTCAATCGTCTCACACGATCATGCAGGGATCTTGCTCGAGGGGCCGGTACGTCGCTGTCGCGACGCAAGCTCGACTACGTGGTCAACGTGCTCTTGTCGCTCGACGACGTCACACCGGCCGTCGCTCAGTCGCTGACAGCTTCGGTTCTCGCCGATCGCTTTGCCAAACAGACCGTCCAACGAATGATCGAACTCCGGATCATCGAGGGCTTCGCATCCAAGGCAGCGAGATCAGTCGAGCGATGGATCTCGGGGTCGATGAATCGATAGACCGCCAGCCAGTAGTCTTCGTGCCCTAGTCGCCGCTCGCGAGGACTGTCACGATGCGACAACGTGGCGATTGGTGTCGCACCGATATCGGCGGTGCCGACGATGAAAGGTCTCCAATGCAACAGCAACACTCACCGCAAGACGATGCAGTGCGAATCTGGGATGACGAGGACGAGCACTTGCTTGCGTCGATACGACGCCTGCTCGCCGTCTCGCCGCAACACGCCCTCTTCTCGGTGCGTCAGGGAGATCGATTCGTCGATCGAAGTGTGTCCGACGTGTGGAGCCGCATCGCTGAACTGGCAAACGGACTGATTGCATCCGGTGTGGAGGTGGGGGACCGTGTCGTGCTGATGGCGCCGACCTCTCCGGACTGGTTGGTCTGTGACCAGGCAATCAATGCGGTTGGTGCTGTGACCGTACCGGTCTATGAGACCTCGTCGGAACACCAGGTCGAGTGGATTCTCGAGGACTCTGCGGCCGTCCTCGCCATTGTGCACACCGACGCAACTCGAAACGCCATTGCGAGCGCTGCATCGAGCTATGGCTGCCGCGAGGTGCTCAGCGTCGAGAGTGGGGATCTCGACCTTCTCGCTCAGCGTGGGCGCACAGAACCGGGTTCTTCTGACAACGCCGAACTCGATCGGCGAATCGAGTCGCTTGGCCCGGCGAGCATCGCAACCATCATCTACACCTCGGGAACGACGGGGCGGCCAAAGGGGTGTGTGCTGACGCATCGCAATCTGCGAGCCAACGTGCACCAAGTCTCCAACGCGTTGGGTGACGCGGTGGGACCGACCGACACGGTGCTGCTCTTCCTCCCGCTCGCGCACATCCTTGCCAAGATGACCGCTCTGTACGGTCTCGAGCGAGGCGTCAAGATCGCGTTCGCCACCTCGATTGCCGAACTGCCAACCGAATTCGCGATGGCGAAACCGACCCTGATCACGGCCGTCCCCCGGATCTTCGAGAAGGTGTTTCATGCAGCGCAGCACACCGCAGAAGTCGGGAAGAAGGGCTGGTTGTTCGATCGATCCGTACGAACGGCCATTGCCTCTTCACGCCAAGTGTCCTCCGGCTCGGTCAGCATCGCCGTTCGGATCGAGCACGCAGTGTTCCAGCGGCTGGTCTACGACAAGATCGCGGCAGGATTCGGCGGCAATCTGCGTATGGCGTTCAGCGGCGGCGGGCCCCTCGGTGAGCGGCTCACCTCATTCTTCGACGGCATCGGTATCCGAATCTACGAAGGCTACGGACTGACCGAGACCAGCCCCATTCTCACCATCAACAGCTTGGACAGTTGGCGATCCGGGACCGTGGGGCTGCCGGTGATCGACACCGATCTCACGCTCTCGGCGGAAGGCGAGATCTTGGTCAGGGGGCCCCAGGTCTTTGGTGGCTACTGGCACAACGATGCGGCGACCAGCGAGGCCATCGACGGCGACGGATGGTTCCACACCGGTGATGTCGGATCGATCGATGACGACGGATTCGTGAGGATCACCGGTCGGATCAAGGACATCATCGTGACCGCTGCCGGCAAGAACGTGGCGCCGGCGCCCCTCGAAGATCGATTGCGAGCCCACACGCTCGTCAGCCAGGCCATGGTGGTTGGCGACGGGCGACCGTTCATCGCCGCCATCGTGACGATCGAGCCCGACTCGTTCGAGACGTGGTCCAAAGAGCACGACCATGCTGGAGCATCGGTCGCATCGATGGTCGATGATCCGAAACTGCGCGCCGAGATCCAAGAGGCGGTCGACTTTGCCAACGAGTCGGTTTCGAAGGCCGAATCGATTCGCAAGTTCGTGATCCTGCCAAGCGACCTCGAACTCGGTGCCGATGAGATCACTCCGACGTTGAAGGTCCGGCGCATGGTGGTGCTGGAGCACTATGCCGACGCCGTCGAGGCGCTCTATGGGTAGCGGCACCGGCCGGGTGGCAGCGCGCACGGCATCCAGCCCAAGGCAGCGACCAAGCGACGATCAGGTCCGACACCGGTCGTGACGTTCGGCTCTGCCCAGTTCGTAGGTCATCCACGACGATGAATCCATGGCTTCGACCGTGGACGTGTCACGTGGGACCAAACCTGCCCTGAATCAAACCATCACTCTGCCAGGACTGGTGTTCTATGGCCTCGGCGTGACCGTCGGCGCTGGGATCTTCGCCCTCCTCGGCGAAATCGTCGGCGTTGCCGGTGACAACGCGCCGCTGTCCTTCCTCGTCGCCGGGGTGCTTGCAGGGTTCACCGGCATCTCCTACATGTTGCTGGTCGGAGCGTTCCCCCAGGCGGGCGCAGAAGCGGCCTATGTCAGCAAGGGTCTGGGTGCGGTAGCGGGCCGAGTGACGGGGTTGGCCGTTGTCGTCACCGGCATCATCACCGGAGCCGTCGTTGCGCTTGCGTTCGCTGGCTACCTCGCAACGCTGGTCCCGCTTTCGGAGCCGTTGGCAGCCGTTGGCGTGGTCGTCCTGCTCAGCCTCGTTGCGTGGTGGGGTGTGCGTGAAAGTGTGATCTTGGCCGCAGTGATCACCGTGATCGAGGTCGGCACCCTCCTCGTCGTGATCGCGTTCGGACTGGATCTTCTCGACTCTCCAGGCCTGTTGCGAGCCTCCTTCGCTCCGTCGATCGAGAGCGCCGTGATGTCACCGATCCTTGCCGGTTCGGTTTTGGCGTTCTTCGCGTTCGTTGGATTCGAGAACCTTGCGAACATGGCAGAGGAGACGGTCGAGCCGAAACGAACCGGGCCGCTCGCCATCATGATCGTCCCCGGCGTGAGCGTTGTTATCTATGTGCTCCTTGCCTTGGTGGCGGTGGCAGTCCCGGACCGGAGCATCGTCACCGAGTCGTCGGCGCCGATGGCCGCGCTCTTCGAGGAGGTGAGCGGCCGCGGTTCCGATGCGGTGGCGGTTGCTGCTTCGTTGGCGATGGTCAACGGCATCCTGATCCAAATCGTGATGGCCGCTCGTGTTCTGTATGGCATGGCGAACCAGGGACTGGTCCCAGCGTTGCTTGGCCAGGTTGGGATTCGCCACACGCCAACTCGAGCGACCGCTCTGGTCGCAGCAGCGACGATCGTTCTGCTGGTGTTCTTTCCACTGGTCGAACTGGCTCGGCTCACGAGTCTGGTCACACTCGGCGTGTTCACGATGGTCAATACCGCACTCTTCCTGATCGGTCGTCGTCAGCCCAGTACGAGAATCGGGCGCTATCGATTCATCGGCGCCATCGGTGCGGTGTCCTCGCTGGCGCTGGCCACATGGCAGGTCGTCGACGCGATCGCGTAGCGGCCAACCGGCTGCGTTGGTTGCCTATTTGTGTCAACCGTTCACCGGGTGAAAGATGACACCCGTCATGGACTCCGAAGCAACCATCGCCTCGTCAACCGCAAGCGAGAAGAAGTCTGGGATTTTCCATGGTTGGCGAGTAGTTGGTGCCGGAGCAGTGTTGCAGGCACTCCAAGCGGCCTTCTTCGTCCAGGGCTATGGCCAGTACGCGGTGGTGCTCGAGCGACAGTTCGGCTGGAGCAAGACCTTCATCTCGGCTGGCTACGCGATGAATCGAGCCGAGAGCGGCCTGCTCGGTCCCCTGCAGGGTTGGTTGCTCAGCCGCTTCGGCACGATGGCGGTGATGCGAGCCGGAGTCGTGACGATGTCGGCGGGACTGATCGCTCTCAGCCAGATCCAGGGCAAGGCCCAGTTCTTGGCGGCCCTGATGATCACCGCAGTCGGGGCCAGTCTTTCCGGATTCCTCAGCGTGACCACGGCAACGGTGAAGTGGTTCGAACGCAAACGAGCTCGGGCGCTGTCGCTGTCGGGTATGGGCTTCGCCGTTGGGGGTGCCATGGTGCCGCTCCTCGTCTTCAGCCTCGAACGGGCCGGTTGGCGATGGACCGCTGCTGGGTCGGGCGTACTGTTCTTCGTCTTCGGTATGGCGTTGGTGTCGATCTTCGACGGAACACCGGCGTCTCGGGGTGAACATGTCGATGGCATCGAACCGAGCGAAGCAGCAAAGCAGGTCTTTCGGGCTGAGGGCGTCTCCGACATCCACTTCACCGCACAGCAGGCGCTTCGAACCCGAGCGTTCTGGATGATCTCGCTCGGTCACGCCTCGGCGCTTCTCGTTGTCGGGGCCGTCATTGCTCACCTGTCGCTCTACCTCACCTCGGAGCAGGGGTACACGCTGCAACGAGCGAGCTTCGTTGCCGGGGCGCTGCCGCTGGTGCAGTTGGCGGGCAACCTCCTCGGTGGCTATCTCGGCGACAAGATGAACAAGCGCATTCTCGCCTCGGTCGCGATGCTCGGCCACATGGTCGGGTTGCTGTTGCTGGCGTTCGCCACCCACCGGTGGATGATCTGGCTCTTCGTGCCGGTCCACGGCCTGGCCTGGGGCGTTCGCGGGCCATTGATGCAAGCACTGCGAGCGGACTACTTCGGCTCGACGTCGTTCGGACAGATCATGGGTTTCTCGTCGCTGATCGTGATGTTCGGTACCGTTGGCGGCCCGCTGGTTGCCGGCATCCTGGCCGACAGCACCGGGAGCTATCGAGCCGGATTCACGATCCTTGCGCTGCTCGCCGGGGCGGGGCTCACCTTTTTCGTCCTTGCGACCCCGCCACCGCCACCAGCTTCGGAGCCAGTCGATTGAGCACGCGATGTCTCGGTGCTGAGGCTCAGTCGGTACGTTGCGGTCTCGTCTGTTGGAAGGTACTCACATGAGCAATATCGCAAAGGCAGCGCAAACTGGCGCTGCACTCTGGATTCTGAACGTCTGGACCAATCGATTCAACAAAGACACCGGCTATCGCGGCGGCGGTGCCAAGAACATGGTCGAGGAGTTCGAGGCGTACGGCCTCTCCAAGAACACCATGTATGCCGTCGGTGCGACGAAGCTGAGCCTGGCCGGCCTCTTGCTTGCTGGACTGCGGTACCCGCAATTGACGCGGCCGGCCGCTGTTGGCTTGGGGTCGCTGATGCTGGGTGCGATCGGCATGCACGTCAAGGTGAAGGACCCAATCAAACGATCGCTTCCCGCCATCAGTGTTTTCACACTTTCCGCTGTTGCTGCGATCCTGAGCGAGGCGAATGATCGCAAGTCCTGAGGAAATCGCCAGCACCTGAGGGGTCAGCGTGTGAGGAAGAGCACGATCAGTACCGCATTCGCGACGCCCAACGACGCCGCAGGCACCATCAATCGTGGCGCATCGTGGATCTTGTACCGAACGACGAGACCCAAGGCCATCATCAGTGCCAACCCTGTAGCGGCGATGACCCCGACTGGCCGATAGCCGATCCCGATCAGTACGCCGAACGCTCCGAGCAGTTGGGTCGATCCGACGAACGTTCGAACCGAGGGCATGCCGTAGCGCTCGAACTCGCCTCGTGGCGGAATACCGAAGAGCGTCTGGTAGCCGTAGAACGCGAAGGACGAACCAGAGACGAGGGCCAAGGCAACCAGAAGGAACATGAGCGACTCACCGTAGGCGTCGACCGGGTTGCCACCGCCGATCAGAAGAAACGAAAGCATCGCTTCGGACGTCGACCGGTTTTGGGTGGTCCCCATGGGTAGTGTCATCCCATGACCCGTACGACACGTCACGTCAACCTCGCCTCTCGGCCCAACGGAGCGCCCGTCGCCGAGAACTTCGAGGTGGTCGAAGTCGAGGTGCGTACGCCCCAAGACGGCGAGATCGTTGTCGCCAACCGGTTCATGTCGGTTGATCCGTACATGCGGGGACGCATGAATGACGTCAAGTCGTACGTGCCACCATTCCAGATCGGTGAACCGCTCCAAGGTGCGGCCGTCGGTGAGGTCATCGAGTCGCATTCGCCCGACGTTGCCGTTGGCGACTACGTCGTTCATGGTCTTGGTTGGCGTGAGATCGCCGTCCTGCCTGCCAGTCAGACCCAGCCGGCAGCGGCGGTCGATGGTGTGTCGCTGTCGGCGAACCTCGGAGTACTCGGCATGCCGGGTCTGACGGCCTACGCCGGTCTGCTCGACGTTGCGTCATTCGAGGCCGGCGATGCGGTGTTCGTGTCCGGCGCTGCCGGCGCCGTTGGATCGCTGGTCGGCCAATTGGCCAAACTGAAGGGTGCATCGCACGTCGTCGGCTCTGCCGGGTCCGACGAAAAGGTCGAGTGGCTCACATCAGCACTCGGCTATGACGCCGCCTTCAACTACAAGTCCGGACCGGTGGCCAAGCAATTGTTCACTGCTGCTCCCGACGGCATCGACGTCTACTTCGACAACGTGGGCGGTGACCATCTCGAAGCAGCGCTCCACTCGCTCAAGGCGCACGGACGCGTCGCGTTGTGCGGTGCGATCTCGATGTACAACAACACCTCGCCGGCGCCAGGCCCCAACAATTTGTCGTTGGCGATCGGCAAGCGTCTGAACCTGCGAGGCTTCATCGTCAGCGATCACAGCAACATGCGTGATGACTTCATTCGTGAAGTGGGCGGTTGGCTGGTGGACGGCACGATCAAGCAGGAAGAGACCGTGTTGCAGGGCATCGAGAACGCCGGCCAAGCATTCATCGGACTTCTCGCCGGAATGAACACGGGAAAGATGGTCGTCGAACTCTGATCGAGAGCGATCAGACCTGAAGCTTGGCGCTGAGCTGCAGATCGGCGATCGACCCGAGGTGGCGACGGCCGAACAGTCGAGGGATGGCGGCTGAGGTCAGCGGCATGACCCACAGTTCCCGAGTTCGGTCGGGACCTCACCCTGCTGATTGCGCCAATGAATGAAGATCGACCTGGTAACCACGACGTCCAGTGTGGCACTTGCACCGCCAACCGAGCGCCTTCGGATAACCTACGAAATGGCAACTTCGCAGAACGTCAACGATCCTGACAGCACGGACGCGCTTCGGACTCACCTGGTCGCCGCCCTCGTCGAAGCCCGTCGAGCACTCGACCATCTCGAAGTCGACTACCACACTGCGATGACCGATGAGAGCGTCATCCAGGAAGACCGCGACGCCATTCGGCTGTTGGTGGAACAGTCTCGCACGCATCATGCACGAGCTGCCGACGCCGTGATGCGTCTCGATGACGGCACCTACGGTCAGTGTGAACGGTGTGGCGAAGCCATTGGGTCAGAGCGGCTCGAGGCCATTCCCGACGCAACGACGTGCCGCGCCTGCTCCGCCTGACCTTGCCTGGCCCGAGGGCGAGCGTGGCGCGGCGACACGTTGGAAGACAGCGATGTTTGCCCCGGCCACGCAGTTGCCCGCCATCCCGAACTCCTCGGCGGTGGTGAGACACCTCGCGAGGGCTGTCACGTCGGTGCCGACCGGTTCTCTTGCGGCATTGGCACCCATAGTGGTGAGGCATGCCCTAACCTTGCCAGGCCGTGCGGATGAAGGCCCACCATGTCAACCCCTGATCAAAGCAGCACCGATGAGAGCTCGCCGAACGACGACGGCGTTGGTCGCTTCGAGTATCGGGTGTGGGGCAAGCAGCGTGACGCTCGGAAGCGTTTGACGAAGTTGGCCGAGATCGAAAAGCGAGAGCGGATCAAGGACTGCTACCTCCTCGTCGATGACCTGTCGTGGAATGCGAAGATTCGCGACAACACCCTGAAGATCAAACGTCTGATCGAGGAAGACCACGGTTTCGAGCGTTGGTCATCGGGCAAGCATCGTTCGGCCGATAGCACCCCGTCGCCATTCGACATCTTGTTCGACGAGCTACGCCTCGACCGTCCGCAGCGTGGGAAGCGTTATGACCTCTACGGTGCCATCGCGAAACTCGACCCCGACCTCGGCGTTCGTGCCGTGTTCGTCGTGAAGGACCGACGACTGTATCGAATCGGCGGGCTCCGAGCCGAGGCGACCGACATCGAAGTCAAGGAGACCAAACAAACCCTGTACACCTTGTCGATTGAAGGCGACGACCTCGATGAGCTGGTGGGACTTCGCGATCGACTTGGCTTGGACGACGTTCCGAATGTTGCCATTCACGAGATGATCGGGCGCGACGACTGACGCTTGGCGCGTTGAGGACCGCTGAGGCGTTCAGGCCGAGCCGAGATGTGCCCCGAGTTCGACCAGTTGGTGGTGATGAACTCGGGCGACGTTGTCGCCGAGTTGATGGGCTCGGTCGGCAATCGGTCCGACCCAGCCCAATTCGATCGTCTCATGGAAGAGCGACAACCATCGTTCGAAGTGACCGGTGGTGAAGGCCCGCTGGGCATGGATGCGCAGGTGAGCCTGGAAGGGGTTGCCCTGATAGCCCGGCACGCCAATGAGCGCCCGTGACCAGAACGCCGCCAACTTCGGTAGGTGCTCCGACCAGTCGACCTGGGCCACGTCGTTGAACATCGGACCCAGCAGCTCGTCTTGCGCCACATCGGCATAGAACCGGCGGACCATTTCGGCTATCTCCTCAGCGGTGTCGAGATCGCGAGTCGGATCTGGCCGGGGGGTGTCGCGCATCACCTGACTCTACTCGATGAAGTGCGATACAAACATTAGACACTAGAAAAAATATTTCAGGGCGCGTCGTAGGTCCAATCGGGCTGCTTCTGCCAGAAACGCTCGTCGTAGGTCGCTTGCCCATCGTCGAGGTCGACCAGTTTTGGAAACGGACGTGACGACGGGTTCGGGCAACAATGCTGCTCGATGTGCTGGACGAACTCGTGCGGGAAGGCCTGCATCACACTGGCAACGACGAGTTGTTCCTCGGTGGCCAGGTAACACCGACTGCCGTCGGTGACCCGTTTGAGCCAACCCTGGATCGCCGTGATGTCGTTGATGTCGCCGGCTCCGGCCTCGATGCGCTCCAGTCGAGCCGTGATTTCGCCGGATCCGAGCTTGCAAGGTTGGCACTGACCGCAGGACTCGATCGAGAGAAAGCGGGAAATCTGAAAGGCGGCCTGGACCATGCAGGCATCATCGTCGTAGACCACGAACCCGGCCGAGCCGATGCCACTCCCCGCTGCGGCGAGGCCCTCGTAGCTGACCGGCGCATCGAGGTGATCGGCCGTGATCACTGGATTGGCAACGCCGGAGAACACCGCCTTGATCTCAGGTCCTGCCGAGGTGCCGCCGCCAACGGCGTTGATGACCTCGCGCAGTGACGTGCCGATCTCGACCTCGCCGACGTTGGGGGAGGCGACATCGCCGACGACGGTCGTCACGACCGTACCCGGGGACTCGGGCGTCCCCATCGAGCGGAACCATGCGGCTCCCTTCGCCAGGATGTGTGGAGTGTTTGCCAGCGTTTCGACATTGTTGACCAACGTCGGGTTCGGCTCATCGGTGCGAAGCTGGTTGCCGTGAGGTCCGGCCTCCCAGCCGATCTGGGGTGATGCCGCGAAGAGGCCCTGCTCATATGGAGGGAACCATCGGGGGAGCGGCGGCTTGCCTTCGATGACCTCGAGCATCGCCTTCTCCTCGCCGAAGAGATACTCGTCGGGCCCGGCAACGACGGTGATCGCGGTGTCGATGCCAACACCGGCGTTCTGGAATTCCCCGATGGCCGCGGTGACTCTCGCGATCTCCCGCTCGAAGCTGGCCTTCAAACAGATGAAGATCGCCTCGGCATCGATGGCGAAGGCGGCGATCATCAGGCCCTCGACGATCTGGTAGGGATTCGCCCGCACGAGCGCGCGATCCTTGAAGGTGCCAGGCTCGCCCTCTGCGCCGTTGCCGACCAGGAAGTGGCGGGTGCTGCGTTGGTCGGCGATCCCAGCCCACTTGCGTCCGGTCGGGAAACCGCCTCCGCCGCGCCCTCGCAGTCCCGATGCGGTGATGACGTCGATCGTGGCTCGGGGGCCGATGTCCATCGCTGTTCGGATGCCCACCCCACCCGTCTCGGTGGCCAGATACGCCTCGAGTGAATCGATGGGCGTCTTCGGTAGCAGGAATGTCGGCACGATGCCTCCAGGGTGGCGGGACTCAGTCAAGAGCTTTGATGTCGACGACGCAACCGGCCTGTTCCGGCGGTCGCGGGGTCAGGGTGGCTCGCGTCGTTGTCGAGAGTTCCTCGACGCAGCCATCGATCAGACCTCGATGGAGCTCGCAGACGATGCTCGGATCAGCGCCGGCCAGATCGGCGAAGGGGCAGCGGTTGAGTTCGATCCTCACACCGTTCGTCGATGGGTCGAAGCCGTCGGCTTCGAGTCGGGTGGCAAGCGCTGTCGCGATCTCTGCTTGGGTGGGCGCCGCTGGGGCGGGATCGGCGAACCCCTCGCATCCGGCTGAGCGTCGGCCCACCTCGTGAGGAGTATCACCGGAGACAACGAGATCGAGGAGGAGGCCGGCAAGACGCCGATAGGAGCCGCCAGATCGATTCTGGAATCGGTCGAAGGCGTCGCCACGTGCTCGGTAGGTAAGGCGCGGGCGACCCCTCGTCTGACGCTTTTCTGCGGTCTCGGTGACGAGCCCCGCGTCGAGAAGCTTGGCAAGGTGCTGCCGTATGGCGTTGTGATTGAAGCCCATCAGGTCCGTGAGTTCGGCGACGCCGACCGGCCCGGGCGATGAGGCGATGTGTTCGAAGATCTCGAATCGTGAAGGGTCGCCAAGCGCTTGGGCTTGTCGCTGGATCTGTTGCTTGTCACTCACCCAACAAGTCTAACGCATAATTCTAGTTCGGGATGTCTGAAAATGGGACGTGACTTCCTGGTCGTGTCGTCCTGACGGCAGTGCGACGGAACGACCTCTTCGATTGCTTCACCGCTCGACATGGGAAAGGTCGACGGGGGAAAAGCCGAATTCGACGTCGAGTCGGAGCATGGTAGGGGTCGCAGTGTGGGGGGTGAGCCTGGCGATGATGATCTCGATCACTGTGGCCATTGCGATGGCGCCGGCGACGACGTAAATCGACGGTCTTGGTGTCGCAACCTTTGCGATGGTGTGGGGAGGCCGGGATTTGGCCTGATGGCCGGTGGTGCGGTGTGGTCGGCGCGTCAACACAAGGCCGAGGCCATGAGCGAAACCGTGACTCATTGAATGGGCTCTCGGTCGGCGCCGGTCAGCGGTGACAGGATCTGTGAGAGTTCTGACTGGAAGACGCGAAGTTCGGTTCGGTGAAGACGGGAAAGGGTTTCGAGCTTGGCGTAGCCGAGATCGGTGATGGACAGTAGGGCCCGTCGGCTGTCGTCGGGGTCACGGTGTCGTTCCACGAGTCCGTTCTCGGCGGCGCGATCGGCGAGTTCGCCGACGGAATGAAGGCGGAGCTGCAAGGCGGTGGCGAGGTCTGATGTGGACGGTGAGCCTGCACCGTCGAAGCCGCGGATAGCCAGCAGGAGCTGGTGCTGGTTGGGAGTGAGACCGTGCTCGACCGCAGCCTGCTCCGAGAAGGCGAGAAAACGCCGGAGTGCGCTTCGAAATCCGGCCAGCACCCGGTAGTCGGTGTCGGCCAGTGGCTCCCGGTCCGACTCTCGAGCTTGGTCGGACTCTCGAGCTTGGTCGGACGGTGCGTCTTGGTCGGACGGTGCGTCTTGGTCGTGGTTCATTGTGGTCTCGGTTCCGGGTGGCCAGTCTCGTACGCATCGAATCGCCTGCGCTGGTTCTCGATGAGTCCGACCGGTGATGTCAATACCATGGCGACGAGGGCACCGATCAATGTCGTTGGCCCCAGAGCCAATCCTGACATTTCGGTCAGCACCAAGGTCGAGCCGATCGGCGTCTTCGTCACGCTCACGTTTGCCGCAACCATCGTGGCGGCGACGAACATCCATCGATGTTCGATTGGCAACCATACGGTGGCAGCCCAGCCGAGGGTGAACCCGGCAAAGAACAGCGGGATGATGAACCCGCCACGCCATCCCGCGGTGAGCGCAACGGCTGCGCCGAGCAATTTGAAGAGCCCGGCAGCGATGAGGGCGGCGGCCAGCGGTCGGCGCTCCAAGAGATCTTCGATCTGGAATTCGCCGTTGGTGAGGGCGAACGGACTGGCAATGGCCAGGGCTCCCAGTACGAGGCCACCCAGTGCCGGCCGAAAGGGAACGCTCACGTACGCAGCGAGGCGATGCAAGATGCTGACGATGATCGTGAAGGCCACGCCGATGGTCGATCCGAGGACGCCGGCAACCACGGCCCAGGCGAGATCGACGTCATGGAGTTGGCCGGCGACGGGAAGGCGCCAAATCGGTTCGAGGCCGATGCCGCCCGTGGCGGTCGAGACGGCATAGCCGCAGAGTGCGCCCATGGTCGCCGGAACCAGTGCCTCGTAGTATTCGAGGCCGCGCCGATGGGGGATCTCGAGGGCGAAGATGGCGGCCCCGAGAGGGGCTCCGAACAACACGCTGAAGCCGGCGGCCATGCCGGTGATGGCGAGCGTCCGGATTTCGTCGGGCTCGACGTTCGCCCGGATGGCCAAGCGGGTGGCGAGTGTGCCGGTGGTGGTGACGAGCGGAGCCTCCGGCCCGAGGGTTCCACCGCTGGCGACGCAGAGCAAGGAGATGGGGACGAGGGAGCGAAGTCGACCTTCCTCGTGTTGCGGTTCGAGTCCGGAATCGTCGACGGGCTCGTCGAAGGTCGTACCCGGAACATGGATGTTGCCGACGAGGAGTTCGACATCGGCCGGGTGGCCGAGCCAGGTGACGAGCAGGGCGACGAGGGCGCCAACGCCGACCAAAAGCAACAGATGGGCCGATGTCGACCAATGGTCAGGGCCGAGAAGCCTCGTTGTTTCTCGCAAGACGATCATGTACATCGCCCCCACCGCCCCGCCGCCGACACCGACCATCAGGATCAGCCCGACCATGCGGACTTGTACCCCGAAGAATCGGGTCAGGTGATCACTCGCATTTCGTGCCATCATCGAGAAACATCGTAAGACGATCTATTGAAAATGGCTACGGGCGCTCGAGAGGTCCCGACCGCATCGTCACGGTTCGCCGTCACCTGCCTGGAACAGGCCCAGTGCGCCCCGGCCGGGGAAGTTGAAGGCGTGGGTGACCATGGGATAGAGCCCATCCTCCGCCGCCTGGAACTCGATGATCGCGCCCTGTGCCGGCGAGAGATCAACGGCTTGGGATCCCCAGTTTCCTTCGTTGCCTCTCGTGAGGCTGATGCCCTCTTTTGTCACCGAATCGAAGATCGTGCCGACGATGTGGAAGGACGAGTCGATCGAAGGCCCGACGTTGAGCACGAACAATCGGGTTTCCTTGCCCGTCTCGATCTGGATCGGGTGATCCTTGTATTGGAAGCCGACCCCGTTGAACATCACGAAGTCGGGTGCAGGAGCGGCGACATCCATCTTGGCCATGCTCGATGGCTGGCCTTGCTCGCCGAGGTACCACTCGTGCTGAATGATGAAGAACTCATCGTCCATCGGTGGCAACCCCTCGGCCGGTTCGGTGATGACCATGCCGAACATGCCGTTGGCGATGTGGTGGATCACCGGATCGGTTCCGCAGTGGTACATCCACACCCCGGCGTATTCGGTCGGGAACTCGTAGATCAGTTCCTCGCCGGGAGCGATCGATTGCATCTCGTCGTTCCAGGCGACCTGGCTGGCGTGGAAGTCGATCGAGTGTGACAGTTCGTTCTCCGGTGGATTGATGAGATGCACTCGCACGGTGTCGCCGACCTTGGTGCGAATGACCGGACCGGGAACGGTGTCACCGAAGGTCCACACGGCTTGCTCGTATCCCTCGGCCACCGTCATCAACCGTTCGGACATCACGAGCTCGACGTCGATGAGATCGCCGCCGTCGGGAGCTCCACCGGCCACCAGCGTGATGCCCGGACCCTCGCCCCGCTGCGGTGCCCTCGGGTCACGCGGCTCGTATGGCGGAGCGTCGGGGTCAGCTTCGACCACGTCGGGCTGTGTCGCACCTGCCACCTCGGGGGTGGCCGCCAGAACTGTCGGGGTGTCGACAGTGACGATGGCGCCGGTCATTCCCGAATCGGCATGGCCGGGAACCGAGCAGATGAACGGGAGTCCTTCGGTCGGGACATCGAGGTCGAAGTCGACCGTTTCTCCTGGATCGGCAACGATCTTGGTTCCGTCTTCGAACGCAATGTCATGGCGTACCGTGCCGATGTTGGTGAAGGTTGCCTTGTAGGCGCCTGGCGCGGCCTTCACTTGCATGGGTGTGAACTTGAATTCATCGCCGACGAAATTGATGGTGGCACCGGGTTGCAGTTCTGACGAGCCGGCGGCCTGCTCGCCTTCCATCGCCATGGCGTCACCGAGCGGGTCGGGATCATCGGCAACGCAGCCGGCGAAGATCAAAGCGAACGCCGCAAGGACGGCGATCGGAATTCGGCGTTTCATGAATGCCTCTTCTCTCGTTGACGGACGGAGTCGCGCTTTCGTGGCGGGCGCCGATCCGTGTGTGGGTGCACTGCCTCTCGGCAACGGGCTCTGCGGCAGTGCCGATATTTTGTCTACTCGATGATGTTCAAAACAAGGGTCGGAAGTCCCAGACTTTCCTCGCAATAATGAGTAGTCTTCTAGTGTGCGACTTGAAGTTACGCGAAAGAGTGATCTTGCCGTCCGATCGTTGCAGGCGTTGGCATGCAGTTCGGGTCGGTTGAAGGGGCCCGAGCTGGCCGTCATGGTCGGCTCGACCTCGGGCTTCGTCTCCCAGGTGCTGACGCCGCTGGTACGCGCCGGCTGGATTCGTTCCGATCCCGGTCCCTCGGGCGGGTATTCGTTGGCCGCCGATCTCGCCGAGGTCTCGGTCCTGGCCGTGATCGAGGTGATCGAGGGAGCGACCGATTCGGGTCGCTGTGTTCTGGCGGATCGTCAGTGCGATGTCGGTGGAACGTGTGCGTTGCATGTCCCGTGGTCGCGTGCTCGTACACAATTGCTCGCTCAGCTCGAAGCAACCTCGGTTGCCGAGGCGGCGGCGGTCCCGTCATGATCGCCAGAACCCCTCAGCCAACCGGAACCCCTCAGCCAAGCGGAACCCCTCAGCCAACCCGCGGCGTGTCGTGGAAGTCGGTGGCGTTGCCGACCGAACACGGCGGCTGGAGCCTGACCGCCGAATCGGCCTTACTTGGTCTGCTGGTGGCGTGGTCGTTGCCGGGACTCGCCTTGGGCGTGGCGGCGATGCTGGCATTCATGGCGCGTACGCCGGCAAAGCTCGTGCTCGTCGACCGCTTTCGCCACCGTTGGCTGCCGCGCACCCGTTTGGCGGCACAGGTCGCCACGGTCGAATTGGTCGTCCTCCTCGCCCTCGTCGCCTACTCGATGAGTGCAGGTGACAACTTCTGGGCGCCGCTCGCCGTCGCCGCGCCGTTGGTCCTCCTCGAGCTGTGGTACGACACGCGCAGTCGTAGTCGTCGGCTCGTTCCCGAGCTGGCCGGCTCGGTCGGCATCGGAGCCATCGCAACGGCCATCGCCCTTGCCGACGGCGCGCCGGGTCGGGTGGCATGGGGGCTGTGGATCGTGATCGCCGCCCGTTCGGTTGCTGCGATTCCCTACGTGCGTGGCCAGATTCTCCGGACCAAGTCCCGACCCGCTCCGACCTGGCACAGCGACGCGGCCCAGATCGCGTCGGTCGTCGCCGTCTCACTCGGCTGGATCCTCGATCTGGTGCCGGTCGCTGCGGTCGTCGCGATCGCCGTGCTTGCCATCATCAACCTGGTGGCGACTCGTCTGCCACCGAAGCCTGCGGTCGTGATCGGGGTGCAGCAAACGATCTTCGGGTTTGCCGTGATCCTCACCACGGCCATCGCCCTGAACTGAGCGACTCGCCAAACGCCATCCAACAACTCACCAAACGCCAACAACCAAGGAGCCAGCACATGTCGACGATCGAATCCCACGCCAGGTTGGCGGAGCTGGTCATCGCCCGCCCTGAGTTCGCGTCGCGCTTCGATGACCTCGGTCTCGACTATTGCTGCGGCGGACAACGAACGCTCTCCGAAGCAGTCGCTGCGGCGGGACTCGATCTTGCGGTCGTCACCGCCGAGCTTGCCGCCACTCCTGGGGCATCGGCGTCGGCTTCCGCTGCCAACTGGCATGGCATCGACGGCTTGGTCGATCATCTCGAAGCTACCCACCACGCCTACCTTCACGATGCGTTGCCGCGGCTGGTGTCGCTCGCTGACAAGGTTGCTGGCGTACATGGCAGCAACCACCCCGAGCTCGTCACCGTCGCCGCACTGGTCCATGAGATACGGGCCGACCTCGAGCCGCACCTGTTCAAGGAGGAGCACGTTCTGTTCCCGATGATCCGCGACCTGGCACGCGCCGCAACGTCGCCGGTATTCCACTGCGGCAGTCTCTCGAATCCGATTCGGGTGATGCTGGCTGAGCACGACACTGTCGGAGAACTGCTCGCTCGACTTCGAGCGGCGACGGCAGGGTACTCGGTCCCGGGCGACGGTTGCGGGAGTTACCACGCGCTCTACGCGGGACTCGCCGAGCTCGAAGCTGACACGCACCTTCACGTCCACACCGAGAACAACGTGCTCTTCCCCGCCGTCATCGAGGCCGAGCTGACGCTGAGCGCGGGTGCGCGATGAACACCAGCGAGCTTGGTGGTGATCCGCCCTGTTGGGCTCACCTGTTCGACGACGAGGACGCCGACCTGGCGTCGGGTGACTCCTGTGGCCCGTTGATCGTCGACCTCAACGCGGTGTCGGACGAGTCCGGCGGCGCGATCTTGACCGATCCATGGCACGGACCCAGCCCATCCACATCGTGCGACGGGTACCGGTCGATCGCAGGAACGCCGACGGCAGGCAGTTCGACGGTGACGAGAAGACGAATGGCGGTGGCGAGTGAGACGACGCTCAGCTGGCGATGTGGATGTCGTAGGTGCAGGTGTGGGCGCCTGCGGTCTTGTGGGTGATCCGATCGACAGTGGTATCGGGCAGGAGGTCGGTGATGAACGCGAGCTCGGCCGTGCACGCCTGGCGAAAGCGATTGGCGACTGGCCAGATGGCGCAACTGTGAAGGTTGAGGTGGTAGTGACCAGCTTCGACCTTGACGAAGTCGGCCAAATAGCCCTGCTCGTCGAGCAACTCGGCAACGATGTCGATGCACTCATCGACCGGTTTGCCAGCGAGTCGCTCACGTGCGATCTCGACGAGCTGGCTACTGCGGCGGTCGAAGATGCGCGCGATCAGTGCCGGGTCTTCCTGTTCGACCTGGGCCAGAATTTCGATCGAGAGCTTGGTATCACTGGAGGAGAACAGGGCTTCGCTCTTCGGGGTGGCGTGGTAGGTGCTGGCTGGTCGCCCCGGTAGTCCTCGCTGTTGGCGAGTGGCGACCACATCTGCGGAGAGCAGGACGCCGAGGTGTTGGCGGACGGCGCTGGCGGAAATGTCGAGCTTGGTGGCGAGTTCGTCGGCGGTTGCTTCGCCGAGCCGCTTCAGCGTGGCCAGCACGGTGCGCTGCGTGGGCGAAAGCTCGGCAACCGGAGAGTCCATCGTCACAACGTAGCACCGGATCCGAGATTATTGGAGTTTCGCAAGGTATATCTTGTGAAAGCGCATTGATCTTGGTAGAAAGAGTGGGTCTTTCCCCGAGTAGGAGATCAGTTCATGACCGTATCGGATCAAGTAGCGACCATCATCGTGACCGACGCAGCAGCCGCCAAGGTGGCGGCATTGTTGGCGGAGGAGAACGAACCTGATCTCGGTCTGCGCATTGCTGTGCGCCCCGGTGGCTGCTCAGGCTTTTCGTATGAGATGTTCTTCGACACCGAAACCGCTCCCGACGATCAGGTCGTGACGACGGGGGCTGTCGTCGTCCGTATCGATGCGGCCAGCGCCCCTTTGTTGCTTGGCGCAACGCTGAACTACGCCGACGGTCTCCAGGGCGCCGGATTCAGCATCGACAACCCCAATGCGCAGCGCAGTTGTGGTTGCGGCCAGTCCTTCAGCTGACACGCAAGCGCGCGAAACTCACGTGAGCGAAGTGTCTCGATGAGCTTCACCAACGACACGATGCGACCCACCGAAAAGGAATCCTGATGAGCGAGACTCTTCGATCAATCGAGGAAATGACCGAGGCAACGTATGAGTACGGGTTCAGCACCGACCTCGACACCGACATTGCCCCTCCCGGCCTGAACGAAGACACCGTCCGGCTCATCTCTTCCAAGAAGAACGAGCCCGAGTGGCTGCTCGACTGGCGTCTCAAGGCGTACGAGGCCTGGAAGACCATGGATGAGCCCGACTGGGCCAAGCTCGAGATCGCACCAATCGACTATCAAGCCCTGAGCTACTGGGCGGCGCCGAGGAAGAAGCCCGTGCTCGAGAGCATGGACGACGTCGACCCTGACATTCGCGAGATGTTCGACAAGCTCGGTATTCCATTGCACGAGCAGAAGATGATGAGCAACGTCGCGATCGACGCCATCGTCGACTCGGTGTCGGTCACCACCACGTTCAAAGCCACCCTCGCCGAAGCCGGCGTCATCTTCTGCTCGTTCTCCGAAGCGGTGCAGGATCATCCCGAGCTCGTCCGAGAGCACCTCGGTTCCGTCGTGCCGGTCCGCGACAACTACTTCGCTGCGCTGAACTCGGCAGTCTTCTCCGATGGATCGTTCTGCTATATCCCCAAGGGTGTTCGGTGCCCGATGGAGCTCTCCACCTACTTCCGGATCAACTCGCAAAACACCGGCCAGTTCGAGCGCACGCTCATCGTCGCCGAGGACGATTCTCATGTGTCGTATCTCGAAGGCTGCACTGCACCTCAGCGAGACGAGAACCAACTCCATGCCGCGGTCGTCGAATTGGTCGCCAAAGACCGTGCCGAGATCAAGTATTCCACCGTGCAGAACTGGTATCCCGGCGACGAGAACGGTGTCGGCGGTATCTACAACTTCGTGACCAAGCGGGGTCGAGCGCACACCGACTCGAAGATCTCTTGGACTCAGGTCGAGACCGGGTCGGCCATCACGTGGAAGTACCCGAGCGTCATCCTCCAGGGTGACCGTTCCGTCGGCGAGTTCTACTCCGTTGCGCTGTCGACCAAGCGTCAGCAGGCCGACACCGGCACCAAGATGATCCACATCGGCAAGGACACCACCAGCTCGATCATCTCCAAGGGCATCTCTGCCGGCCGTGGCCAGAATACCTACCGAGGTCTCGTCAAGGTGATGCGCTCGGCAGAGAACGCTCGCAACTACACCCAGTGCGATTCGCTGCTACTCGGTCCCGATTGTGGTGCTCACACGATTCCCTACATCGAAGTCAAGAACGCGACGGCGCAGATCGAACACGAGGCGTCGACCTCCACGGTGGGGGAGGACCAGTTGTACTACTGCCGCCAGCGCGGCATGACCGAAGAAGATGCCATGTCGATGATCGTCAACGGCTTCTGTCGTGAGGTCTTCAACGAGCTCCCAATGGAGTTCGCCGTAGAAGCTCAGCGACTGCTGAGCGTGAGTTTGGAAGGAAGTGTCGGCTGATGTTGCAGGTCGAAAATCTCACCGCCTCGATTGGCGGAACCCCGATCCTCAAAGGCCTCGACCTCAGTGTCGGAAGCGGCGAGGTTCATGCGATCATGGGCCCGAACGGTTCGGGAAAGAGCACGTTCGCCCATGCGCTCGCCGGGCGCGACGGATACGAAATCGGTGGCACAGTCACGCTCGATGGCCAGGATCTCCTCGCCATGGAGCCCGAAGCTCGCGCTGCCGCCGGGCTCTTCCTGGGCTTTCAATACCCGGTCGAGATTCCCGGCGTCAACAACATGTACTTCCTCCGCACGGCACTGAACTCGGTCCGCAAGGCCCGCGGCGATGACGAGATCGGCGCCCGCGATTTCCTCAAGATCGCCAACGAGGCCATGGAACTGGTCGAGATGAAGCAGGACTTCCTGCATCGTGCGGTCAATGCCGGCTTCAGCGGCGGCGAGAAAAAGCGCAACGAGATCCTCCAGATGGCCGTCATGCAGCCCCGGCTCGCTGTGCTCGACGAGACCGACTCTGGGCTCGACATCGACGCACTCCGAGTCATCGCCTCCGGGGTCAACTCACTGCGTGGCCCTGATCGCTCGATGATCGTGATCACGCACTACCAGCGCCTCCTCGACTACATCGAACCCGATTTCGTGCACGTGCTCGTCGACGGAAAGATCGTCAAGTCTGGCGATCACACCCTGGCCCTGCATCTCGAAGACCACGGGTACGCCGATTTCGTGAACCACGATCTCGATGGGTCCGGTCGACCGCTCTCCGGAGCGGCCTCGTGACCACCGGCGCCATCGTCACCTCCCGTGCCCATCCGGCGTCGGCTGCGATCATCGAGCAGGTCGGTGCAATCGACCTTCCGACCAAGCGCAACGAGGCCTGGCGGTACGCGCCGCACGCCAAGCTCTCACAGCTGAAGTTTGGTTCGGCAGCACACGACTCGACAGCACTCGACTCGACAACACTGGACTCGACAACACTGGACTCGATTCCAACACTCGATGGACCGACGATCGTGATTGTCAACGGTGTCGTCGACCAGTCGCGATCGAACCTGTCGTCGCTTCCGGTTGGGCTCAGCATTGCCAGCCTCGCCGAGGTTGCCAACAACGACCCTGCTCGCCTCGATCGTCACTTCGGGGCGGCCATCACCGACGCCTTCGTTGCCAACAACGTTGCGTTCGGCACCGACGGCATCGTCATCGATGTTGCCGATGGCCAACGCATCGAAGCGCCAATTCACGTCATCGACGTCGTGGTCCCGGGCGACACGATCAACGCGTTCTGTAGCGGTGTGGTCATCGACCTCGGCCCTCGAAGCTCGGCCACGGTGGTCGAAACCCGAATCGGTGCCAACAACGACGCAGCAGTCGTCGGTGGTTCGAACATTCGAACCACCATCACGCTGGGTGCGAACGCAACGCTCGAACACATCGTGCTCCAAGATCTCCCGGCCAACCAGATCCAGCTCGGCGCGGTCGAGGTGACCCAAGCCGAGGCGAGTGAGTTCCGTGGCCGATCGTTCAATCTCGGCGCTGCCTTTGGCCGTCTCGCCTATCGCGTGGAACTGGGTGGCGATGGTGCTCGAACCGATTTGTCCGGTCTGTTCCATGGGCGGGGCGATCAGGTGCTCGACCAACAGATCACGGTCGTTCACGCGGCAACGAACTGCGTGAGCCGTCAGTCGTACCGAGGCGTGCTCGATGACGAGAGCGTCGGTGTCTTCAATGGTGGTATCGACGTGCTCGCTGGTGCGAATGGCACCGATGCCGAGCAGTCCAACGCCAACCTGTTGCTGTCGAACCGTGCCGAGATCAACACCCAGCCGCGGCTCGAGATCCTTGCTGACGAAGTGGCGTGTAAACACGGTGCGACCGTCGGCCAGCTCGATGAGACGGCGCTGTACTACATGCGCTCTCGCGGCATACCGGCCGACGAAGCACGGCGACTGCTGATCAATGCGTTTGCCGACCAGACCGTCGAAGAGGTGGGCCTCGAGACGATCAAGGCCTGGGTGATGCATCGATTGGGGCACGAGCATGAGTGATTCCGTCGTCAAGATCGAGTCTTCTCGCCGTTTCACCTTGCCCCGGTCCTGCGAGGTGACCATCGTCCCCGCCGGGCATCGAATCGTGCTGCCCGAAGGTGAAAAGGTCAAGATCCTCCAAGCGCTTGGTGGCACCGCAACGGTCACGACCGGTGATGGTGAGATGGCGCGACTCACCCCAGCCGATTCGATCGAGTTCGGCTTGATCGAAGCCCCCGTTGCCAAGCCCGCTGCCGTTGGCGACCCCGGGGACTTCGACGTTCAACAGGTGTGGGATGCCGCAACAACGGTGTATGACCCCGAGATTCCGGTCGACATCGTCGAGCTGGGGTTGGTCTACCGGGTCGAAGCGACCGAGCTGCCAAGCGATGGATGGAAAGTCGACATCGACATGTCGGTCACCGCTCCCTTCTGCGGCATGGGCGACATCTTGCGACAAGACCTCCACGATGCCGTCGCCGGTCTTGCCGGCGTCGAAGCTGTCGAGGTCAGGTTGGTATTCGATCCGCCGTGGGACGTCTCTCGCATGTCTGACGTCGCTCGCCTCGAGCTAGGAATGATGTGACCGAGCCTGACGTGACCGAGCCCGACGTGACCGAGCCTGCGGTGGCACGGCCCGAGGTGGCGTCGCCGGAGGTCGAGGGGGACGACGTCAACGAGGTCATGATCACCAATGCGTTGCGTGGCGTGATCGACCCCGAGCTCGGCGACAACGTCGTCGACCTGGGCATGGTCAAGCGCTACGAACGAAGCGCCGACGGCGTCATGCACATCACCATTGCACTCACGACGGCGGGATGCCCGCTGCGGGCCCAGCTCATGCGAGACGCCAAGGCCCGAGTCGGGTCACTTCCCGCCATCGACGTGGTAAAGATCCATTTTGGCGAGATGACCGCTGACGAGCGAAGCAAGGTCATGGCTCGAGCTCGCTGGAAGGCCAGAGACGCAGCGCTCGAGACCGACATTCCTGCCACCTGTCGCATCCTTGCAATCTCCTCCGGCAAGGGTGGGGTAGGCAAGTCGTCGATCACTGCGAACCTCGCCGTCCTCCTCGCTGATCGTGGCTACACCGTCGGTGTCCTCGACGCCGACGTCGGTGGGTTCTCCATGCCACAACTGCTGGGAATCGACGGTCGGATCGAGGGCGAACGCGCCGGCGAAGGCAAGACGTTGATGAAGCCGGTGTCTCGTGAGATCGGCGCCGGGACCCTTCGAGTCGTCTCGATGGGGTCGATCGCCGGCTCCAACGAGAGTGAAGCGATCATGTGGCGGGGGCTGATGCTCAATCGTGCCGTGCAGCACTTCCTCGAAGACGTGCAATGGGGCGACCTCGACTACCTGCTCATCGACATGCCGCCTGGAACCTCTGACATCCAGATGGGTCTGGCCCGGATGTTGCCGCGAACCGACGTGCTGATCGTCACCACGCCTGCGACCGCCGCTCAGCAGGTTGCTGCCCGGGCAGCCGATATGGCCCGAAAGGGATTCCTACGCGTCGCCGGTGTCATCGAGAACATGGGCCCCTCGGTCGGCCCAGACGGAACGGTCACCGCCATGTTCGGTTCCGGTGGCGGCCAGTCGCTGGCAGACGCCATCGGCGTGCCACTTCTGGCCTCGATCCCTCTCGATGCCGGCGTTGCTGCCGGCGGCGACCGTGGTCTACCTGTTGCGCTCGAGCATCCAGACACTGCGGCCAGCGTGGTGTATGCCGATCTCGTGGAGCTGATCGTCACCGATGTGGCGCCTCCGGTCGAGCTCGCCGAGTGCAGTCTGCGCGGTGCACTGGTTCGTGCCGGCGCCGACCTGGAAGGCGCTCGCCGTCGAGCCGAGTCGCGTTAGCTCGTCGCTCCTACGATGGCCTCAGCGGCAGTCTCGACCAAGGAGCAGAGTCATGAGCGAATCCGATCGACTTCCGGAGGACCTGGTCCTCACTCGAACCACCGATGTGTTCGACAACGACACCGTTCCCGCCGGATTGCTGCGAGCTCACCGAGTGGCCGACAGTGTTTGGGGACGCCTCGTTGTGCACTCCGGCTCAGTGCAGTTCGTGTTCGAGGACGATCCTGACGCTGCGGTGACCGTTGATGCCG
>JBBQUN010000022.1:0-28794 GCA_038212405.1 Acidimicrobiales bacterium | reverse complement strand
CTGGTGACGCCGTCAGGACCGAGCTCGACGAACACCTCGATCGTGGGGGCGATCTCTTCGAATTCGGCGGCCTTGGTGACCTGTCCGGCGAGGCCTTCGACATCGGGCACCACGAGGGTCTGGGTGCCGGCACGGATCACGAGGTTGTTGTTCGGGTGCACCGATTCCTGGTTGATCGACTCACCCTGGATCAGACACGTGTTGCCGACGAAGTCAGCGGGAACCGCGGCCGAGCCAACGAACAGAAGATCGCCTTCTTGGCCGTAGGCGACATTGTCGACCGAGATCGTGATCAGCGGCTCAGCGGCAACGGGCGCCACGGCAAACAGCGACACACTGCCAAAGCCGACGACGGCGAGGGCCGCTCGACGGATCGAAAAGCTTCGGTTCTTCAAGGAATCCACACGCGCCTCTTTCCACCCACAACGAAGGAACGATTGTGCACCGTTTGGGTCGAGAGACCCAACACCCTCACGAACTTCGGCTCGACCAGGGCAAAACTCCCCAACGATGAGGAGATCATCAGGCAGGGAGCGATCGAATGAACTCGAGCAACGCCGCCGCGACCTCCTCTGGCTTCTCTTGCTGTATCCAATGCCCGCCACCGTCGATGAGCGTTTCGACGACGTGAGGACAGAACGAGCGCTGCACGGCCAGCATCGGGTGGTCCTCCAAGGCCATGTCGAGCGCTGGCAGCGTGGAGGTCAGGACCGGATCCCGACGGCCGGCGATGAACGCCGCTGGAATGGTGAGCGACGCATGACGCCATGGAGCCGTCAGCTGCCAGTTGCGATGCAGGTTGCGATACCAATTGATGGCGCCGGTGAATCCGGTACGAGTGAACGCCTGGCCATAGGCATTGAAATCACCGGGCGTCAGCCAATCCGGCAATCCATCGGGAACGTCGCCAGCCAGGAAGCCCGTGACCTTGGTTGCCGGCACGATCCGTGGATCGCCCGATGCCCGCCACAACACATGGCGCAGCGAGTGCATCGCGTCGACACCGAGTTCGGCATCGGCGACCTCCGGCTCCTGGAAGTACAAGATGTAGTGGAAGTCATCGGGACCGACTCGGTTGCGCAACATCTCGACGAGGCTCGAATCGAGCGGAGGGATGAACGGCACCGACAATCCGGCGACACCGGCAAGGAGGTCGGGCCGGAACTGGGCAAACGCCCATGCCACCATGGCTCCCCAGTCGTGACCGACCAAGACGGCCGGGCCTCCCCCGAAGTGGCGAATGAGGCCGGCGATGTCACCGGTCAGACGGAAGATGTCGTAGTCGGTCACGTCCTCAGGAGCACCACTTGCCCCGTAGCCACGCATGTCCGGGGCTACGACTCGGTAGCCGGCGTCGGCCAACGCTGCGATCTGGTGTCGCCACGAATACGCGAGCTCCGGGAATCCGTGGACCAAGACGACCAGCGGTCCTTCCCCGGCGACGTACACCGCAAGCTCGACATCGGTTGGTGTGACTCGATGGGTCACGATCTCGTGCGTTGACATCACGTTGTCCTTGGCTCGGTGAACGGATTGGCTCGGGAACACTCATCCTGGCACGCCGAGCACGATGCGAACCGATACCGTCGCCACGATGCAGGACCGGCCCGAGTTCGATGTGCCTGCGTTCGATGCGCCCGTTTTCGATGTCATCGTGATCGGCAGTCTGAATCTCGACCTGGTCGCCTCTGCCCCCCGCCTCCCTGGCCCGGGTGAGACCGTCACCGGCTCGACCTTCGCCGAGATGCCAGGCGGCAAGGGCCTCAACCAAGCGGTCGCGGCCGCCCGTGCCGGCGCCTCGGTCGCATTGATCGGCGCCGTCGGCAACGACGATGCCGGTACGTTGCTCCGCCACGTCGTCCTCGACGAAGGAATCGATGACCGCTGGATCACCGTGCTGGCCGGCGTCCCCACCGGTCGAGCGCTGATCACCGTTGACGAACGAGCGGAGAACGTCATCGTGGTCATCCCCGGTGCGAATGCGTGGGATGCAGGCGCCTCCGAAACGCTCCCCACCGCACGAGTCGTGCTGGCCCAGCTCGAGGTGCCGCTCCCTCGTGTCGAGCGTGCCTTCGCTGCCGGGAAGGCAATCGGTGCGATCACCATCCTCAACCCGGCTCCCGCCGCTGCCCTCCCGACAGCCCTGCTCGGTGATTGCGACCTGATCATCCCCAACGAGCACGAAGCCGCCCTCCTCGGAGGAACGGACGTGCTCACCAACTCCGGCAACACCACGGTCGTGGTCACGAGAGGTGGCGCAGGAACCACGATCATCGACGGCACTGGCACTCGGCACCTGCACGCGTTCGCCGTGCATCCGGTCGACACCACCGGGGCCGGCGACGCCTTCTGCGGCGCACTCGCCGCTCGACTCGCTGCCGGTGACGATCTCGCCACCGGCGTCGGCTTTGCCATGGCCGCCGGAGCACTTGCCACCACCGTGGCAGGCGCAGTCCCCTCGCTCCCCCACCGAGTCGCCATCGAACAGTTACTCAGCGAACAGGAGTGACCGTTGATCGTGACCCGAACGAGGCGGGGACCCGGTCGATGAACTTCGCCGCCATCGGACCAACGATCGCGGCGATCAGCACATAACCGGCGACCAGCGCACCGAGCTCGGGCCCATCAGCCAGGCCGGCACCCAAGGCAGCGATCACGATCGAGAACTCGCCACGAGCGATCAGCGTCGCCCCGGCGCGAAGGCGACCCTTCCGTCCGGCACCGACTCGCCCCGCGGCGTACCAACCGGTGAGCAGCTTCGTGATACTCGTCACCACGACCAGACCAAGGGCGGGCAGGAGCGCATCGATCAAATCAGCGGGGTCGACTTGGAACGAGAAGAACAGGAAGAAGATGGCGGCGAACAGATCTCGCAGCGGCGAGATCAAGGTCATCGCCCGTTCCTCGGCCCTTCCCGACAGGGCAAGCCCCACCAAGAAGGCGCCGATCGCTCCTGACACCTCGAGCTGCTGGGCGATGCCGGCGACGAGCAACGTGACACCAAAGACCGCCAACAGCAGTGACTCGTCGGTCCCGCCGATCAGCGCATCACTGAGCCGCCGCCCATAACGCAGGGCTGCAAGCAAGATGATGGTGACGACGAGTAGCGCAATGGCGACGCTTGTCAGCGTGGCAACCAATGTGCCACCAACGATCAGGGCCGCAACGACGGGCAGGTACACCGCCATGGCGAGATCTTCGATCACCAGCAGATTGAGGATCGACGGTGTCTCACGAAAGCCCATTCGTCCGAGGTCACTGAGCACTTTCGACACCACGCCCGACGAACTGATCCAGGTTGCTCCGCCGAGCAAGACCGCAGCAAGAGGTGACCAGCCGAGCAACAACCCAAGTCCAACGCCGGGAAGCGCATTGAGCACCATGTCCAACACCCCAGTTCCGACACCGGTTCGCAAACCCTCACGCAGCTCGACGTCGGAATACTCCAAACCCAGGGTGAACAGGAGCAGCAGGACGCCGATCTCGGCCATCAACGAGATGAACGATTCACTGACGTCGAGCTGCAGTACCCCACCTTCGCCCAGGGCCAGCCCGGCCACGAGGTACAACGGCACTGCTGTGATCCCCAAGCGACCCGCCAACCGAGCCAGCAGGGCAAGACCGAGGGCCGTGGCACCGATTTCGACGAAGGCAATCGCCGCCTCCGCGCTCCCTGCTCCGAAAATCAAGGTGAGTCCGTCATCGTTGGGCAAGCAACGACCGCAGCGAGGCCAAGCCCTCGACGGTGCCGACCGCAACCACGACGTCGCCCGAGCGGAAGCAGAAATCGGGCTCAGGGGCTGGAACAGACTCGTCGTTGCGCATCACGGCCACGATCGATGCGCCGGTACGGGTACGAAATTGTCCTTGCGCAATCGTGGTGCCAACCGAAGTCGAACCATCCGACAGCTCGATCCATTCGATCGACAGACCCTTGATGTCGTGACGTACCGCCGCCACCGCCTCGGTCACCTGGCTTGCACCGAGCAGCTCGGCCATCGTCCGAGTGTCGTTCACCGACAGCAAGACCACCGAGGTGCACGCATCAGGATCATCGCGGTCATAGACCACCATCTCCCGTCGGCCGTCACGATGCACGATGACACCAACCCGTTCTCCGCTCTCGGTATCGAACTCATGCCGGACACCAACGCCTGGCAAATGGGTCTCGCTCACCTCACTCATGGCGTCGAGTCTGCCATCACGCCAACCGATCGTGCGACATCACCTTCGGACTCCAACACTTCGGGGCCTTCGGACTCCAACACTTCGGGGCCTTCGGCCCTGGCACGATGGCGGCTACTCCGAGACGATGACCGCATCTTCTCGCCGAAAGGTTCCGTGTGTCGACCGCCCCCGTGCTCCCCTCACCGAAGCACACGCCCGCTGATCTCGGTTGGCTCGATCTTCACCCACAACGGACGCCACTTCTCCCGAGACCACGGGACGAGACCGATGTTCTCGAGCTGCTCGATCTCTGCCCATCCCTTCACTTCGCTGGCCTGGCCTCTGAGCACGACGCTCCAACCCGATCGAGCGTCGGCATCCCACTGATCGACCTCGAAGCACACCGGCAGCCCCTTGGCCGCCGCTGCAAGCTTCAGACCTTCGAGTGTGCGAAAGACCACCGCTCCTTCATGCCAGGCGAAGTTGACCGGAAGTACCAAGGGAACACCGTCGCTGACGAACCCCACCCGCCCAATCGGCGTCGACGCCACCAGTTCGGTGCACTGTGCCGCATCGATCACACCCGTTCGGCTGATCAGGTCGATCCCTGTTGGTTCGATCGCCCCAGAATCGACCGCACCATCGCCGACACCCGCACCTCTGCCCTGATTCATGGCCCCCACTCCTCGCAGTCAATTGGCTTCACGAGCAGTGAAACCCCGCACACCCGATGCTGCCAGAGTCCAAGGTCCAAACGAAGGAAGACACCACGATGAGTCCACCGCACATCACCGTCGACGGCAACGAAGCGGCCGCACGGGTCGCTCATCGCGTGAGCGAAGTCATCGCCATCTACCCGATCACGCCCGCCTCACCCATGGGCGAGCTCTGCGATGCGTGGACACAAGCGGGAAGCCGAAACCTTTGGGGTGCGGTACCTGACGTGATCGAAATGCAGAGCGAGGCCGGCGCGGCCGGAACCCTGCACGGGGCACTCCAAGCTGGCGCGATGAGCACCACGTTCACCGCGTCGCAGGGTCTGCTCCTCATGATCCCCAACCTCTACAAGATTGCGGGCGAGCTGTTGCCAGCGGTCGTCCACGTCGCCGCGCGCACGGTCGCAACGCATGCCCTCAGCATCTTCGGTGACCACAGCGATGTGATGGCTGTCCGTCAGACCGGCATGGCCATGCTCGCCGCCAACTCGGTCCAAGAAGCCCAAGACATGGCACTCATCGCCCATGCGGCCACCTTGCGAAGTCGAGTGCCTTTCGTGCACTTCTTCGATGGTTTCCGAACCAGCCATGAAGTGGCAACGATCGATGCACTCGACGACTCGACGATCCGGGCGATGATCGACGACGACCTCGTCGATGCCCACCGCCTGCGAGGGCTCGACCCCGATCGCCCAGAGCTACGGGGCACCGCACAGAACCCAGACGTGTTCTTTCAGGCACGCGAGGCTGCCGAACCCTTCCACCGTGCCGTCCCCGGGATCGTTCAAGCCGAGATGGACCGCTTTGCCGAGCTGACCGGTCGGCGCTACCGGCTGATGGAGTACCACGGGCATCCCGAGGCGGAGCGCGTCATCGTCATCATGGGTTCCGGCGCCGGCACGGTCAGCGAAGCCGTCGATGCCCTCCTCGAACGCGACGCCAAGGTCGGGGTGATCACGATCCACCTCTACCGCCCCTTCGCCGTCGAGTCGTTCATCGATCTTCTTCCCTCGACCACGCAGAGCATCGCCGTCCTCGACCGAACGAAGGAACCGGGCGCAACCGGCGATCCGCTCTACCTCGACGTGGTCGCAGCCTTGGCTCAACAGTGGCGTTCCGGGCCAATGCCAACGGTGGTCGGCGCCCGCTACGGCCTGTCGTCGAAAGAGTTCACGCCACCGATGGTGTTTGCCGTGTTCGACGAACTCGACCGGGAGGACGGTCGATCGTTCATCACCGTTGGCATCGTCGACGATGTCTGCCACACGAGTGTCGAGTACGACCCAACGTCATGGCACGAGCCCGAGTCGGTGCAACGAGCGGTCTTCTACGGACTCGGCAGCGACGGTACCGTCGGGGCAAACAAGAATTCGGTGAAGATCGTCGGCGAGCGAACCGACCTGTTTGCGCAGGGCTATTTCGTCTACGACTCCAAGAAGTCGGGCTCGACCACGGTGTCGCATCTCCGCTTCGGCCCCGAGCCCATCCGCTCCGCCCATCTGATCACCGAAGCGGACTTCGTCGGTGTGCACCACTTTGGCTCGCTCGACCGTCAAGACCTTCTCTCGGTGGCACGACCGGGAGCCAAGGTGTTGATCAACTCACCGTTCCCGGCCGGCGAGACGTGGGATCAACTTCCCGCCGAAGCCCAACGGCTGATCATCGAACGTGACCTCGAGCCGTGGGTCATCGACGCCGGCAACGTGGCTCGGACGAATGGCTTGGGCAACCGCGTCAACACGGTCCTTCAGACCTGCTTCTTCTCGCTCACCGATCTGATGGAAACCGATACCGCCATCGATGCCATCAAAGACTTCATCGCCAAGAGCTACGGCAAGCGGGGCGAGCTCGCACTCAAACGCAACTTCGCTGCTGTCGATGCTGCTCTCGCCTCCCTCGTACCGATGCCGATCGGCTCGATCTCGGCCAATCATCGCCCGCCGGTCGTCGCCTCCAGTGCCCCCGACTTCGTGCAACGAGTGACCGCCATGATGCTTGGCGGCAACGGCGATCTCCTACCGGTCAGCGCACTGCCGATCGACGGCACGTTCCCCACCGGAACGAGCCGGTGGGAGAAGCGAACGATTGCCAGCGAGATCCCCATTTGGGATCCCGACATCTGCATCGACTGCGCCCGTTGCGCATTGGTATGCCCTCACGCTGCCATCCGGTTGAAGGTCGTACCGGAGGCGGCAGTGCACGATGCGCCGCCAACGTTCGCCTCGAAACCTCAGACGGCCGACCCATCGAAGCGGCTCATCATCCAGGTCGCTCCCGACGACTGCACCGGCTGCGGTGTCTGCGTCAACGTCTGCCCGGCCAAGAGCAAAACGGCGGCCAAGCACAAAGCGATCAACATGGAACCGATCGCCGAGCACCTCGACGTCGAACGCATCAACTTCGAGCACTTTCTCGACCTGCCGGAACGCCCCCGGATCAGCCTCGCTCTCGATTCGATCAAGGGATCCCAACAAGCGCAACCACTGTTCGAGTTCTCCGGTGCTTGCTCGGGGTGCGGCGAGACGCCGTACATCAAGCTTCTCACCCAGCAACTCGGCGACCGACTCGTCGTCGCCAATGCCACCGGTTGTTCGTCGATCTACGGCGGCAATCTGCCGACGACACCGTTCACCGTCGATGCCGAGGGTCGAGGCCCCGCCTGGGCCAACTCGCTGTTCGAAGACAACGCCGAGTTCGGGCTGGGGATGCGCCTCGCGCTCGACCACACCGAAGCCGACGCCCGCCGGCTGGTGGCCGAGCTCGCCCCGCAGATCGGGCCGCTGGCAGCGCAGCTGCTCACCAATCCCCAAGACGACGAAGTAGCCATCGCCCGCCAGCGAGCCTCGGTCGCCGAGCTTCGAGTGTGGCTGGACGAACATCCAGGTGCAATCGCCAATCGTCTGGCGACGCTCGTCAACGATCTCGTGAAACGCAGCGTCTGGCTGATCGGCGGCGATGGCTGGGCATACGACATCGGCTTCGGCGGCGTCGATCATGTGCTCGCCTCGGGCCGCAATGTGAACGTGCTCGTGCTCGACACCGAGGTGTACTCCAACACCGGAGGCCAGACCTCGAAAGCAACACCGCGCGCTGCCATCGCCAAGTTCTCCGCCGGCGGCAAGGCAACGGCCAAGAAAGACCTTGGCATGATCGCCATGGCCTACGGCGATGTCTACGTCGCCCACATCGCCATGGGAGCCAACATGACCCAAACGGTGAAGGCACTCAGTGAAGCGGCGGCGCACCCAGGACCATCGCTCGTGATCGCGTATAGCCCCTGCATTGCGCATGGCATCGACATGAGCGACATGATGGGTCATCAAAAAATGGCGGCCGACAGCGGCTACTGGCCGCTCTATCGCTATGACCCGCGCCGTGAGGCCGAGGGCGACCACGGGCTCCACCTGGACAGCCGCAAACCGACGATCGACTTCAAGACCTTCGCCATGACCGAGGCCAGATTCTCGATGCTCGCCGGGGCCAATCCGGACCGGGCCGACGAGCTGATGGCTGCGGCCCAACGAGACATCGACGATCGCTGGCACCTCTATGAGCAGATGGTCGACGTCGAGCGAACCGCGAGGTTCGGCATCGTCGAGGACCTCGACGACCACCCCGGTCACCTCGAGGCAGGCGCTGCCCTCGACGCTGCAAACGCTATTCCACCATCCGTCCCCGAAGCCGGAGCCTGAAGATGACCGACCTCACCACCCGCTATCTCGGCCTCGAACTGGCCAACCCGATCGTCGCCTCGTCGTCACCGCTGACGGGTTCGATCGATTCACTCGAACAGCTCGAGACGGCCGGTGCCGCTGCGGTTGTTCTGCCCTCGTTGTTCGAGGAACAGGTCGAACACGACCTCGACACCATGGAACACCGCAGGAACTTCGGCAGCTCGATCAGTCCCGAGAGCAACGACGGCTATTTCCCTTCGCTCGACACCTACAACTCTGGGTCCGACCAATACCTCGACCTGTTGATCGCGGCAAAGAAGACCCTGCACATACCGGTGATCGCCAGCCTGAACGGCACCTCCGACGGCGGATGGGTCCACTACGCAACCGAACTCCAAGACGAGGGGGCAGACGCAATCGAGCTGAACGTCTATCACATTGCGGCTGACCCCGACCTTCGGGCCGCCGACGTCGAACGCCGCTATCTCCTCCTCGTCGAGAGTGTGCGAGCCAGCATCGACATCCCGCTTGCGGTGAAGATCGGACCGTTCTTCAGCTCGACCGCCCACATGGTTCGCCAACTCGCCGAGGCCGGCGCCGATGGCGTCGTGCTGTTCAACCGCTTCTACCAACCCGACATCGACCTCGAAACCTTGACCGTCGAACCGAACCTCGTGCTCAGTTCCCCGGCCGAGATGCGTCTGGTGCTGCGATGGATGGCCATCCTCAGCGGTCGAGTCGACACCGACCTTGCGGCCACCACAGGCGTGCACGATGCCGACGGGGTCGTGAAGCTGATCCTCGCCGGCGCCGATGTCACCATGATGGCCTCGGCCCTGCTCCACCACGGCCCCGAGCATCTCGCCACCGTGCTCGGCGAGGTACAGCGATGGTTCACCGATCACGGCTACGACACGATCGAACAGGCTCGCGGCAGCGTCAGCCAAGCGAACGCTCCTGACCCGAGTGCCTTCGAACGCTCGAACTACATGAAGACCTTGGTGAGCTACGCACCGACCCGTTGAATCTTCACCGCGACACGACCGGCGGCGCGCCCAAAACGGGCGGCACCACTCGTTTCCAGTAGGGTCCGCCGATGGATTTCGAACAACTGGTTTCCCAACGACGTAGTACACGCGGCTACAAGCCCGAGCCCGTGCCCCAAGCCCTTCTGGCCGAGATCGTCGAAATCGCCAAGCGAGCGCCCTCGTCGATGAACACCCAGCCTTGGAACTTTCACGTCGTCACCGGCGAACCACTCGAAGAGATTCGTCGGGGCAACACCGAGCTCATGCTCGCCGGTGCCGGCGTCGACCGTGAGATCAAGATGTCGAGCCACGGCTACCAAGGCCCGCATCGAGACCGCCAAGTCGAGATCGCTGTCCAACTGTTCGAGGCGATGGGCATCGAACGAGACGACAAGGAGCGCCGGCAGGACTGGGTCATGCGAGGCTTCCGGCAGTTCGACGCGCCAGTCTCGGTCGTTGTCACCATCGACGCCGACTTGGCCGACGACACCGTTGCTCACTTCGACTGCGGCGCGGCAACCTACGGGCTCGTCCTCGCTGCCACCTCGAAGGGTCTCGGCTGCGTGATCAATGGCCAGGGCATCATGCAGTCATCGGTCGTTCGGGCCCACGCCAACATCCCTGACGATCAGGTCATCATGACCTGTGTTGCCATGGGCTTCCCCGACGACGACTTCGTCGCCAATCACGTGGTCTCGCGTCGAGTACCGATCGAGGCCGATGTCAGCTTCGTCGGTTTCGACGACTGACGCCTGTCAATCGAGGTCGATCAGTCGCGCCACATCGAGGCCATGTCGGTGGCGGTTGACCGCAAGCGCTTGTAGCCGTAGCCCTCGCCGTCGAGAAAGGCCATGGCCCGGTCGAGCCCAGCCTGTTCGGCGGCGTGCTCGCTCGCGTCATCCGCATCGGCCTTGAACCGAAGCTCGTAGCGGAGATTGAACGACACCAGTTGTTCGTCGTAGGTGAAGGTGCCGGCAGCCGTGAACGCCGAATGAAAGTAGTCGTGCTCGGCCGCGTGGATGCTGAGCACAGCTCGGTGTTCGGGGTCGAGGTCGGCGAATTGGCCACGAACCACGACGCGATAGATGGTCGTCATACTCACTCCAGGTGCAATTGGTGATCAGGCTGCCAGGGCAGCAGAGTTCAGATACCACTCTGGCGTTGCAGATGTTCTCGCTCACGAGTTCCCCGATCATGGACTGTTGGTTGGCTTGCCACTGCCACCGGGACCGCTGGTCCCACTCGAACCTCGGATCCGTGAACGAGCAGCTCGACCTCGGGCCCGTCGCGGTGCTCGACGACGACCTGTCCGGCATCGGCACGGATCGCCAGCCATGTTCCTCGAAAGTGCACCTGGAATGCGAGTGTGCTCCAACCCGGGGCAAGCACGGGTGAGACATGGAGCCGCTCGTCGACCACTCGATGACCACCGAACCCCTGAACCGCAGCGATCCAGGTGCCGGCCATACTCGTGACATGACAGCCGTCTCTGGTGTCGGCGTTGACGTCGTCGAGATCGAGCCGGGCGCTGCGAAGCAGCATTTCGTGTGCTTTCGCCAAGCGCCCCAACCGCACGGCCAACACTGCGTGGACCGACGGCGAAAGCGAGGACTCGTGCACGGTGCGCGGTTCGTAGAAATCGAAATTGACTCGAAGGGTGTCGAGATCGAAACGGTCTTCGAAGACCCAAAGCCCCTGGAGGACGTCTGCCTGCTTGATGAAACACGACCGCAGGATTCGGTCCCACGACCAGTGGTGCACGATCGGCCGCTCGGCTGGGTCGAGATCGTCGACCGTGCGCAGTTCCTTGTCGAGGTAGTTGCCCTGCTGGAGGAAGATCCCCCGGTCTGCATCCTCCGGGAAATGAAGTCCCTCGGCGATCTGCTTCCATTGGTCACGCTCGGTCGACTCATCGAAGTCGATCGACGAGAGCAAGCGATCGGTCTCGGCACCGTCAGTCTCGCGGGCGAGATCGATGGCTTCGTTGGCGTAGCGCAACGTCCACTGGGCCATGAGGTTGGTGTACCAGTTGTTGTCGACGTTGTTCTCGTACTCGTTCGGGCCGGTCACACCGAGAATCACGTACTGCTGTTTCAACTCCGAGAACGACGCCCGCTGCGCCCAGAACCGGGCGATCGCAACCAAGACCTCGAGACCACCTTCGAGCAGGTAGCCGCGGTCACCGGTCGATCGGAGATAGTCGTAGACGGCGAAGGCGATAGCCCCGTTGCGATGAATCTCTTCGAAGGTGATCTCCCACTCGTTGTGGCATTCCTCACCGTTGATGGTGACCATCGGGTATAGCGCAGCTCCGCCGCTGAATCCGAGTTTGGCCGCATTCTCGATGGCTCGGCCGAGTTGGCGATACCGATAGCGAAGCAGGTTCTTGCTCACCGACGCCTCGGCTGCGGCCAGGTAGAAGCGCAGGCAGAACGCCTCGGTATCCCAGTAGGTGACACCTCCGTACTTCTCGCCGGTGAAACCTTTCGGCCCGATGTTCAGATCGGGGTCGACTCCGGTGAAGGTGCACTGCAACTGGAACATGCTGAAGCGCAGGCCCTGTTGGGCGGCAAGGTCGCCGCCGATGACAACATCGCTGATGTCCCACTTGTGTTCCCACGCAGCGCGGTGCTCGGCGAGCAAGCCGTCGAACCCGGTCGCCACCGCATCATCGAGCACTTGATGGCAGCGGCCGACGATGTCGACGTCGTCGACGGTCCTCGAAGAGACGTTCGCCCCGAGCTTCACGATCTCGATCGTGTCACCTGGTCGAACGGCGATGCCGACCTGTGTTGCAACCGAACGCTCATCGACGATGTCAGTCGATGGCGACGTGATGGGCTCGCCGTTGAGCGTGACGACAGCGTCGATCGCGGTTCCTGCGACGAAACCGGTCTTCTTCGTGCGCAGCACGACGTGGCCGCGCCTGTCCCACATCGCGGTCTCGACCGGGTCCCAGAAGCCGGCGTCATAGTTCGAATCCTCGTTGGTGACGTCGCCATCGATCCCGATCGACAACTCGATGGATGAGCCTGCCTCGACCACGATGCGATAGCGGATCACGCCCAAGTCAGGCCTCGACATGCTGAGGAACCGCCGGGCCGATACCTGGACCCTCGACCCATTCGTCAGCGTTGCCCGAAAGGTCCGTTCGAGCTCAGCGGTGCGCATGTGGAGGCGGCGCTCGTAGGAGTCGATGACGGCGCTGGCAAGATCGAGGCGCTCACCGTCGACCACGACGTCGATCGGCGTCCAGTCGGCAGCGTTGAGCACCTTCGCGAAGTATTCGGGATAGCCGTTCTTCCACCAGCCAACCCGGGTCGGATCGGGGTAGTAGATGCCTGCCAGGTAGTTGCCCGGCAGCGAGTCGCCGCTGTAGTACTCCTCGTGGGTTCCCCTACCGCCAAAGTTCCCGTTCCCCAGGCTGAAGAGACTCTCATAGACACGATTGGCCTCGGGATCGAAACCCTCCTGCACGATGGTCCACTCGTCGCCACTGGTCAGCTGTCGCATTCTCGGGACTGTACAAGGGGCCCGTGCCGAGGACGGCGACAGCGGAGACGACGGCGACCGCGGAGACGACGGTGACAGCAGCGTGGAGACCGTGCCACAATCGGTGCCGCGCCGCGACACTGCGTCGCATTGATGTCGACGAAAGAAACCGACCGATGAAGAGCCTTTTGAACCTCCGCCGTACGTCCGGGGCCATCATCTTGATGACCTACCGAGGCGATTGGTGACCCTATTGCTGCGGCCAGCTCGTGCGGTTGGCAACCTCGTATGACCGAATCCACGCTGCGGGGGCCGAATTCGCCGCCATGAGCGTTGATGACACGACCCGGCAATCGGGCATGGCCGACCGGTGGGGCCTCACCCACACCGCCATGATCTCGGACCCAGGCGGAGAGGAGTTCCTCCAATCGTTGGATCTGTTCGACCCCGAAGACCGTGGTGGTATCGCCCTGCCAGGGATGCTGATCGTCGACCCGGATGGGGTCGAGGTCTACCGATACCAGGGTCGCGACTTCGCCGATCGCACCAACGATGACGACCTCTTCGATGCCCTCGATGCACTGGGTCTGCCTCCAGTCGAACCGGCACCCTGGCAACCGACCGCGGACGTCCCCGATGACCTCCGCGGCTACTTTCGGCCGTCGGATCTCGGTGCCTATTTCCGAGGCAACATGTTCGGCGCAATCGCCATCAGCGGACGACTTGCCGACGAGTCAGCCCAGGCCATCGCGAATGAACATCGAGTCATGTCGAAGACCACACTCGATGCCTGGGAGCAATGGAGCAAACGGTCCTGACCAACGTCTCGAACCGAGCCGGTAGGCGGCCAGGGATCGTTCGGTGACGGAACGATCCTTGGTCGTGGCTTCGTTGCATCCTGGCGGAACATGGCCAGGCCTGTGAAGATCTCGCTCATGGCAACCAAGGCACCAGACGGCGATCTCGCAACCTTTGCTCGCGACTCGTTCGAGTTCGAATCGACCGTTCACGAGGTCTATCGCAAGGGGTCAGGCCCGGCGGTCATCGTAATCACCGAGATGCCAGGTATCTCCCCGATGGTGTTGGGGTTCGCTGACCGGATCGTCGATCGTGGTTGCTCGGTCGTCTTGCCGGATCTCTACGGCACGGCGGGTCGAGACCCACTTGGTGGGTCGACGGTGTCGAGCCTCCGCTATGTCACAACGTCGATGATCAAGGGCTGCATCAGTCGTGACTACTCGACCTACGCGCTCGACCGCACCTCACCGATCGCCTCGTGGCTCCGGGGCCTTGCCCAGTCAGAACACCAGCGCTTCGGCGGACCCGGTGTCGGTGTCGTCGGTATGTGCTTTAGCGGCGGCTTCGCCTTGGCGATGGCGACCGATCCGTCGGTGATCGCTCCGATCATGAGCCAACCGTCGCTGCCACTCCCGCTCGGAAAGAAGCGCCGGGCCGCGGTCGATGTCAGCGAAGCCGACCTCGGAAAAATCGCCAACCGATGCTCAGCCGAGGGACTTCGCGTCCTTGGTCTGCGGTTCGATGGTGACCCGCTGGTCCCGGCCGAACGCTTTGCGTACCTCGCCGACCGGCTTGGTGACGGCTTCATCGCCGTCGAGCTCGATCAGTCCGCCGGTAATCCAACAGCTCTCGAGAGTCCGGCGGTGAGCAGCCAGCACAGTGTTTTGACGCTCGGCCTCATCGACGAGCCCGGCCAACCAACCCGTGACGCCCTCGACCAGGTGCTCAACCTCCTGCAATCTCGGCTGCTCCCCTGAACCTCGTTGTCGAGGAATCCGGCCTCCGATGTTTGGGCGATCGATCGCCGGGTAGCCCCTTGTTCAGCATGTGATTCGCACGCTGTTGAGAGGAAGGCTCGATATGGAAGTGTGGCTCTGGTTCCTGGTCGTTGCAGCGGCGGTCTTGATCTTGGCGATCTCGTTCTTCTTCGTCCGCCGATCGCGGCGAAGCGGTTCGGTGCTGGCGGCCACACCTCGTAACGAGAGGCAACCATGACACACGTGATGCGCGCTGGTGATCTGACCGGCTTGCCGGTGGTATCGATTCGTTCCGGTGAAGACGTAGCCGAAGTCCGAGACGTGATCTACGACTCCGAACTTCATCGCTTGATCGGATTCACGCTGAACAGAAGAGGGCTCTTCTCCGGGCGGATGAAGGGTGTACTCCCATCGGCGTCACTGGCTGCGATCGGAGTCGACGCCATCATGATCGAAAGCGAGGATGCCATCACCGAGAGCACCGATCAAAAGGCTCTCGAGGATCCTGGTTCCGCTACGTCGGTGATCGGCAACCGGGTGCTCTCGGCCGACGGAAACGACCTGGGTGAAGTCATCGGCGTGATCATCACCAGTGGTCCGACACCCGCAGCCGTCGGCTACGAAATCGCTCCGGTCGACAACGGCGACTCGGTTTTCGTTCCGATCTCAGAACAGCTCGCGCTCTCCGGCGACAACGTGCTGCTTCCCGTCGGCGCAACGGACTTCATTCGCCATGATCTCGCAGGCTTTGGTGCAGCAGTGACTGACTACCGAACCTCGACACTCCACCCGACGACATCGCGCCCCACGACACCTCGCTCCACGACACCCCCAGGAGACCTCTGATGGCCGAAACGTTCAACCATGCTGAGGGACGATCGGTGATTGCCGCCGACTCTGCCGAGACCATCGGAAAGGTCAAGGGATTCGTCGTCGATTCGTCAGCGACAGGCATCGAATCGATCCACATCGCAGGTCGAGGCCGCAGGGCCCTGGTCATTCCTTGGACGTCGATCCGATCGTTCGGGGCCGACGCTGTCATCGCCGAATTGGCCAGCGCTCCCGAAACGGTGGCACAAGGCCACGACACCGACGCAGTCAAGGGAAAGATCGTCGCCCGCTCGACTCGCGTGCTCGACACGAATGGGTTCGAGCAGGGTGTCGTCGACGACGTGATGTTCGATGCTGTCTCCGGCCAATTGACCGGTGCCATCACGAGCAGCGGACACGTCGACGGATCGCGTTTGCGTTCGCTTGGATCCTACGCGCTCGTGATCGATGCCGAATAGCGCGGTGCAACAGGATCCTTCTGACCCACTCACGCCATGACGGAAACGACCGAGGACCTACTGAACTGGCTTCGAAGCAGTGGACTCGAAAGCGTTCTCATCATCTCGGGATCGATCCTCGTTGTTCGGGCATTGCATTTCGGCATCACGAAGTTCCTCACCACTCCACAGCTTTCGAGTCCGACGACACAACCAGGAACGACGACACGACCAGGCACAACGACACCACCAGGAACGACGACACCACCAGGAACGACGACACCACCCGACGCCAACGACCTGGAACTCTCCAACGATGGACGCGGCCAGGCACTCGCGCAGGCCCTGAGTTGGTTGGCAACGGCGGTGGTATCGGTTGTCGCAGGGGCCATGGTTGCCGAAAGGTTCGGATTGCCGTTGTCAACCCTCATCCCGACAGCGACGGTTGCCGGCCTTGCGGTCGGCTTCGGCGCTCAGAGGATCATGCAAGACATCCTTTCTGGCTTCTTCCTCCTGGCCGAGCATCAGGTCGACATTGGTGACCTGGTCATGATCTCCGCACCGGGAACCATCGACGGGATCAGTGGCACGGTCGAGGAAGTCACACTCCGAGTCACCCGTCTACGAACATTGGGAGGCGACGTGGTCTTCGTTCCCAATGGCGAGATCCGTCAGCTCACCAACCAATCAGTGGGTTGGGCCCGCCTGGTCATCGACGTGCCGCTACGTCCCGAAGTCGACGTGACCGTCGCCCTCGACGCACTGCAAAAAGTCAGCGACGACATGCGCGCTTCGCCACAGTGGGGCGAGAGAATGCTGGACGGTCCCGAGGTTCTCGGCGTTCAGGCTCTTACCGCTGGATTGCTGCAGATCCGCCTGATCGCCAAGGTGGCATCGGCGGATCAATGGGATGCCGCTCGAGAGTTGCGGCGCCTGGTCGCCATTGGTTTGGCTGAGGCGGGCATCGAACCAATGAGCTCCCTCTTCGTTCCCAGGCAGGTGTCGTGAAGCTTGCCAAGCCAGAGCGGTCGACCCTTCTCGCTGGAGCGGTCTTTGCCATCGCCGCGGTGCTCTACGCAACCGTTGGTATCAACAGCACCGAGACGCCGGCGACAACGGCGATTCCGGTCTATGTCGTCACAACGACAACGACAACGCCGCCGCCGCCGGCACCCTCCACGCCAGCGACCGATCTTCCGCCACCCGACGAATCGTCGACCACCACCGGGCCAGCAACGAGCGCCCCGACAACAACCGCCCCGACAACAACCGCCCCGGCAACAACCGCGCGGGGCGAGACCGATGTCGACCCTTCGTTGGAGTCGCGAGCGCCAAGTGCCACTTCGCCCACGAGCTGAGGATCCGCGAGGTACCGACACTCATGTCAGGGTCAACGGTCGAGCGATACTGTCGGCAAGCACATCACGACACAGGGGGTAATCCGTGGTTTCAGAAGTCGCAGAGTCCTCGGACGTAGGGTCCTTCACCGCAGGGTCTCCAGCAGTGCTGAAGTCACCAGCAGTGCTGAAGGTCGTCGGGTTCGACGACGCCAACCCATCGGATCGGCATCTGCTCGGCGGCAAGGGTGCCGGCCTGGCAGCCATGTCCCGGGCTGGCCTGCCGGTGCCGCCAGGATTCATCGTCACCACCGCAGCCTGTAGAGCGTTTTACGACGCTGACGCCACGATCGTTCCTGAGTTGTGGCAGCAGATCGAGGCTGCGCTCGAACGGCTCGAGACCACGACTGCGAAGCGATTCGACGACCCGGTACACCCGTTGCTCGTTTCCGTGCGCTCCGGTGCTGCCATCTCGATGCCCGGCATGATGGACACGGTGCTGAACCTCGGCCTGAACGAGACCACCACCCAAGCGCTGGCCGAGCTCACCGACGACGAGGACTTCGCCTGGGATTGCTACCGCCGGTTCGTGCAGATGTACGGCGAGATCGTGCTCGGCGTCGAGGGGTCGGTGCTTCGTGGCGGGAGGATCGGCGAGGCGACTGCCGCCGGACGGCCCGCGGCCGAAACCTCACGCAAGCTGGTCCGCCAACTCCAAGACATCGTGCTCACCCACAGCGGACAGACCGTTCCTGTCGGGCCGGCCGACCAGCTCCGCCAAGCTGTCGCCGCGGTGTTCGGATCGTGGATGAATCGGCGAGCCATCGACTATCGACGGCTCGAAGGCATCCGCGACGACCTCTACACCGCCGTCAACGTGCAAGCCATGGTGTTTGGCAACACCGGACCGACTTCGGGAACCGGGGTGGTGTTCACTCGGAATCCGACGACCGGCGAGCCGGGCTTGTGGGGCGAATACCTTCCCGACGCCCAAGGCGAAGACGTCGTTGCCGGCATCCGCACGCCGCAACCGATTGCTTCGCTGTCCGACACCGATCCGGCAGCACTCGACGAACTCACGAAACTCGCGAACCAACTCGAGCAGCAGAACCGCGACATGCAAGACATCGAGTTCACCATCGAGCGGCAGAAACTCTGGCTCCTGCAGACACGAAACGCCAAACGGACCGGGCGTGCCGCAGTCCGGGTTGCGGTCGACATGACCCGAGAAGGTGTGCTGACGCAAGATCAAGCGGTCCTGAGGGTCAGCCCCTCCCGGCTCGACGAATTGCTCCATCCGATCGTGCAGCCCGACGAGCACACCGTGGAACTGGTGCGAGGACTGCCGGCATCGCCCGGTGGAGCAGCGGGCATCGTTACGTTCACCGCAGACGCTGCCGTTGCCCTCGCCGAACAGGGCCACGCGGTGATTCTGGTGCGCAACGAAACCAGCCCCGACGACTTCCATGGCATGGTCGCAGCAAAGGCGATCGTCACCAGCCGAGGGGGCGTCACCTCTCACGCCGCCGTTGTCGCCAGGGGCATGGGCACCTGTTGCGTCGTCGGCTGTGAGGACATGGTCGTCGACCTCGACAAGCAACTGTTCAACACCCCGGGTGGTGTGGTGTCGGCCGGTGATCCGATCACGGTGGATGGCACCACTGGCATCGTCTACCGCGGTCTTGTCCCAACGGCCGACCCCGTGCTCGACGACGACTTCGAGACCCTCATGGGATGGGCTGATGCTGCCCGGCGACTGCGAGTTCGCGCCAATGCCGACAACGGTCACGACGCATCAGTGGCTCGAGGTCTCGGCGCCGAAGGGATCGGGCTGTGCCGAACCGAGCACATGTTCTTCGAGGACGAACGCATCGATGCGATGCGTCGGATGATCATGGCGCCGAACGCCGTTTCGCGAACCGAAGCGCTCGCCGAGATCGAACCCTTGCAGACCAACGACTTCGAGGAATTGTTCGAAGCCATGGATGGGTTGCCGGTGACGATCAGGCTCCTCGATCCGCCGCTCCACGAATTCCTCCCCCACCGCGACGAGATCGCCGATCAGGTCACCGACCTCAAGCTCCAACTGACCGGGGTCAACCGGCTGGCCGAGGTGAACCGGATCCTGGCCGAAATCAACGAGCTCGAAGCAACGCTCACCCAGATCGAACGGCTGTCAGAGGCGAACCCGATGCTCGGCCACCGTGGCTGCCGCCTCGGCATCTCCTATCCCGAGATCACCACCATGCAGGCCCGGGCGATCATCACCGCAGCTCTGCGTTGCGAGGCCAGGGGAATCACCGTCATCCCAGAAATCATGGTGCCGCTCGTCGCGTTTGCATCGGAACTCGAGAACCAGAAGCAGACGATCACCGCATCGGTCGAGGCGGTGTTTGCATCCGAAGGGCGTCGAATCGACTACCACATCGGCACGATGATCGAGCTGCCGCGGGCGGCGATGACGGCTGCCGAGATCGCCGTGCACGCCGACTTCATCAGCTTCGGCACGAATGACCTCACACAGACCACCCTCGGTCTGAGCCGCGATGACTCGTCTCGATTCCTGCCGGGTTATGTTCGCCGCCAGCTCTTGGAGTCTGATCCGTTCCAGACGATCGACATCGACGGTGTCGGCTCCTTGGTCGCTCGGGGTGCCTACGGTGCCCGACAGTCGAAACCGGGTCTCAAGACTGGGATCTGTGGCGAACACGGCGGCGATCCGGCCTCGATTCGCTTCTTCCACGGCCTCGACCTCGACTACGTGTCATGCTCGCCCTACCGCGTACCGATCGCCCGACTGGCAGCAGCCCACGCCGCTCTCGAGTCGGCCGAAGGCGTCGATCACGACAGCGACCGCTGATTCCCGCGGAGCGGTCTCAGCGTCTGCGTCCGCGTCGGATCGGTGAGCAACGACTGGGAAGACGTTTCGCTCCGTCCGGGACCGGGTGCCAAAGTAGGGGCCGAACGCAAAGAGGAGCCAAACGTGGTGAACGAATCGATCAACGGTGCCGAGAGTCTGTTGCGGACCCTGGTGGCGAGCGGGGTCGAGGTGTGTTTCGCCAACCCCGGAACTTCCGAGATGCACTTCGTTGCGGCGCTCGACAGAGTCGAGGGCATGCGGCCCGTGCTCGGCCTGTTCGAGGGTGTCGTCACCGGTATGGCGGATGGCTACGCCCGCATGGCCGAACGACCCGCCGCCACCTTGCTCCACCTCGGACCGGGTCTGGCGAACGGACTCGCCAACCTGCACAACGCACGGCGGGCCGCGTCGCCGATCGTCAACCTCGTTGGTGATCACGCCACTTACCACGCACAGTTCGATGCGCCGTTGACCTCCGACGTCAAGGGCTTCGCCCGCCCGGTTTCGGGATGGTTGCACTCCTCGACCTCAGCCGGATCGGTCGCGGCCGACGGGGCACGGGCGGTACAAGCCGCTCGTCAGGCACCGGGACAGATCGCCACGCTCATCGTCCCCGCCGACCTCGCCTGGCTCGATGCCGGCGGACCAGCTGAACCGTTGCCGGTCGCCCCACCCGCTCCCATTTCGAACTCGACCGTGACGACGGTGGCCACCGCGCTACGCAACGGCAAGCCAACGGCCATCTTGCTGCGAGGCGCTTCACTACGCGGCGACGGGTTGATTGCCGCAGGTCAGATTGCTGCTTCGACCGGCGCCAGGCTGTTCTGCGACACGTTCACACCCCGCATCCAGCGTGGCGCCGGACGCGTCGTCATCGAACGACTGCCGTACTTCGCCGAGCAGTTGGTTTCCACGCTGGAGCCATTCGAGCAGCTCGTGCTGGTCGGGGCGACTCCCCCGGTTGCGTTCTTCGCCTACCCGGGGAAGGCGAGCTGGTGCTCGCCCGAAGGCATAGCCATCACCTACCTCGCCCACCCGCACGAAGACGGCGTCGCCGCGCTGGCGGCGGTCGCCGACGAGCTCGCTGCTCCCGCCTCCGATGTCGCCGTTGCACCCCTGAGTCTTGGCGATTTGCCTTCAGGGCGCGTCGACCAGTTCAGCATCGGCGCCATCATCGCCCAGCTGCTGCCCGAGCAGGCGATCGTCTCCGACGAAGCGGCAACGTCGGGGCTGGGTGCCGCACTGGCAACCGCAACGGCGGCGCCGCACGATTGGCTGTCGCTGACCGGCGGCTCGATCGGTCAGGGTTTGCCGCTGGCGGCCGGGGCGGCGGTTGCGTGCCCGGATCGAAAGGTCGTCTGCCTCCACGGCGATGGTGGGGCCATGTATACGGTGCAGGCACTGTGGACGATGGCTCGCGAGCAACTCGACGTGACGACGGTGATCTACGCGAACCGTTCGTACGGGATTCTCAACATCGAGCTACAACGTGTCGGCGCCGACGCCGGCCCCCAGGCGCTGTCGATGCTCGACATCGGCAACCCGAACCTCGACTGGGTGTCGATGGCGACCGGGATGGGTGTCGAGGCGGTGCGGACCGACACGCTGGAGGCCTTCCGTGAGGCCTTTGCCGCTGCGATGGCCCAACGTGGGCCCCGCCTGATCGAGGTCGTCCTCTGACGAACCTGGCTCGCTCGACAATTCACCGAGTCGGGCCGAGTCGAGGACTTCCCGCTGAGTTCGACGCCATGCGTTCGACACTGATCGCACGCTCTGCGCCCCGCCTGTGCACTGCGCTCAGCTTGACGTTCGCCTACAGATCGACCAGCGTTCGATCATGAAATTCGGCTACCTCTCGCACAACGATGCCGAAGGCATTCGTCCCGATCATCTGGCCACCGAACTCGACGCTCGGGGGTTCGACTCCATATGGATGCCTGAACACAGCCACATCCCGGCCGAGAGGAAGACGCCCTATCCCGCTGGCGGCGAACTCCCGTCGAGCTATTACCGGATGATGGACCCGCTGCTCTCGCTCATGGCAGCGGCACAGGCGTCGGCGTCGATCGAGCTGTACACCGGCATTTGTCTCGTGCACGAACACGACCTTCTCGACCTTGCCTGTGCCGCTGCCACCCTCGACGTGTTGTCGAACGGCCGCTTCCACCTTGGCATCGGTGTCGGCTGGAACGAGGAGGAGCTGGCCAACCATCGCCCCGACCTCCCCTTCCCGATGCGCTACCGAGCCATGCGCGAACGCGTGGCTGCCCTTCGGACCTGCTGGCAAGACGAGATCTCGAGTTTCGACGGCGAGTGGGACTCCTTCACCGATTCCCACGTCTACCCGAAGCCCATCAGCGGCTCGGTTCCTGTCGCTCTCGGCAACGCCGGCCCGATTGGCATCAAACACGCCGCCGAATACGCCGACGAGTGGTGCCCGATCGACGCTTCCATGCTCAACACCAACGGCAAGCCCGACGTCGCCGGTGGCATCGCCCTGTTCCGCCAGCTGGCAAGCGATGCCGGCCGTGATCCTGCAGACATACCGATCACGATCCACTCGTTCGGCGTCAACCTCTCGCGCTTCGAACGGTATGCCGAACTCGGCGTGGAGCGAATCGTGTTGTTCCCTCCGACCATGAGCGTGATCTCGACAGACAGAACGCTCGCCCACCTCGACAAGCTGGCAGCGGAAGTGATCGAGAGGCTGCGCTGACTGGTGGTGCAGGCTCGTTGATTAGGTAGCGATTCCGACACTGAACCAGACTCCCGAAGACAACAGGAACGACCGAAGGGGAGTCAGCGATGGCATGGGATTTCGAGACCGAGCCCGAGTTCGAGGCGAAACTGGCATGGATGCGCGCGTTCATGCGCGAGGAAGTCTTCCCGCTCGAGACACTGGCGGAAGAATTCCGAAGCCCTGAGGGGCGAGCGGTCTACGACAAGATCACCGAACCACTCAAGCAACAGGTGAAGGACCAAGGTCTGTGGGCAGCGCACCTCCCGCCCGAACTCGGCGGCGGCGGCTTCGGCCAGGTCAAGCTCGGACTGATGCACGAGATCCTGGGGCAATCGCCACTCGGTCCACGGATCTTCGGCAACAACGCACCTGACTCTGGCAACGCCGAGCTCCTTTCGCTCGGCGGCACCGAAGAACAGAAGAAGCGTTGGATGGAGCCGCTGCTCAACCAGGAGATCCGTTCCTGTTTCTCGATGACCGAACCGGGAGCCGGAGCCGACCCAACGCTGCTCACCACCCAAGCCATCCGTGATGGCGACGAATGGGTCATCAATGGCCACAAGTGGTTCTCGTCGAACGCCTCGGTCGCCGACATCTTGATCGTCATGGTCAAGACCAACCTCGACGAAGATGCCTCGCCGTACTCAGCGTTCTCGATGATCGTGGTGCCGACCAACACGCCCGGCGTGAACATCGTGCGAGATGTACCGACCATGGGCGAACCCGACCACAAGACCGGTGAACCCGGCGGCCACGCCGAGATCCTGTACGAAGAAGTTCGGGTGCCGTTCGATCACGTCGTTGGTGGCGAGGCCGGTATCGGTCAAGGGTTCGCCCTCGCCCAGAAGCGGCTCGGCCCAGGCCGAATCCACCATGCGATGCGCTGGCTCGGCCAATCGAGCCGCGCCTTCGATCTGCTCTGTGAGCGTGCGCTCACCCGCTACACCAAGGGCTCGATCCTGGCCGACAAGCAGATGATCCAGGACTGGATTGCCCAGTCCTACGCGGACCGCGAGGCTGCCCGGCTGCTCACGCTGCAGGCGGCCTGGAAGATGGACAAGCTGCACGAAGCCGGCGGCACCTACAGCGATGCTCGACTCGAGATTGCTGTCATCAAATTCTGGGGTGCCAAGGTGCTGCACGACGTGATCGACCGGGCCATCCAGATCCATGGTTCACTCGGCTACACCACCGATCTACCACTCGAAGCGATGTATCGAGCGGCCCGCGCCGCCCGCATCTACGACGGACCCGACGAGGTCCACAAGGTCACGGTCGCCCGCACAGTACTCAAGCGTTACCGGCCGTCCGATCCTTCGATCGACCACATCCCCACCCGCCGGGCCGAGGCCCTCGAGCGCTACGCCGACTACCTCGACGAGCTGGCGGTCAACTCCTAGAGGCGGGGGGCGGCGCTCGATGTCTTCGGGCTACGGTGAGCCGACGCAGACGAGCGTCGTTCAGAACCATCAGGAGTCATCATGAGCACCGCCCCCCTCCAACAGGCCATCGCTGCGACCCGGGAAGTGCTGTCCAACGTCGGCGCCGACCAGCTTCAGAACGCAACTCCTTGCGATGCCTGGGACGTCGCCGGCGTGATCAACCACGTCGTCGGCGCCCAGCACTTCTTCGTTGCCGGCATGACGGGCCAGCCACCTGCCGGTGGTGGCACCAACTGGGCCGAGGGTGACTTCGTTGCTGCATTCGACGAGGCTTCTGCGGCGGCACTCGCCTGCTTCGAAGAAGAAGGAGCGCTCCAGAAGATGGTCAAGATGCCGTTCGGCGAGATGCCGGGCGCCGCAGTCCTGGGATTGGCAACGACGGACACCTTCACCCACGGCTGGGACATCGCCAAGGCGACCGGTCAGTCGACCGACCTTGCACCAGAACTCGCCGCAGGCATCTTGGCGCAGGCCCGTCAGATGATCCAGCCTGGCTTCCGAGCCGAACAAGACGGCGCCGGCCCGTTCTTGGCCGAGCAGGAGTGTCCCGACGGTTCCTGCAACGCCGATCAGCTCGCAGCCTTCTTGGGTCGCACCGTTTGATCGCGAATCCCGGTTCGGTGACTACGCCCGCCAACTCCTTGGTCAACCACTCACCAACCGCCTGGTCTGAGCCACGAGCGCGAACGACGATATGGCCCGAACACGCCGTGCTAGTCGTTTGGCCAGAACGCAGGGCGTGCTGGCGGGCGAACCCCATAGATCGTCTCGGTCGCCAGCACTCGACGAGGTGACCGCGAGCTGGCGAAGGTAGCGACGTCGGCGCTGATGATCGCTCGGGCTTCGTCGTCGGTGTAGAACCGATCCTTCAGGTCTTCCATCGAAGCGAACGAACACAGCGCGAACCCATCGAGCTCGGGGCCGCTGAAGGTGTGCATGATGGCGAGCTGGGTGTAGTCCCACATGCCTGGATGGTGGATCTGTGCGAGCGGGGCGTGCGTGTCACGCCAGTGAGCGTCGCTCTCGTGGTGTTCGAGATCGTGGTGGCGAATCATCGGGAACAGTGCTGTCACACCGGTTGATGGCTGGCCGGCAACTGCGCTCTCCGGCCTGGAGCGTACCGTGCGACTGAAGATCAAGTAGCTGCCGACACCGGCTGCGGGCTGGAGTGCACGAAGGTCGTCGGTGGTTGCGCGCACCAGGGCCCGGAACGGCAGTTCGCGTGGATCGTCGGGAGCGGCGGTGTAGGTCACTCCGCCAAGTTCTTGGGCAACCGCAGCAGCGGCGTCGAGGTCATTTCCGGTGGCAACGAATTCGAGCATGGGGAGAGTCTTTCACGTTCCGAGGAAACTGCCAGTCAGATCGGCTTTCATGAGTTCCATGGTTTCTGCGATCGCCACCCATGGTCTGACCAAGCGCTACGGCGACCTCGCTGCCCTCGACGACCTCGACCTCGACGTGCACGTCGGCGAGGTCTTCGGGTTCCTTGGCCCGAACGGTTCTGGTAAATCCACCATGATCAAGTGCCTGCTCGATCTGATTCGGCCAACTGCAGGCCGGGCTGAAGTTCTCGGATACGACGCGCAGCGAGAGGCACGAGCGGTTCGCCATCGGGTCGGCTTCCTTCCCGGTGACCTTGCGCTGTACCCGAACATGACGGGTCGACAGGTGATCGACTATCTCGCCAACCTTCGCGGCGGCGTCGAGCCGCAAGCCATCCATCTGCTGGCCGAACGGTTCGCTGCCGACCTCTCGAAGAAGACCAGCGAATACTCCTCGGGGAATCGCCAAAAGCTGGGGCTGATCCAGGCGTTCGTGCACCGACCCGATCTGGTCATCCTCGACGAACCCAGTACTGGCCTCGACCCACTCGTGCAACAGGAACTGCACGACGTCATTCTCGAGACCGCCAACGAAGGGCGCACCGTCTTTCTCTCGAGCCACACACTCTCAGAGGTCGACCGTGTCGCCCAGCGGGTCGGGATCATTCGGTCCGGTCGACTGGTCGAGGTCGCTCGCATCGATGAATTGAAGGCGAAGGCGATCCGTCGCGTCGACATCGAGTTCGCCGCACCGGTCGAGGCGCACCGCTTCCAGACGCTGGACAGGGTACGAACCGCCGAGGCATCGGGGAATCATGTGATGGTCACCTTCGAAGGCTCGATTGCAGGAGTGCTCACCGTTGCCACCGAGTACGAGGTCATCAACCTCCAGAGCCACGACGCCGACCTCGAAGACATCTTCCTCGGCTACTACCGAGGCGATGACAGCTCGGAGCGAACCGTAGGCGCCGACCGATGACCGTCTCAGTGGACCGGGCGATCATTTCTCGGTCCTTGGCCGACCGACTGCCCAGTGCCATCAAGGCGTCGTTTGCCCTCGCCTTCTACGCGCTCGTCGGCGGTTGGATCTATTCGGGTTTCTCCGAAGACTTCGACGACATCCTGGTCGAGTTTCCTGAGGAACTGACAGCGCTCTTGGGTGGCAACTTGGTGGGGGCAACCGGTGGCTACATCACGACGGTCATGCTCAACATGATCGGCCCGTTGGTGTTCATCGGACTTGCCGTGTCGTGGGGTGCAGGCACCATTGCCGGAGAGGAATCAGCCCAAACGGCGCGTTTGTTGTTCGCCCAACCGGTCACTCGCCGACAGGTGCTCGTCGACCGGTCCATCGTGATGGTGGTCGGCATCACTTCCGGCGTCGCCGTGTTCGCCACCAGTCTCGCCGTTGCCACATCGATCTTCGATGAACGACCTCCGACGCTCGCCAACGTCGCGGCCACGGGACTGCAACTCGCACTCTTCGCCGTTGCCATGGGAATGATCGGGCTCGCCGTTGGCAGTGCAACCGGATCGAAATCGATGGGTGTCGCAGCCGGTGCCGGGGTCGCACTTGCGTCGTATTTCATCGATTCGTTCGCCCCGCTCACCTCGGCTGCTGGACTTGAGCGCTTCACACCGTGGTATCTCTACAACGGCAACGACCCCATCGACAACGGCATCGACCTCGGTCACGTCTCGCTGCAACTCGGTATCGCTGCAGTCTTCCTGGCGCTCGGCCTCTGGTCAGTGAACAGGCGCGACCTCGAACCGGCACAATCACGAATGATCGGGCTACTGCCCGTCATCGGGTCGCGGTCGACTCAACGAGTCTCCACCGTGTTCGCCCGCACCACATCAGTGCGAATACCAATGGCCACGATCGTGGGCGGCACGATCGCAGCCTTGTCGATCGCCATGGCGCTCATGTTCGACTCCTTCGGCCGGTCAATGGATGAACTCGATCTGCCACCGTCGATCGAGCAGGCGTTCGGGGGCTCATCATTGGCAACGCCGGTCGGCTGGATGAACGCTGAACTGTTGAGCCTCGTTGCACCAATGGCGGTGCTGGGAGTGGCCATCTCGATGGGACTCGAAGCAGTTGCCGGTGAACGCGAGCGGCGCACGCTCGCCCTCGTGCTCGCCGCAGCGCCGTCTCGGACACGTTTCCTCATGGAGAAACTCTTGGCGATGACCGCCATCGTCACCATGGTCACCGGCTTCGTTGCCGTGAGTCTCGTCGTCGGTTCGATCCTTGGCGGCCTCGGCCTGTCCGCTGGCGGCATGCTCGCGACCAGCGTCCAACTCGGCGCTCTCGCCCTGTTCTTCGGGGCGGTCGCAACCACGGCCGGCGTGGTGTTGCCGCGACACACCGCCTTCGGTGCCGTGGTTGGATTGGCCGGCGCCTCGTTCCTGAGTCAGACACTGCTCAGCGCGGTCGACGCACCGCGATGGCTGCTCCGAGTCAGCCCGTGGGAGTACTACATCGGAAACAACCCGCTCGGCAACGGGCTCTCGATCGCCAATGTCGCGACGCTCCTTGGCCTCACTGCACTCGCGGCTGTCGCCAGTGTCGTTTCCTTCGAGCGAGTGGACGCCGCCTGATTGCCGGCCATGTCGACGCCACCTGGGATTCCCCACTCGGCTAGGTCCGCACCAGGCGACTCGCCGAGGCCGATGGCCGTGAAGCGTACGCCGTTGCGATGCGCGACACCGACCAGGACCTGACCTCGGTCGTACTCGTGCGAGCCGACAGCGACATCACCGATGTCACCCAGCTCGTCGGACGCGACGTCGCCACCGGCGCCGTCGACTCACCACAGGCGATTCGCTTCCAGGAACTGCCGGACCGCTGCGTTGAAGGCTGCGGGCTGGTCGATGTTGGATGCGTGGCCGGCGTCGGGGATCACGACCTTGGTTGCATCGGGAATCTTGGCCGCCATGTAGTCGGTGGCGTTCAGGAAGGGCTCGTCG
>JBBQUN010000021.1:0-29120 GCA_038212405.1 Acidimicrobiales bacterium | reverse complement strand
GGCCAAAGAGAAAGACCCAGGCTTCGACATCGGCATCACCCGTCAGATGCTCGCCGCCATCTCACCGATCTCACTCGACCATACCGACGAACTGCGCTTCGACCAGACCCGAAGAGCGCTAGAAGCAGAGCTCGAACGGCTCGACCCAGACAAGCAGGCGGGTGCCTAACTGAGTGCCGAACTTCCCGGTACTGGCCGGTCTGGGTCGGACTGACCGGACAGTAACTTGGACAAAACCTCTGCTCCCCGGACTGCACCGGATTTCCCGGACAGGAAATGTCGGTCTCTTAATCCGCAGGTTCTGGGTTCAAGTCCCAGGGGGCGCACCACACTTAAGGGCGCTGACCAGGGAAAACATCCTGACAGCGGTCTTTGTCGTTCCCGGCCGGGTGCCAGAGTGGGTGCCCAACTTTCATCCTAGACGACTCTGATCGGCCTGATCTCGTACAGCTCACTCCGACGATCGACTCACGGCCAAGACCCACAGCACCCGCTCGAACTCCGTCAATCTGGCGAGGAGGTGGAAGCGTCAGGTCGGGAGTAGCAATTCTCGATGCATAGACCATCTGTGGCCCTCCGTTTACGCCCAGTGAGACACCAGCTTCAGCCCGGGCGACACACAACGGCCATGCACATTCTCTACCCGTGTTGAACGAGGGCTACACCGGCGACGTCGACCTCACCTTCGGACCCAACCCGGTCGTATAACTCAACCGCGCCGTCGCCGTTGGCGAGGCCGACGGCGCACCCGCCGAGCTAATCGCCCTCGACGCAGTCGAAAATTCGATCTTGCTATGGACCACTGTCGCCGCACCGCCTCCGCTTCGACCTTTGGCCGGCCGGTCAGGAACCAGCGATCCCTGGCGGTCAGAACCGGAACAGCGATCGCTGGTTCCACAGCGAGCGAGCTCCGAAGCGTCACTCCGTGCCTGGTTCGCCTCCTCGGAGCGAGATGAGCGTCAGGTGCAGCAGATTGTTGCCGAAGTTTCGCGCTGAAGAGCTTGACGCTGCCGTCGGGGCGGACGTAAAGATGATCGCCAGGATCCCGATGTTCTGTCTTATCTCGACGAACTGCTACAGCGCTTGGCTTCGTCGTACCCATCTGGCCATCGACCTCGGTGTGCATGCGTTCGGACACAACGCAGGACCTGCGCTACCGGCCAAGCAATCTCCATGTGGCAGGGAATAGAAGTCCGGCAGCAAGCATCTTGGCAACGTCACCGACAAGAAATGGCTGCACGCCCATGGCGAATGCGTTCGAGTCGCCGCCGAACATCGGAACCCCTAACACCCGTCCGAGCCACAACGCACCTACCGCGTAAAGGATCACGTTCGCTAACACGACGGCGAGGACAAACGGGCCAACCTGTCGGTCGTGACCACGCTCGGCTGCCCATCCGACGATGGCCGCCATGACGGGATAGCAGACGAGGTACCCGCCTGTGGCGCCGGCGATGTGGCTCCACCCGCCCGCTGCACCGTCGAAGAACGGAAGCCCGACTGCTCCTAGCGCGAGGTAGAGCCCCATCGAAGCAACGCCGCGCTTCACTCCGAGCGCTCCGCCGGTGAGTACGGCGGCAAATGTGGCCAGATTAATGGGCACGGGCGTGAACCCGAGGGGGATCCGAACTTGCGAGGCAGCTGCAGTGAGCAGCGCTCCGGCAATCACGAGGATCACGGCGTGTCGGCGCACATCGGCGATCAGGTCGGCGAGCACTGGTCGTGCATCAATGGTCGTGGTCTGGGTGGTCATTGCGTCATCTCCATCAGTTTCGGCGTACTGAACAGTGTTCACTGAACAGTGTTCAGTGTAGAGATTACCGGTCTAATCGGCAAGAATGCGGGCATGACCGACGGCATCACGCAGGCCGACATCACGAACGCGTCACTCGCACTGCTTGCCAGTGGTGGCCTCCAAGCGCTCGCCATGCGGCGGATCGCGGCTGCGCTTGGCGTGCAGCAGAGCGCTCTTTACTGGCATTTCGCGAACAAGCAACAGCTTCTCGCTGCCATTGCCGACGAGATCGTGGCCCCGATCGAGCCGCCAACCCGGGGTCTCTGGTCGACTCGAATCGTCGCGCTCGGCTCCCGCCTGCGGAGCGAACTGCTTCGCTATCCAGACGGCGCCGAGCTCGTTGCCACCTCACTCGCGTTCCGACTCGGGGCCTACCGACCGACGCAGCTGTTCAATCATGAACTGGTGCGCTGTGGGCTCGCGATCAGCGATGCCGAGATCGCTGGGTCGGTGCTAGTGCACTACGTGCTCGGGTACACCACCGACGAACAGCAACACCGCCAAGCTGCTGCACTCGGAGCGATCGACGACGACGTGGCCGTAGTCGACCCCGAGGACAGATTCGTTCGAGGCCTTCGCCTGATCGTCGCCGGGATCGACACCCAGCGTCAAGGATCGTCGACCTGATTGAGCCCGAGTATATGGGTCGGCATCAATGTGTCGATCTCCTTCCACGACCGGAACAGCTGGACACCTAAACGGCGCCGAACGACAACACTGCCTCAACCGGACTGCGTGCTTCTGGGCAGTCAAGCGTTCAACAAGTGCCGCTGTGGGCGTTTGTGATTACCCAGACAGTGCCTGCCATTGTCTCGCCGGACCGTTCTGCGATTCGGCCGGTAATCGCGAGGATTTCGGTTTTGGCTTCGCCGATACGGCGACGGATCCATGCTCAGATCTCATGGGCGTGACGGCGCGACGCGTCCTCGTGATCAACCACGTCAGTCCGCCCAGCCCATTCACGACTCCGGAGGTCGATTCCCGATCGTCCCCGCAGTCAAGAGGTCCCCGATTTGTTCGGGAGAGTAGCCAAGCTCCGACAGGACTTCGGTGTTGTGCTCACCGAAGCTGGGCGCTCGATTGATGATCACTGGAGTCGCCGAGAGTCGCAATGGACTGCCGGGGAAGAGCCTTGGCCCCACGTCCGGATGATCGAGTTCGACCATGAACTCGCGCTGCTGGATCTGCTCACTGTCGACGATATCGGCGTTGGTGAAGGCCGGACAAGCCACTACGTGATGGGCTTGCAGCAGCGATGCCACCTCCATCGCCTCGGCAGTAGATGTCCACGACCCGATCCACTTGTCGATCTCGACGGACTGTTCGCGTCGCTGTTCCACGGACAAATTCCGCCAGCCCGACGGCTCGTCGATCTGCGCGGCATCGAGGAGCGACATCCAGGCCACGTCGTCCTCGACGGTGATTGCCACCCAACGATCTGCGATCTTCGTCGGGTACACGCCCTGCGGTGAGGCGTCGAGCGAACGATTCCCCATCGGTTGTGGTGGTTCACCCGCTGACGAGGCAGCGAGCACCAGTTCGCCCGCATAACACAGAAGCGTTTCCAGCTGCGAGAGGTCGACATGCACTCTTTCGCCCGTCGCTGCTCGCTCCCAGATCGAGGCCAGAACGGCGAAGGTGCCATGTGCGCCCCCCACGGCGTCGGGGAACGCAAGTCCGATTCTGATCGGCGCCAGGTCCGCATAGCCAGTGGCTTGATCGAATCCGGAGAATGCCTCGAGAATCGGCCCGTACGACGCGTGAGCCGCCAACGGTCCGGTCTCTCCATAGCCGGTCATTGCCACTGAAATGATGTCGGGATTGATCGCCCGTAGACGTTCATCATCGATCCCGAGCGACCGAGCACCGCGCGGGCTGTAGTTGTTCAACAGTACGTCGGCTCGTTCGATCAGCCGGTGCAATACCTCGCCCCCACCATCAGCCTTCGCATCGAGACACAAGCTTTGCTTCCCTCGATTTATCTTGTTCCACACGCCCATTCTGTTCCATGGACGGTCACCTGGATCGGCGTCGGGGTAGACCTCGGACCGGATGTGTGCGGGCGCCAGTTCGCCCCATTCCCAGTCGTCGCCGCGAGCCAGGCCGGCGCTGAATCCGCCAGTGCCGAGGCCACGTGCCGTTGGATGCTCGATCTTCAGTACTTGCAGCCCCAACTCCGCCAAGTAGCGTCCCGTGAGTGGTCCTGCCCAGGCCACGGAAAACTCGACCACCCGCTGGGTCGAGAGATCGACCGATGGAAGCGCACTGCGGCCTTGGGCTGCAGCGATCGACGCGATGAAGGTCTGTGTCTCAGCCCCCAGTTCGGGTGCTGCGCCGAGAGACCGGATCCCCGCGAACTCGAAAGGAACATTCGGAACGAGGGCGTCGGGATGCAAGTCCGGCCGATGATCGAAGAAGCCCCGCAGATGGAGTTGCTCTGTGTCGATGACCTCGATGAAATCTTGCACTTCACTGGCGGTCACGCGGTTCGCCTGCAACTCCTCGACCACTTGAGAGGCAGTGCGAGCGCTGAGCCAGTCCGCAATCCGAGCATCGATCTCGGCCGCACGTTCGAACCTCGTCCCAGGTGCATACAACGCGTCGTCTGCCAGCAGTTCCACCGCGTCGGTGGCGATGCAGAAGTTCTCCCACTGCTCCCGGCTCGGCGCGCCGATGCAGACCCAACGGCCGTCACCGCATTCGTACAGCGACATCGGGTGATAGGACTCGCCGAAACGAGTCCCCCATCGCCCCTTGATCGCACCGGTGTGCGTATAGAGCGTCATCGACCACTGGTGGCCCGAAGCAACAGACTCCATTGCACTGATGTCGACCAGCTGGCCAACACCGGTGCGTCCAGCATGGAACAACGCTGCCTGGGCCCCGATCGCAGCAGTGCTGCCGGTGAGATACGAAGCCCATGGGCCGCCACCCTGGATCGGCTCTCGGTCGGGAGCACCAGTGATGTAGAGATAGCCTCCAGCTGCCCAATCGATGAGCGGACTCGACCTCCATGTGGAGAGCGGGCCCGTCAGTCCGAAACCGCTGATCGCGACGTGCACCGCCGCTGGTTGGAGACGACGAACCCGACGTTCGAGCTCAAACGTCGCTTCGGGATCACCGTCGCAATCGCTCACGACCAGATCCGACCATGCAATGGCGGTATCGAGCAACGCCTCGTCGAGGACCACCGACTCCTTGCCCGCCTGCAGATATTCGTGGAGCGCTCGACGATCGCTGCCTGCGACGAACGGCCCTACTTGACGCATGCGACCACCCTCGGCAGGCTCGACGAGGACCACTTCGGCACCTGTGCCGGCGAACATTCGAGTGCAGTACGAACTAGCGATCGATTGTCCGATCTGCAGGACTCTCAGACCCTTCATTTACGGCTCCTTCTAATTTCCCGATGGCGTCTTGGCTGCGAGGCAATGATCCTTGTGATCACTCCATGTTCCCAGCGCGAAGACGAGGCAGCGTGCGCCGCAGAAGTTTTCCGGTCGCCGTCCGAGGCAGTTCCGAAAGGAAGAGGTACTCCGTCGGACGCTTATAGGACGGGAGGCTGCGCATGTGCTGCTCGAGCAGCTCCGTGAGATCCCCCGATTCCACCTCGACCCCAGGACGCAGCACAACGGCGGCGAGAATTGTCTCGCCGAAATCCTTGTCGTCGACACCGACGACACCGACATCGAGCACACTCTCATGGCGCATCAGAACGTTCTCGATCTCCTCGGGAACAACGTTCTCGCCGCCCCGGATGATCATGTCGCCTCGGCGACCATGGAGATACAGATATCCGTCTGCGTCAAGTCGACCGAGGTCACCGGTATGCACCCACCCGTCGGCGTCAACCGTTATTCGGGCCGAACCGGCACTGCCCCAATAGCCGGTCATCGTGCGATAGGTCGAAAGAAGTACTTCGCCGACCTCATCAGCTGGGAGGTCTCCGCCCAATCGATCGACGATGCGAACCTTCACATCGGCCAGGACGCGGCCAACCGAACCGAGACGTTCCCACTTCCGAGCGATCTCCTCGTCGGACCCCTCCATCCGGTGATCGTCGGCGTCGAGCACAGCAACGGTCGATGTCGTCTCTGTCTGCCCGTACGCACCCACGAAACCGATGGCATGCGGCAACAGCTCGATCGCTCGGCGAATCACTGTGGAGGGCATCGGGGCAGCCCCGTAGGTGAGGACCTTCATCGACGAAAGATCTGCGCTGGTGATGCGCGGGGACTCGATGAGTCGATGCAGCATCGTTGGTACGAGAAATGAGTGCGTGACCGAATGGGCTTCGACAGCGTCGAGCCATGGATCGACGTCGAACTGCGGAATCAGCACCAAAGTGCGCCCGGTGTAGAGCGAGTTCGTCACCGAAGTGAGTGCCGCAACGTGGGAAAGCGGCGCCGAGACGAGCATGACGTCAGTGTTCGTGCCGTCGGGTCCGTCGTTGGTTTCCATTGCGTACCGCGTCAGGCTCCCGTGGGTGAGCTTCACTCCCTTGGGCTTCGACGACGTCCCCGAGGTGTAGAGCAGTGCTGCGACCGCTCCGTCGTCGACATCCGTGAGTTCGAGAATCGGATCGGGATTGCCAAGCGCAGCGCTGTAGTCGGCGGCGTCGCTATCGATCGGAATGATCTCGATTCGAGGATCCGCCACGGCACTGATCAGTTCGATGTAACGCGACTCGGCCAGCACGAGCGCCGGATCTGCGTCGTCGAGCAGATAGGCCAGTTCCTCTCTGCTGGCGCGGAAGTTGAGCGGGACGGACACGTGGCCGGCTGCTGCGACACCGAAAATCGCTGAGACGACTCGCGACGAGTTCGTACCCAGTATCCCGATCCGAGTGCCGGAGGGTAGTCCTCTACGCTCGAGGTGACCCGCCACGACGGCCGCTTCGTTCCAGAGTTCGGCATAGGTCGCTGTGCTGCGGTCGCCGAGTGAGTTCTCGTGGTCTATCGCTGCTGGGTGGTCGGGAATCAGAAGGTGAGCGATGTGGAGTAGTGCTCCAAGATTCATACTTTGTCCTCGGATGAGTCGTGAATGGTGGGATGCCAACCAGCAGCAAGTGGTGCACTCGAGGTCGCGACGAGTGGATCAAGACTTCGCCGACATGTCACGAGCACCGCTGACACCGCCGAGCGATCGAGCTGAACGATCCTCGAGCAGATCTCGACACTTCGAGCGTCTGGATCGTCGACCACCTCATCGACGGCACCGAGATGGTGTGCGGTTGTGGCATCGATCCTGCGCCCGCTGAGCACGAGGTCGAGCGCGTCTGGCACACCGCAGCGGCGCGGCAGCGACTGCGTGCCCCCTGCTGCCGGCAGCATGCCCACGTTGATTTCAGGAAGCCCCAGCACCGCATCCACGGACGCGATCCTCAGGTCGCACAGCAACGACATTTCGAATCCACTTCCGAGGGCGTAACCCCGAAGACTAGCGATCACCGGCACGGGCATGTTTCGTAAGAGACGCCATGGATCGCGGTCCCAACGGATCCGGCGCGACTCCAAGGTGTGCGATGCACTACCGAACTCGGAGAGGTCTGCGCCGACGCCAAAGTGCTCGATCGAGGTCCGCAACACAACTGCACGAAGGTCCGGCCAGTCTCGGGCACCGGTCAACGCCTCGATCAATGCGTCGCGCATCTCGAGGTCGTAGATGTTGAGTGGCGGATGATTCAAGCTGATGATCGCGATTCCTTCATCGAGGCTGAGTTCGACGCGCACATCGTCGCTCACCACAGCGCGAACCCCTCATCCCACAGTGGCTCAGACAGCGATCGACGGAGCAACTCCAGTTCGTCGATGCTCGACCCACTGCCCGGACCTAAATCGGGACCCGGATCATTGGCACCCGGATCGGCTCGCACCAGCGCAGCGGAGCCAGCCAGTGACACAGTCGCTCGCTGGCCTCCACATGTTCCCGATAGCAAGGACAAAGCTGTAGCAGCAGCACGTAGACCTGTAAGCGGATCAAGGTAAGCGAAGGCAGCGGGAGTCGGACGACCGGCAACCACGCCGAGTCCGCTGGCTGCGTGCACCCCCCCGCCGTACGCAACCCACCCGCTGCGGTCGGAACGGGACGGGAAGGCGCGGATCGCGAGGTGGCAGAGACGCCGGTTGAGTGCTTCGATCTTGTCGGGGCCATAGCCAAGATTTGGGAGCACGCGTTCGGAAAAGGATTCGACGAGCAGATCGGCATGACGCAACAGCTGATCGAAGAGGGCTCTGTCGCCTGCCTTGCGAAGATCGAGATCGACGACTTCGTCAGTGTGATGAAGGCTCTTGTGAAGCTGCGGTGTGCTCCTGAGCCCGTCAGGCCTGCAGGCGGGTTCGATGCGGATGACAACGGCCCCGAGTTCGTTGAGTACGGCGGTGCAAAGAGGCCCCGCCCACATCGTCGTCATGTCGATGATGACAGGCCGTCGTGACGATCGGATGTTATGGCCAGTCGCCGATGGCGTGACCGGATCGGCGAGCGTTCGCCGAACGACGAGTGTGCGCGGCTGATAGGGGGTGACTGCCAAACGGCACTCTTGGGCGAGCTGAGCAACCGCCTCTGCTCCCGCGTGCCGTTCGGCCTCCAAAATCACATTGAAGAGCGACGCATCCTCGGGTAGGAGATCGGCGTGCACGTGTCCGCCGTCAACCGCCACTGGTCGTTCGGCAGACACAGAATCGAGCAACCCGGCCGCGAGTAGGCGGCCGAACACCGCCGGCGTGGAGAGATCGGGCCAGTGGCCAACCATTGCGAAAATCTGGTCAGTGAGCATCGTGGCAACGCTCCGGCCGACCGACAGGGTTCCGGCAGGCAGTGCGAAGTGCTGCTCCAACGACGCAGCATGCGGATCTGCGAGTCTCTTCGACGTCGAGACCGTGCTGCTCATCGGCCAGCGAAATCGGCTGGTCGACGTTCGAAGAAGGCGCGCAGACCCTCCGCTCGGTCATCGGTGGACGCCAGAAGGTGATTCATATCGCCCTCCAGACGGAGTGCCTCTGCCAGGGGCAACTCGATGCCGCGATGCATGACCTCTTTGGCCAATTCCACGGCAAGGGGGGCAGCCACGACGAGCCGCTCGATCCACTCTTGCACCGTCCTATTGTCATCGCTGTCCATGACCTCGTGGATCAGCCGTCGTCGCAGAGCCGATTCGGCATCGAACTCCACCCCAAGCAGCAGCATTCGTAGGGCATCGCCGGAGCCGATCGCCCTGGGGAGTCGGGCCGATCCGCCCCAGCACGGCGGCTCACCCGTCGGTCCATCGATCGCCAAGCCGATCCGCGTGTCACGCGTTCCCACACGGATATCACAGCCGAGTATCAGTTCGGTGCCTACGCCACGACACGCTCCACTGATCGCTGCAATCGTCGGTACTCGCAGCTGAGCGAGCATCGAGACAGGATCAGTCGAGAGGGCCACCGGGTCGAGATCCGGGGCCGCCCCGGTGCAGAAGTCATGACTCCTCGAAGCAATGGTCACGACCCGGACCAAACGATCCTCTCGAAGACTCTCGATCGCGATGATGAGTTCCCGTGCTGTACGCATGTCGAACTCATCGCCCGGAATCATGATGTCGACGGACCGTCCATCGTGATGATGCTCGACCGAGATGGCAGATAGTCGCATCGACGCGTCCTCAGTCCGCAGCCTTGGTTTTCTTCGGCTCCTGCAACTCCATCGGGCTCTCGTCGCAGATGAGACGACCGGATCCTGGCTTCAGGATCAAGACCTGAGCACCGCACGTCTCGCAGGAGAACCGCTTCCCTGGCAGGAGCGAATCTGCCGAAGCCTCCGCCCTCAGGGAGCCGTCACCGCCAGCAGTGACGATGACCTCGATACCGAGATCATCGAATGACATTCGTTCACCAGTCTTCAAACCCATTATTGAGCCTCTCTCGTCGTGGCTTTGCAAGTCACCCGGTGGGCGATCACCAGGTGTCGATACATGGCCGCTTCTTCCCGTCGCGGGAGAACGGCTTTCGGTCCGAGGTGTCGAGACCAGCGACGATCCAGCGACGGGAATCAGCCGGATCGATCACACCGTCGATCTCGAAGTGAGCCGCCATGTTGACGGCCTTTCCTTGCTGGTACATCTCAGAGACCATCTTGTCGTAGAGCGCCTTGCGTTCAGCCGGGTCCTCCAACGCCTCCAGTTCCTTTCGGAAGCCAAGTTTCACCGCGCCCTCCAATCCCATGCCACCGAATTCACCCGTCGGCCATGAGACAGTGAAGACCGGGGCGTGGAAGCTCCCGCCGGCCATCGCCTGAGCGCCGAGGCCATATCCCTTACGCAACACGATCGTGAAGAACGACACGTCGAGGTTCGCTCCGTTCACGAACATGCGCGCAGCGTGACGGACGTTGGCCGTCTCCTCCGACTGCGGACCCACCATGATCCCCGGGGTGTCGCACAGGAAGAGGATGGGGATATCGAAACCATCACAGAGCTTCATGAACCGCACGGCCTTGTCAGCACCGTCGGCATCGATCGCCCCGCCGAGGTGGAGCGGGTTGTTGGCCACGATCCCGACCGACCGACCCTCGACACGGCCGAAGGCCGTCACCATCCCAACGCCGAAATCAGCTCGCAGCTCGAGCACCGAATCGACGTCACACAGGTCGTCGATCACCGATCGGATCTCGTACGCACGTAACCGGTTCTCCGGTATGGCTGACCGAAGTCGGCGCTGGTCGATGCACTCCCAGTCTTCGCGTACGGTCTGGAAATACGAGAGGTATTTCTTCGCAGCCTCGACGGCCTCGGCCTCGTCCTCGACGACGATGTCGATCACGCCGTTGGCGGCCTGGACATCTGTCGGTCCGATCTCTTCGGGGCGATAGATGCCGAGCCCACCGCCCTCGACCATTGCCGGTCCGCCCATTCCGATGTTCGAGCTCTTCGTAGCGATCACCACGTCGCATGATCCGAGGAGCGCAGCGTTTCCGGCGAAGCATCGACCGTTCGTGATTCCGACGAGGGGAACGAGCCCGGAGAGACGGCCGAAGTAGAGGAAGGCAAGGCAATCGAGCCCAGCCACGCCCGTGCCGTCGGTGTCGCCTGGGCGACCACCCCCGCCTTCGGCAAACACCACCACCGGCAACTGCTGACGTTCCGCAATTTCGAACAGCCGGTCTTTCTTTCGATGGTTTTGAAGACCCTGCGTACCGGCGAGCACCATGTAGTCGTACGACATGACGACGCACCGGCTCCTCGTTGGGCCCGCTAGCTCGGCATTGACCGTGGCCACGCCCCCGACGATGCCATCACCGGGGGTGGCTCGAATCAAGTGATCCTCGCTATGACGCGCTCGCTGAGCGGCCACCACGAGGGGCCCGTACTCCATGAAGCTGCCGGCATCTATGAGATGTTCGACGTTCTCGCGAGCCGTACGACTGCCAGTCGAATGACGCTTCAGCACTGCGTCGGGCCGGTTCTCGTCGAGCCCGAACCCGTGCCGATCGATGGACTCCTGCAAATCCGGACGAATGTGGTCAGGGTCCACTTCGACTTCACCGGTGAGATCGTCCAATTCGACCTCGGCGGGCTCGATGAACACCAGCGGATCACCCTCGAGCACGGTCTCGCTGAGCCCGACGGCAAGCGAGCGGACGACGCCCGTGATGAGTGGCATCACCACGTGCTCCATCTTCATCGCCTCGATGACCGCGACCTCCGTACCGAGCCCGACTTCTTGCCCCACTTCGACCTGTAACGACACGATGGTTCCCTGGATCGGTGCCGAAACGGCCACCGTTCCCTCGGGTGCGGTCGCCGCCACACGCCCGGCTCTGAGCGTCGGCGTGGCGGACACCGTGCCCTTTCCGGTGCCGAAATGGAGGACCGAGAGTGGGTCGGCCGGATCCAGAGCGTCGGCGTCCGCCGGAGACACCGGCGCAGCGACGACTGGCTCTTCGTCGGCTATGAGCAACTCGTTCGCATGTGCGGTGATGAATCCCGTAGTGACATCGTTTGCCAGGAACGCCGGGTGGGTCACGATGCGTCGCAGCAGCGGGATGTTCGTGCGAAGTCCCACGATCCGGAACTCACCCAGGGCTCGTTCCGCACGATGGCCGAGGGCCCGCAGGTCATCATGCCGATGACGCACGATGACCTTGGCCAACAACGAGTCGTACCGCGAGCTCAGCGTCAATCCGGTCTCGCCGAACGTGTCGACCCGCACACCGGGTCCGGTTGGCGGCTCGAACACCTCGAGTGTTCCCGAACTCGGACGAATCAATCCGTTGCCGTCGACCGTCTCCATGTTCACACGCACCTGCATGGCGCTACCGGAGATCACGACATCTCGCACGTTGGGCCCCAAGTCATCGATCGACTCACCCGATGCGATCCGTAGCTGGAGTTCCACCAAGTCGAGACCCGTCACTTCCTCGGTGATGGTGTGCTCGACCTGAAGTCGAGGGTTGGCCTCCATGAAATAGAACGGAGCATCTGGGCCCCAGCGGTCGGCGTCTACCAGGAACTCAAAGGTTCCGAGACTGCCGTACTTGGCGGCTGCCGCCATTTCGATCGCCGCGGCACAGAGCCGGTCACGTAGCGTGGGATCCATACCGGGAGCCGGGGCAATCTCGACGATCTTCTGGTGAGACCGTTGGATGCTGCACTCTCGCTCTCCGAGATGTACCACGTCACCCGTTCCATCACCGAGAATCTGGATCTCGACGTGTCGGGCCCGTGGCAGATACTGCTCGACGTAGACGTCGCCCCGTCCGAACGCCGCGGTCGCCTCTGCAGCGCAGCGCTCCATGGCGGCCGCTGCATCCTCGAGCCGGTCCACCACTCTCATGCCTCGGCCTCCACCACCCGCCACTGCTTTGACGATCATTGCGGTGTCCGCCGGCAGGCCGGTGAAGAACTGTTCGGCTTCCGCCAGTGTGGTGACTCCATTGGTGCCGGCCAGCATGGGAATCGCAAGTTCTGCTGCTAGCCCTCGCGCTCGAATCTTGTCACCGAAGAGGTCGAGGGTCTCTGGCTCGGGCCCGATGAACTTGAGTCCCGCCTGAGCACATCGCCGAGCGAACTCTGCATTCTCGCTCAGGAAGCCGTAGCCGGGATGCACCGCGTCACAGCCCGCCGCCAAGGCAACCCGAATGACTGCATCGATGTCGAGGTAGGCCCGAGGCCCCGCTGCTCCGAGGTCGCAGGCTTCGTCCGACAAACGCACATGAGCGCATGACACGTCATCGGTCGAGTGGACCGATACGGCTTTGACTCCAAAGTCGTGGAGCCCACGAATGAGTCTGACGGCTATTTCGCCACGGTTGGCGACGAGTACACGGTTGATGGTCAACAAATGTCCTTCCGAGAGGGCAGGTGAGAAGCTCAGCAGGTCGGCCAATAAGAGAGCGGCCGGGCTTCGGGCGGTGGGATCCGACGGTCGGCGAGCCGGGATATTCGGTCGCGTAGGACCGATCGGGTCTCGGCGGGATCGATGATCTCGTCAATCGTCATCGATCCCGCAGCGCCATAAGGCGACGTCGAGTGGGCCATCGCAGCAGCCAACTCCGAGTGAAGGGCGTTCCGAGTCGGCGTAGGCTCAGCCGCAAGTGTGCGGGAATGAACCACGTTCGCGCCCACTTCAGGATCCATGAACCCGATCTCGGCACCAGGCCATGCCACGAGCAGATCGCTGCCCATGAGCGCACCGTTCATAACATGGTGGGCGAGGCCGAACGCTTTGCGGATCACCACGGTCATCTTCGGCGTCACCGACGACACCAAGGCTTGATGCAGCTGCATCGCCGAATGAAGCAGCCGCGCGTGCTCCACATTGCGGCCGACCAAGAAACCGGGGGTGTCTTGGATGAAGACCATCGGGATGGCGAAGGTGTCGCAGATTCGGATCAGTCGGGTGGCTTTCAGACATGCTTGAACGTCGAGAGCACCGGCCTGAAACATCGGTTGACTAGCGACAACGCCAACCGTGTGACCATCGAGTCGGCTGAAACCGGTGATGAGCCCTCGCCCGACGAGCGGACGAATCTCGAAGACGGCCTCATCGAGTATGAGGGCGGCAAGTTGACGACCGTCGTATGCTCGCCGCCTCGACGCAGGCACAGCCGTTGCGATTCTGGTGGAGCGTTCGAATTCCCCTTCGGCGTCCGAAGCAGTCGAATCAAGTGAAATGTTCCGATGGTCGACGCTCGATGGAAGGAATGACAAGAACGTCTGGATGGCCTCGATTGCCTCGGCCTCGGTCCCGGCCTGCCGATCGATCTGCCCTGTGTGTCGACTGTGGACCTCGACTCCACCGAGTTCGTCGAGCGTGATGCTCTCGCCCGTGGCGATTTCGATCACACGTGGCGAAGTGACAGCGAGACACGACCCACGTACCTGCACCACGAAGTCGCTGAGCGCCGAGATGAACGAGGAACCGCCGAACGACTCACCGAGAATCGCGCTCACCAGAGGTATCCGCCGGGGCCGAACACCGAACTCCGGAAAAGCCGCAAGTCGGGTGAAGCCGTCAGATCCCATGGTGTCCGGGATTCGTGCACCACCCGTCTCACCAAGGTAGATGTATGGGTTGCCAGCCGTGGTCGCCTGTTCGTACAGACGCTTCAGCTTCGAGCTGCCGATGACCGAAGACGTCCCGCGCTTCACGGTGAAATCATCCCCGACGACCGTCACCGGTCGCCCGGCGATCAAGCCGTGCCCGCCGATCTTGCCGTCGCCAGGAGTGGCGGCCGAGTCGGCCACGCGATCGGAGTGAGCGAATGTTCCTACCTCTCGAAAGCTGCCGGGATCGAGTAGGAGGTCGAATCGCTCTCGGACGTTGAGTCGGCCCAGTTCCGACAGTTGTGCCAGCTTGGCGGATCCGCCCATCTCGCTACGGATCTGGTCGCGCTTCGTGCGAAACGCCTCAATCGGGTCCTCGGGCGAGTCCAGTGCAGCAGAGTCCATCAGGCGCTGACGTCGATCACGACGAGGACGTCGCCTTCCTGCACCGATTGTTCGGGCGTAACGCAGACCTTCGCCACGACACCGGCAGACGGAGCCTCCACTGGGATCTCCATCTTCATGGACTCAAGGAGCAGGAGGACATCGCCTTCTGCCACTATCGACCCGACGGCGATCTCGATCTTCCACACTGCTGCAGACATCTCAGCAGTAACGCTCACGCTGTTCGACACGACTTCCTCCGTGCAGGGCCGGGGTTCCCGGCGAGTTGGACATGTAGCGGATTCCCCTGGCCGATCCTCGGCCATTCCACCACCGCTCCAGCGAATGCCGGAACCTCGGATCTTGAGATCTCGTTCAGCCTCTCAGTTTGTGATCCTGATGTCAACTCCTGGATTCACACCGAAGGATCGACTCCCATTGCCCGCACCCAGAGCTGTGACATCTCGATCAAGAGTGCGTCGGTGACGTGCGGATCGTCGACCACGACACAGTTGATGAGCATTCGCTCGAGCATCGCAACAAGAACGTCTGCCGTCATCCACGGGTCGAGACGTCGATCAGCCAACCCAGCGACTTGCAATCGTTCGAGGTTGAGCGCCACGCCACGCACGAATCGATCACGGAGCATCAGTCGGACCGAGGCGCAGCTCTGGTCAACAGTTGCAAATTCCTCGAAAGCCGCAATGAACGCCGAATTGGCACGATAGAAGTCAGCAGTGATGCGATTCGCAGCTTCGACTTGAGCCACAAAACTCCGGTGCTGATCCGTCGCTGTCGCCCTGGACTCCGCCACCAATTCATCGAAGAGCCGATCGCACATGATCGTCGCAACCGAGGTGAATGCATCGAAGCGTGAATCGAAGTAGTTGTAGACCGTCCCATGGGCGACATCAGCTGCAGATGCGATATCTGCCATGCGCGATCCAAGGAATCCACGTTCAGAAAAGACCTCTGCTGCAGCCTGTTCCAACAGCTCCTGAGTGTTCATTCCCCTAGCTGACGGCACATCTCGTCCCACACCACGTTTATGCAGCCATGGATAAGGAGCGGCTTTAATTTGCGAACCTGACACCCACTCCGGCGAAGGAATACCAAGTACGTTGTCCCAGATGATGTCAATAGTCTCGACGAAGCCTTCTGGCACCAATCGATGACCTCGCAGTACGAAGTTGATGTAGGCCGACCGGTCGACCATTGCACTCAGTGACTCAGCGAGCGACTCGGGATCGATTCGATCATCGATTTCACCTGCTTCCATCATGCGGCCAAATACTGCAGCCAGGCGTGGGATGAAACGCTGATTGATCCCACGTCGATGCTCCTTGAACAAGGGACTGGTCGCGACATGTTGCTCCAACAGACGAACGCCGAGCGCGTTGTCGCAGTAGGCGGCTAGGTACCGACGGTTCGCCAGCCGGAAACGCTCCGCCGGCACGAGACTCCGCTCCGAATCGTCCTGCGCCCCAACTGCCTCGTAGACGGCGTCGAATGACGAGATCGCCACCGCTTCGAGCACTTCGGCTTTCGACTCGAAGTATCGGTAAAAGGCCGATGGAGAAAGCTCCGCCTCCTGGGCGATGTCCGCGATCCGAGCGGCGTGCAGGCCCTTGCGCTCGAACACGACCTGGGCGGCTTCGAGTATTCGAGCTCTCGTTCGCCTGCCCTTCGGAGTTGGGGGAACGTCAGTCATTTCAAGGAATCTACCGGGCAGGTCCGAGGAGCGCAGTCACTTCGATTGTCGACCTCCGAGGACAGCGTCACGATCCCACGTATCGGCACCGATTCCCTGATCACGAAGTACCGCCTTTCGCACCTTTTCGGTTGGAGTCTTTGGCAATACCTCGGCAAAGGCGATGTACCGAGGCAGCATGAATCTGGCCATGCGTGGAACGAGGTACTCGTACAGCTCCGTTTCATCCAGACGAGAACCGGGTCGGCGGACGATGATGGCCATCACCTCATCCTCACTCCATTCAGACGGAATCGCGATCACAGCACTTTCCATCACATCAGGATGAGTGTTGATATCGGCCTCGACCTCCATCGAGGAGATGTTCTCCCCTCGCCTGCGGATCGCGTCCTTCCGACGATCAACGAAGTAGTAGTTGCCCACTTCATCACAGATGAACCCGTCACCGGTGTGGAACCACAAGTTCCGCCATGCCTCGACGGTCTTCTCGGGCATGTTCCAGTAGCCAGCCATCTGCACCCAGGGCTCATCGGCGCGCACAACGAGTTCGCCGAGCACTCCGGGTGGCACTGGGCGGTCATCGTCGTCGACCACCCTGCATTGGTAGCCAGGAGCAACGCGTCCACAGCTCCGGCCATCGACGAGATCCCAAGACGTCTGAATCGGACAGCTGATCTCCGTCATATTGAAAACACTCCTGACACGGACACCGAAACGCTCCTTGAAACGATCGACGTCATCGGGCAGCGGAGACATGAGAACTTTGTCGAGCGGGTGGTCAAGATCGTCCTCTGAGGGCGGCTGCGACTCCAGGAACACCGCAGTCGATCCCATGAGCAACGTGGCCGTGCAACCGTGACGGCTAATGTCGTCCCAGTACTGATCGGTGCTGAAGACTTCGCGAAGAACTACACGCCCATTGGCCCGAGCCATCCGGTGGATTGGCGCCTTCCCCGATACGTGGAAGAGAGGAAACGGCCCGTACCACACGTCATCGGCACCGAAGTCCTCCTCGGGAAAGCAGCCCATCGCTGACGCCATCGAGTGCGCCCAGGTGACGAGCACGCCCTTGGAAGCACCGGTTGTACCTGAGGTGTACATGATCGTCGCGATGTCATGAGGTTGCGGCTCGGGAAAAACGTCCGCTTCGTACAGGGTGAAGACACTCGTTGCTTCCACGACCCTGGCAGCACCTGCGATTGCTGGGGCAGGGCCGCCGACCACAACAACGGTGCGGCTATGCAGCGCGTCACCAACATCCGCCAGTCGTTCAATGAAGCGCGCATGCACGACGAAGACATCGGCATTCGAGTCGGTGAGCACATAGTCGAGCATGCGTCCGACGTACGCCGTGTTTATAGGCACCTCGATCGCTCGCAACCGAGCGATACCCATCCACAGAGCGACCGTCTCGAATGAGGTTGGCATGAGCGAAACGACCGTCGAACCAGGAGCAACACCGAGAGTCACCAATGCACCAGACCAGAGGTCAGCGGTCTCTTGAAGTTGGCCGTAGGTCATCGTCGAACCGTCGACATGTTCGAGGAAGATCCGTTCGGGGGACTCTTTGGACCGACGACGGATTAGCGATGGCAGCACGATGTGGGAATCCACCGACGGCTCCTGAGGAGATGTCATGCCACTCATGGTCGGAAGCGACGGCGAGACTTGTCGAGATCGGTCGTGCCAAGCAGTGCGTATGCAGACTCGACCCAGTCGCAGAGCATCGGTCGGGTTTCGGCCGGGTCGATGATGTCCTCGACCCGGAATGCCTCAGCCGTTCTGAACGGTGAGCGTATGGCGTTCAAACGACGCTCGATATCAGCCCGCGCCGCTTCAGGGTCATCGGCATCGGCGAGAACACGCTTGTACGCTGCCTCTAGCCCGCCCTCGATCGGGAGGGACCCCCAATCGCCGGAGGGCCAGCCCACACGGAATCCGTGTCTGCGGTGATTCCTGTGAGCGGAGCCACCTACCCCGAACACTCGTCGGACGATCACCGATGCCCATGGCACCGTTGCTTCGTAGACTGCTGACAACGTCCGTGCGCCCTCACGAATGGCGCCGGTCTTCTCGCTGTGCGAGCCGATGAGGATCCCGGGCTGATCCACGAAATGGACGACGGGGATGTTGAAGGTGTCGGCAAGATCGACGAAGCGTGTCGTCTTGCGTGCTGACTCGGCCGTCATAGCAGATCCATATACCTTTGGATCTCCAGCGAGAACGGCGACCGGGTACCCGTCGAGACGGGCAAAGCAGGTGATCGCGGAACCGCCATAGAGTCGGCCGATCTCGAAGAGAGAGCCCTCGTCGAATACCGAGCGCAAGACTGCCCTCGAGTCATAGGCGCGGCGACGTTCGGGCGGAACCATCGTCCGCAGCGCTGGATCGATCCGATCCGGCGAATCGGTCGTTGCTGTTCGCGTTGGCAGGGTCCAGACGTTCGGTGGGAGAATCGACAGCACCGTACGGATCTGCTCGAATGCCTCCTCTTCAGTGTCGACTGCGTTGTCGATTGCACCGGACCGGCAGATCACCTGCCAGCCGCCGAGTTCCTCCTTGGTCAGATCTTCGTTCATACCCTGAGCCACGACCGCTGGACCCGCTACGAACATCTGCGACTGTTCCTTGACGACCACAGAAAAGTGGCTAGTCACCATTCGTGCCGCTCCAAGTCCGGCAACCGGACCGAGCCCCGCAGCCACGACAGGAACTCGGGAGAGGTTGTCCACGACGTCGTCCCACGCCGGATTCTCCGGAATGTAGGTGTGTCCTATGTCCTCGAGCGACTTCACACTGCCGCCTCCGCCGCTTCCCTCGATCAGGCGGATACACGGGATACGCAGCTCGCCGGCCATTCGCTCGAAGTAGATGACCTTCTCGGGAATCGATGCATCGGACGAGCCACCCCGGACCGTGAAGTCGTCACCTCCGACAGCGACGCGCCGACCATCGATTCGTCCCTGGCCGAATACGAAGTTCGTGGGAGTGAACTCGAGGAGCTTCCCGTCGTCGTCATATGTAGCGCTGCCAGAGATGCCACCGATCTCGCGGAAGCTCCCCTCGTCGAGCAAACTGGCCAGACGCTCGCGAACAGTGAGCCGCCCGTTTTCGTGTTGACGAGCGACTCGCTCGACGCCACCCATCTTGGCGGCCGCTGCCCGCCGATCCTCGAGATCAGCCATCCATGTTGGCTTCAGTTCGGCGGATTCGATCGGTTGCTGGCTTGTGTTGGTCATGTGGCTAGCGACTCCTTCTGGTGATCGGATCGAGGAGCACGCGCAACGTGTCCCCGAGAGTGTTGAAACACAGGACGGTCAGCACGATGGCGCCTCCGGGGTACAGCATCTGCGTTGCGTCGTCGTACATGTTGCGATACGCGCGGCCGAGGACGGCTCCCCAACTTGACTGAGGAGGCTGGACACCGAGTCCGAGGAAGCTCAGACTGGCTTCTGCAATGAGGGCGACGGCCAGGGTGAGTGCGCTCTGCACGATCACCGGCTGAATCGAGTTCGGAATGATATGGCGAAGCACCACCTCGCGATGACGTGCCCCATACGATCTCGCAGCCTCGACGTAGAGGTCGCCCTTCACCGACATCACCTGCCCGCGCATCAGACGGGCGTAGATAGGCGCCAGGACGATACCAACGGCAATCATTGCATTGTTCACCCCAGGGCCAAGGGCTGCGGTGACAGCGATGGCCAAGATGATCGCCGGGAACGACATGAGTGTGTCGACGACGCGCATAGCGACATCGTCGAACTTGCCACCGATGTAGCCGGTGAGTACACCGATGGGCACACCGAGGACGGTCGAGACGAGAACGGCGAGAAACGCAGCCAAAATCGACACTCGACCGCCATAGATGACACGTGCCCACATGTCGCGACCGAGGTCATCTGTCCCGAAGATATGATCCCAACTCGGACCCTGGAGACTGTTCGCGAAGTCCTGCGTCTCGGGTAAGTGCCAGGTGATCAGTGGCGCCAGCGCCAACATAGCGAAGAGTGCCGACAAGAAGGCAAGGGCAGCCGCTGCTGCGGGTTCTCGACGCGCCCAACTTGCGAACCTGCGCAAGCGGGAACCTTTCGCTGCCTTGCCATCTGATCCAGCCTGTCCGGCGGGGTTCAACGTCGTGGTCATGATGAGCTCCTCAGCTCCGGATCCGTGGATCGATCAACCGATAGGACAGGTCGACCAGGAAATTCACGAGGACGACGATGACGACCATCACCAAGACGACGCCCTGGACGACCGGAAAGTCGAGGTTGAAGGTCGAAGCGACGATGAGGCTTCCCAGCCCCGGTATGCCGAACACCGCCTCGATCACAACGGTCGCCCCGAGAAAGCGATTCACCAGCAGGCCAAAGGTCGTGGCGATCGGGATGCCGGCGCTACGCAGGCCGTGCACCCACACGATTCGGTTCTCGCTGAGCCCTTTCGACCGATGCGTTCGAACGAAGTCTGAATTCAGCACACCGATGAGAGCGCTTCGCGTCTGCCGAGCGAGTTCGGCAGCACCGACCGCCCCAAGGGCTATCGACGGCAGCAGGGCGTGCTGGATCGCTTGCCAAGGATTCTCGGTGACACCCACCGATCCAGTGGCAGGCAGCCAGTCGAGCTTGAGACTGAACACCGCCACCAGCAACATTCCCAGCCAGAAATTGGGCATCGCCACGCCTAGCGTCGAGATACCGGTGATCACCGAGTCGCTGGTTCGTTCGGCACGACGAGCCGCCGCCACGCCGAGAGGCAACCCGACCACGAGGGAGAAAATCAACGCACCGACGACGATCGTGAGCGTGGCTGGTATTCGACGAGTGATCTGCTCGAGAATGTCGCTCTGATTCAGTAAGGACGTACCGAGATCCCCTTGGAGCACACCGCCGAGCCAGTGGACGTACTGGGCGAGAAAGGATTCGTTGAGCCCGAGCTGTTCGCGAATTGTGGCCAAACGCTCGGGGGTCGCATACTCACCGGCGATCACCACGGCTGGATCGCCCGGGATGAGTTGCAGGAGGGCGAAGACGACGAACGACGCGAGCAGCATCGTCGGAATCAAGGTCACTAGCCGTCTGATGATGAACCGAAGCATCTCCGACTCCTTTCATTGGATCGTTCTTGTCTCGCCGATCGGGCGAGGGCACAGGTGGGGCACTGCTCCCGTTCCGTCGGCGCTCGAACAGCGGCCGGGGAACGGGGGCAGTGTTATCAAACTCTGGCCGAAGGGACTAGCCGCGAAGCGGTGTCACCCCGACCTCCGGGACGTCGGTCACTCCGTCAGCCACGTATAGGCAAACTTCGGCTTGGACAGAAGGTTGGGAACGTAGCCCTGCACCGAGTCCCGATAGACCGAGAAGTCGGGAGGGTAGGCCAGGGGGGTGTACAACGCTTCGTCAGCGATGATGGTCGATGCCTCGCCAAACGCCGCGGTCCGCTCGCCCTGATCTGACACTGCCCGGGTCTCCTGGAGCGCTGCTTCGAGGCCTGGAGCCTCGTAGGCAGCGGCATTGAAGTATCCATCCTTACCGAACAGCAGTGAATAGGTGAGCGAGGGATCGGGACGACCAGTCCACGCTGCCAGATAGGCGTCGTAGTTCTTGTCGTTGAAGAAGGCCGCAGTTGCCTGCGGCACCTCTGTTGCGGTGATGTTCATCGTGATGCCGACATCGGCGAGCTGCTGCTGGAGCACCTCGGCGCGACGAACATCAGGATCAGCCGTCCAACCGACGACTTCGATCGTCAACCCATCGGCATAGCCCGCCTCTGCTAGCAGTTCGCGTGCCTTCTCGGGATCGTAGGCATAGGTCGGAACCTGATCAGCCGGGAATGCCCAGTGCGCAGAAGGGATGGGATGCCAAGCCACTTCGCCGGTACCGAACTGCGTGGCCTGAAGGTAGGCGTCGCGATCGATCGCGTAGTTCAGCGCCTGGCGGACGCGAACGTCATCGAAAGGAGGCCGGCCGTTGTTCGTGTAGAACTCGTAGTGGAACAGACCTGCGCTCTGATCGGTGACGATGCCGTCCTCGTTCTCGACTCGAGAAAGCTGGCTGGGATCGACGTTGAACGTGAAGTCCTGCTGACCGGACAGCACCGCATTGATGGCCGTGTCGCGATCAATGATGATGCTGAACACGATCGAGTCGAGATACGCGACATCGCCCCAATACTCGTCATTCCTTTCGACCGTTACCGACTCACCGGTCAACCACTCGCTGAACTTGAACGGTCCGGTTCCAACGGGATTCTGACCGAAGCCGTCCGGATCGGCGTCGAACGCTGTTGGCGAGACCATCATGCCGGCACGGTCGGACAAGATCAGTGGCAGTGCCGTGTCGGGCTGCGTCAGATTGATCTGCACGGTGTACTCGTCCACGACGTCGACGGTGTCGACGTTGACGAGGTCACCAGCGATGTTCGAATTCTCCCAGTTCTTGGATCGCTCGAGGTTGGCTTTCACTGCCTCGGCATTGAACGGCGTTCCATCGTGAAAGCTGACGCCTTCATTTAGGTTGAGCACCAACGTGGTGTCGTCGGTGAACTCCCACGACGTAGCGAGCCCAGGCAAGGCCTCGAGCGTCTCAGGAACAAAGTTCACGAGAGTGTCAAACATCGGATACAGGTAGATGTGGTCGTATCCAGAGTTGCCTGAAGCGGGATCAAGCGTGGTCGGCGCCGTCGGGTGGGCCACCCTCAGCGTCCCACCTTGCACCGGGTCGCCCGCAGCGGCGGGATCTGTCGATGTCGAATCCTCACCGGCCGCACCATCGGTATTTTCGGTCGTGGCGTCGTCGCCGCTGGCATCATCGGCTGCACTTCCGTCGCTGCCGCATGCAGCCAGCAGAATGGCGAAGGAGAATGCGGCAGCCAGTAAGGCCCCGTTCCTTCTCCGTACGATTGTCGTTGTCTTCCCTAGCAATTGAGTCTCCCTTGATCATTGTCTTCGCGATAATCCGGTTGCTGTCAGGGCCTAATCCCTGGCGCTCTCCGGCTGACTACCGGCCGATTTCCGACCGGGATTTGATGCTCCGAGCTTGATTTCTCCGGCAAAATGACAAGCCACCCAGTGGCCGGCCGACACCTCGCGCCACTCGGGAACCTCTGCAGCGCAACGACTCTCCGCGTATGGACATCTCGTTCGGAAGCGGCATCCGCTCGGAGGGTCGATCGGACTGGGAATGTCACCTTGGAGGTGCACCCGCTCATTGGTCCGGAGATAGCTCGGCAGCGCCACAGGCTGCGCCTTAATCAGCGCATCGGTATATGGATGCGCGGGATGATCGATGATCTCATCTATCGATCCCAACTCCATGAAGTTCCCCAGGTACATGACGCCGATGCGATCGGCGATATGTGCCACCACGCTCAGATCGTGGGTGATGAAGAGGTAGGCCAAACCGAACTCGGCCTGCAGCTCGGCGAAGAGGTTCATGATGTCCGCCTGCAGAGCCACGTCCAGTGCCGAGACCGGCTCGTCGCAGAGCATTAGATCGGGTTGAAGCGTGAGGGCCCGAGCGATGGACACCCGCTGCTTCTGCCCTCCTGAGAGTTCGTGCGGGTAGCGCCTTGCGTGAGTCTCGGTCAGACCTACTCGTTCGAGGAGGAGCAGCGCATGCTCACGTCGCTCGGCTGTGCTGCCGACTCGTTGCACTCGCCGAGGTTCGCAGACGCTCTGCCAGATGGTCATTCGAGGATCGAGTGCGGAGTGCGGATCCTGAAAAACCATCTGGATGTGGCGCCGCATCTCGCGTCGCTTGGTCATCGACATATCGAAGAGAGAGTCCCCTCGGAACCACACCTTGCCAGCAGTGGGTTCGACGAGCTGGGCTACAGCACGACTCACGGTGGATTTGCCCGAGCCCGACTCTCCGATCACGCCGAGTGTCTCACCCGGGTAGACCTCGAAGCTCACTCCGTCAACCGCTCGAACCTTGGACCGGCGTGACCCCCTGACCGGGTAGTGGACCTTGAGATCCTCGACCCTGAGAAGTGGCTCCGAGTTTGCGATGCCCTTCACCGTGCTGGCAGTCATCGAACTGCCCCCTGGAGTTGCAACTCATCATGGCGTCCGCATCGCACGCCCCGGCAACCGATCGAGCGCATTGGCTGATACTCAGTGCAAGCCTCCTCTGCGAATTCACATCGGGCCATGAATCGGCATCCAGCTGGCATTTCGGCCAGTCCAGGCACCCGACCTGGAATGGACCGAAGCTCCAGGCCTCGTGTCTCGACCCGCGGGATCGCCTGCAAGAGCGCCGAGGTGTACGGATGCTTGGGTTCGCTCAGCAGATCATCCACCGGCCCGTGCTCGACGGCCTCACCGGCGTACATCGTGATGGCACGCTGACAGGACTCGGCCACCACCCCGAGATCGTGCGTGATGAGAAGGATGGCCATACCGGTGTCGCGATTCAGCTCCAACAACAGATCGAGGATCTGCGCTTGGATCGTGACGTCCACCGCAGTGGTGGGCTCGTCAGCGATCAACAGACGCGGCTCGCACACGATGGCCATTGCGATCATCACCCGTTGGCGCATGCCGCCCGAAAGCTGGTGTGGATACTCGCCATAACGGCGGGCCGGAAGCGGAATACCCACTTTCTCGAGCGCCTCGATTGCCGCCACCTTTGCCGCCTTGCGTGACAGGTTTCGGTGGACCCGCAGGCTCTGTGCGATTTGGTATCCGACCGGGAACAGCGGATCGAGTGCTGTCATGGGTTCCTGAAAGATCATCGCGACATCGCGGCCACGAATCGAGCGAATCTCCTTTGGCGACAGCGAAAGAAGATCAGTGCCGTCGAGCAAGACCTCGCCTTCTACGACAGCTGGCGGCGACTTGAGCAAGCGAAGGAGCGACAGAGCCGAGACCGATTTACCACTTCCGCTCTCTCCTACCATCCCGAGGGTTTCGCCCGGTGCAATGGAGAACGAGAGATCACGAACTGCCTGCACATCGGAGGTGCGGTTTCGAAAGTAGACATTCAGGTTTCGCACTTCGAGCAACGGTCGGACATCACCGTCTTTCGATGTTTTCAAGCCTTCGGAGGTGGCCAAAACCGAGCCACGAGATGGCAGTGCCATACATCCTCCCCTTTCGATTCGGTCGCTGGCCCCCCAGACGACGCCTATGACACTCGCGAGTTGTGAACCTGATGTCAAGTCCAATTGTCGATTCGCGAGAACGCTCCTACTCCCGCTCGGAACACGCTCGATCGAGAGGACAACCCCCCGACGCAACTCGAGCGCGGGCCAGTTGAAAGTGAGCCATTGCGTGAAATCTCTTGAAACACTCCAGGCCAAGCGGGTTCGCTGGTCGAACCACGGCAGGAGTATCTGGGTCACTCAGAAGCCAGGCACTTATCTGGCTACCAGCTTGACCCGTCGGCGAATTATCGGACCGTGTCTTGTCGCCGCAAAGCGTCGGACCTCTCATCGAGGCCGAACTGGAAGTTCGTCGAGTTCACCGCATGGAAGAAGGAGCGATGAGCCACTCCTTCGCCGTGCGAGTTCGGCGATCAAGGCCGGTAGGTTCGGCCAGTCGGCCCTACTTGACCGGCAGCTAGGCGGTGATATGCCCGCCTAGCCCAGCGACACAGGATCGGACGCGTGTCGGCCGGATCGATGATGTCTTCCATCAGAAATCGCTCGGCAGTCCGAAATGGTGAGCGGACGGCCTGCAACTGCTCCCGTAGCTCGCGCAGAGCTGCCTCGGGATCCGGGGCAGCAGCAATCACACTCTTGTAGGCGGCCTCGACCCCGCCCTCCAACGGCAGCGAGCCCCAGTCACCCGACGGCCATGCCACTCTGAGCGAGTGCGCGAGATCATTTCGATGCGTCGCTCCCCCGACTCCAAAACAGCGTCTCACGAGAACAGACGCAAGCGGAATCGATGCCTCGTGAATCGCCGACAGCGCCCGGCAACCGGCACGCAACGTTCCAGCACGCTCAGCTTCGGGCCCGATGAGCACTCCTGGATTGTCGACGAGGTAGACGACCGGAAGATGGAACGTGTCTGCAAGATCAACGAACCGCTCCAGCTTTAACGACGCCTCGGTAGAGAACCCGCCGCCGTCGAAACGGGCATCGGTGCCGAGGATCATGACCGGGAATCCATCCAGACGGGCGATGGCAGCGATCACGGCCCTGCCGTGCCGAGCACCGATCTCGAAAACTGACCCACGGTCAGCTATCGAGTCGATGACTTTTCGGGTGTCGATCGGGCGACGCGATCTCGGCACTGCCTCACGTAACCATGGATCAGTTCGATTCGGGTCGTCGTCAGTGACGCATGTCGGCGGAAGCTCGTAGACGTGTGAAGGTAGGTAGGACAAGAAGCGGCGGATCTGCTCGAACGCCTCGTCCTCGCTCCCGACGGCGTTGTCGACGGTGCCGGCGCGCGTGGCCACCTCCCATCCACCGAGCTCTTCTTTCGTCATCACCTTCCCAGTCGCCGCCTCGACCAACGGAGGCCCGGCCGAGAAGACTTGGGCGGCGCCCTTCACCATTACAGAGAAGTGCGAAGCGGGGACCTCGGCCGCTGGCAATCCTGCCACTGGACCGAGCGCCGCCGACACGACAGGAACGAGCGAGAGATTGCGGACGGCGTACTCCCAACCGGTGATCTCAGAGACGTACGAGTAGCCAGTGTCCTCGATCGACTTGACACTGCCACCCGCGCCTTCGAGCAGGCGCACGAGGGGCATCCGCTGTTCATGGGCCATTCGATCGGCGTATGGGCGTTTCGCCCCAACCGAGGCATCCGAGGCGCCGCCCCGCACCGTGAAGTCGTAGCCAGTTACTACCGCAGGTCGACCGTCGATCAATGCCTGGCCGAAGACCAGGTTCGCGGGGGTAAACCCGAGCAAGTTTCCGTGCTCGTCATAGGTACTCGCGCCAGCAAGTGCGCCGACCTCTTCAAAGCACCCATCGTCGACGATCGTGGCGATACGTTCGCGAACCGTCAGACGGCCACTCGCATGCTGACGCGCTACGGATTCAACTCCGCCTTGGGCTTCAGCGAGTTCGAGGCGACGCGCGAGTTCAGCCAATTCGGCCGCCCAAGGACTGCTTGGAGAGGCGGTTGCTGGTTCGGAAGAGATGTCGGACATGGTTTCGTCTGCTCCTGAGGGATCGTTGCGACATGCTGGGGATGAGCCGGAGTGCGAGATCAGCAGCCGCTCATCGACACCGACACCCACGTCGAACCATCGAGAAACGGGACACTGCGTCATGAGTCTCCGGTCGCCCCCCCCTTGCTGCCCAAATAGTTTCTGACGTCAGATTCTGATACTACAGGACGGGTAGTTCGGCGGGCGGGAACTCAACGGACGTTGTTCGGCGTTGGACTCTCCGAACGAAACCTCGGTATCACCAACAACCAGGCGTCGGCCATCTGCAGGCTCCGAAATCTGCTAGCGACATCACCAGCGCAGTCGATCTCAGGAACGCCCGTTCGCAACCGCCGAGATGCTCCCAGGTGACGATCGCCGAGCCCGAGATGCTCCAAGGTGACGATCGCAGAGCACTGAATCTCGCCACGACGACGTATCCGGCGAGCAGGGAGCGGGATAGCGATAAGGGCATGCGCGGATAGGTCACGAGCTGGGGCTCCATCGGTCGAGGTAGTCGATGAGCCGGCCGGTGATGATCACCACGGTGGCAGGCACATGGCAGCGTGGCGGTGGCTGGTTCGGCGGTCGGTTGAGCGTCGGAGTTGCCCGTAGTTCGACAGCCACGAGTTCGCTGATTCAACAATCCAACGCAGCCCAAGCGTGAGACGGTGCGGTGTCCCTTTCGGCGGCTTCGTGCCACGTTTCTGAATGTCGAGCTCGCAGAATCCGCGCCCGTTGAGCATGGCCCGGATCTTCGGGTAGTCGTAGCCCCGTCGAGGCAGAGCGTGCCGATGTCAGCGAGCAGGCCGAGCCGATCAATCGCTGCGAGTGTGGGTTCCAGGAGCGGGATGTCGTTGCGGTTGGCGCCGTCGAGCGCCCAGCCGATCGGGATCCCGTTGGCGTCGACTCCGAGCGACCACTTGTGGCCGATCTTGCCACGATCGGTTGGATTTGGGCCGGTTCCTTCACCTCCACAGGGTGCTTTGTGGAGTGACCCGTCGATGGAGACGGTGTCGAGGTCGAGGCCGATGATCCGGTCGTAGGCGGCGATGGCTTCGTCGCGGAGCTGGTCGAAGATCCCGGCGGTGGTCCATTCGTTGCGTCGTGCACGAAGCGTGGTGTCGGACACGTTGTGGTCGAGGAGGGCTTCGATGTCGACCCAGGAGGAACCGGTGACGAGTCGGATGATCAGGCCTCGGAAGCAGAGCCGATCCTCGATGCGGGGCCGGTGGCAGCCGAGGGGATGGTTTTCGGGTCGGGCGGGCAGGATCGGTTCGACTGCGGTCCAGATGACGTCGAACACGTCGGGGTCCAGGGCGCGTGTCATGATGGCGGGTGCCTCCATCGGTTGTTGGTTTTCGGTGCACTCGAGATCAAAATCGAGCCGACACCTCAACCGGTGGATGGCAACCAACCGGCTAGATCAACAAGCACCTATCCGCGCGGCCTCTAAGCCTCGATCCACCGTCCGGCTTCTGAAGACCGGGTGGATCGCTGGTTGTCGGGTTTGGTGGCGGCCAGGCGGGTCTGGCTGGTGGTTGGGGCGCGTCGAAGCCGGTTTGACGTAGTGGGCGGGTTGTCGACGCTCGGCTT
>JBBQUN010000020.1:0-29146 GCA_038212405.1 Acidimicrobiales bacterium | reverse complement strand
GACCGAGGGTGATCGCAACCTCGCTCCCTGAACAGGTACCTTTTCGACAGGAACACTCCGGAGGGAAACCATGAACGTCAACCTTGCTGGTCGAGCATCGCTTCTGGCTGGCATCGCCCTGGTCGTCGCCGCTTGCGGGTCGTCCTCGAGCGAGAGCGGCCTCGCCTCGTCGGCCGAAACGCCAACGTCGGTCGAGGCCTCTGCCGAGTCGACGACCACCCTCGAGGAAGCGACGTCGACCACCGTGTCGACCACCGTGCCCGCCGAGGAGACCACGACCACGACCGCCGTGGCAGCCAACGACGCTGGCACCGATCCGTTTGCCGGGATGAGCGATGAGGAGCGTGCGGCGGTGCTCGCCGAAATGGAACTGACCGAGGAACAGCTCGCTCAGTTCGAGACGCTGCTCGAGACCGAGGTCGGGCGGGAAATCATGGCCCAGGGCATCGTCGAAGCGACCGGCATCACCACCGAACAGGCGCTGTGCATCGTCGAAAACGGCGACATCGTCGGCTTGATGATTGGTGTCACCGGTGGGACGACCGAGCCAGACAACGAGATCACCGCTTCGTTCCTGCGCACGCTCGACACCTGCGATATTCCGTTGTCGGCGTTCGGGAGCTAGAAGCCGGGGGCTGGCAATGGCGGACGCTCAGGCATTGGCCGACTGAGCAGCCGCCTTGCGAGCCTTGGTGACGCGTGCCCGAGCGATCGGGTCGAGCTCGACCTTGCGCAGGCGAACGTGGTCGGGGGTGACCTCGACACACTCGTCGTCGGCGATGAACTCGAGTGCCTGCTCGAGCGACAGCACCTTGGGCGGGGTCAGCTTGACCGTGGCGTCCGACGCAGCCGCGCGGTGGTTCGTCAACTGCTTTTCACGGCAGACGTTGACGTCCATGTCTTCGGTGCGGCTGTTCTCGCCAACGATCATGCCGGTGTAGACGTCGGCAGTTGGGGAGACGAGCATTTGGGCCCGCTCTTGCAAGCCCATCATGGCGTAGGCAGTGACTGGCCCCTTGCGGTCGGCGACGAGTGACCCGGTGCGACGCACGCGGATCTCGCCGAACCATGGCTCGTAGCCCTCGAAACTCTGGTTGAGTACGCCGGTACCGCGGGTCTCGGTCATGAACTCGGTTCGGAACCCAATGAGCCCACGAGCAGGAACGAGGTAGTCGAGGCGGACCCAGCCGGTGCCGTGGTTGACCATGTTGGCCATGGCACCCTTTCGGGCGGCGAGGAGCTGCGTGACCGCGCCGAGGTAGTCCTCGGGGACATCGATGGTGACTCGCTCGACCGGCTCGTAGACCTTGCCATCGATTTCTTGGATGACCACCTGAGGCTTGCCGACGGTGAGCTCGAAGCCTTCGCGGCGCATCTGCTCGACGAGGATCGCGAGCTGGAGCTCGCCACGAGCTTGCACCTCCCAGGCGTCGGGACGCTCGGTTGGCAGAACACGGAGGCTCATGTTGCCGACGAGTTCGGAGTCGATACGGCCCTTGACCAGGCGGGCGGTGAGCTTGGAGCCGCTACTGCCGGCGAGCGGCGAGGTGTTGATGCCGATGGTCATCGACAGCGCTGGCTGATCGACCTCGATGACCGGCATGGGGCGGGGATCTTCGGCATCGACGAGGGTCTCGCCGATCAGGATGTCTTCGATGCCCGCGACGGCAACGAGATCGCCGGGACCAGCGGAGTCGGCTGGAACGCGAGTCAGCGCTTCGGTGAGGTAGAGCTCACTGAGCTTGACTCGTTGGATCGAACCGTCGACACGGCTGAGCGAGACCGACTGGCCCTTGGTGAGGGTGCCGTTCATCACGCGGCACAGGGCCAAGCGACCGAGGTAGGGGGAGGAGTCGAGGTTGGTGACCCATGCCTGGAGTGGGTGGCCCTCTTCGTAGGAAGGAGCGGGAATGTGGTCGACCATGAGCTGGAAGAGCGGCTCGAGGTTCTCGCCCTTGACGTCTTGGTCGAGCGATGCCCAACCGTCGCGAGCGGCGCAGTAGACGATGGGAAACTCGATCTGGTCGTCACGAGCGTCGATATCGAGGAAGAGCTCGTAGACCTCGTTGACGACCTCGGCGATGCGAGCGTCTGGCCGGTCGACCTTGTTGATCACGAGAATCACCGGAAGATCGCGAGCCAGGGCCTTGCGCAGCACGAAGCGGGTCTGGGGTAGTGGCCCCTCGGCGGCGTCGACCAGGAGGACGATGCCATCGACCATCGTGAGTGCCCGCTCGACCTCGCCACCGAAGTCGGCGTGGCCAGGAGTGTCGACGATGTTGAGCGTGATGTCGTGCCAGACCACCGAGGTGTTCTTGGCGAGAATCGTGATGCCCTTTTCCTTTTCGAGGTCACCGGAGTCCATGACGCGTTCGGTGACGGCTTCGTTGACGCGGAAGGCTCCCGTCTGGCGGAGCATGGCATCGACCAGTGTGGTCTTGCCGTGGTCAACGTGAGCCACGATGGCCACGTTGCGAAGATTTGAGCGTGTCGCCATTGCGGCTACCTCAGATGTGTACTAGGGGACACGCCAGGCTATCGGTCTGGGTGAGGATCAGCTCTCTGTTGCCCAGAGTCGGACCCAGCCACTCTCGACTTCGAGTTCAGCGGTCTCGTATCCTTCCTCGCCTGGCAGCACCACGTGATAGGCCCCTGCCGGGTCGATCACGCGAACACGCTGGTAGGGGAGTCGTCGTGCGGCCGCTGCCATGACGTGGTTCGCCGATTCGAATCGGCCGAGGCACGCCACCATTCGCACGGTTGGTGAGATCATTTCGAACTCGCCCGCGCTCCATCGCTCGAGTGCATCCGCTGGGCGAATCCACTCCCACGCCACGATCTCGCCGTCGTCGTGCTCGGGAACTTGGTCGATCGGCGCATGGGCAACGAAGAAGCGGGCATCGAATCGACGAGGTGAGCCGAGCGGGGTGATGAAGCGAGCGACCTCCTCGATTGCCGAGGCATCGAGGGTGATGCCATGTTCGAGGATCAGGTCGGCGAAGACGGACTCGTCCTTGCGAACTCGTCGTCGCATCTCGACCAGATCAACATCGGCTTCGCCGGCGGCGAGCAACAGTCCGGCCTCTTCGAACGTCTCGCGACATGCAGCCAGCCACCATGCCAGCCCGCCCAGCGGCACATCGAGAATGGCGGTGGCTTCGGCGTCGCTCAGTCCGGTGAACATCGTGTCGAACTCGCCGTGATGATCCTCTGGATCGACTCTGCCGCCGGGGAAGACCCAGGCCGCTGGAGCGAACACCAGACGAGCCGTCCGACGCAGCATCAGGACGTGCAACGACGGCTGGCCTTCGGCATCGGGACGGTCAGCAAGCAGCATCACGGTCGCCGCATGCGAAACCGGCACGGACTGGGGATCGAAACTCGGCTGCTCACTCATTGGGCAGACCCTAGAACGCTCGGCTAGAACTCACCGCATGCGTCCACTCGAAGGAATCCGAATCGTTGAAGCGGCACAGATGATTTCCGCGCCTTTGGCGGCTTCGATCCTGAGTGACCAAGGGGCAGACGTCATCAAGGTCGAGTCGGCCAACGGCAGCGGCGACCACATGCGCCTGCTCGGTGACGAGCGAAACGGCATGGGATCGGTGTTTGCCCTTTGCAATCGTGGGAAGCGTTCGATCGCGCTCGACACCAAACACCGAGATGGCGTCGAAGTGATACGGCGCCTCATTGGCGGCGCCGATGTTTTCCTCCAGAACTTCCGCCCTGGCGCCGTTGACCGGCTGGGTATCGGTCCCGACGCCATGATGGCAGCCAACCCGCGTCTGATCTACGTGTCGGTTTCGGGGTTCGGACCCGACGGTCCCTACGCCGACCAGAAGGTCTATGACTACGTGATCCAGGGTGTTTCCGGCATGGCGGCGGTCGAGGGAGCCGGTGGCGATCCGGTGCTCACGAAGAACCTGGTGATCGACAAGGCAACGGCGTTGACCGTGGCCCAGGCCATCAGCTCGGCGCTGTTCGCCAGGGAGCGTACCGGCGAGGGGCAGCGGATCGACATCAGCATGCTCGATGCCGGGTTGCAGTTCCTGTGGCCCGATGGCATGTGGAACGACACCCTGATCGGTGACGGCGTCGATCGCAAACCGCCGCTGTCGCTCAACTACACGCCACGTCGCACCGCCGACGGCTGGATCACGCTGAATCTCTCGACGAACCAGACGTGGACGGATCTGGCAACCGCGATCGACAAGGCGTTGCTCGATGATCCGCGATTCGCCACGTATTCGCTCCGAGGCGAGAATGCCGATGCCCTGGGCGAAGCGGTCGATGCCTTTCTCTGCGGTCTCGACAGTGCGACGGTGATCCAGCGAATGAAGGAACATGGCGTGCCGTGCGGACCGGTCGTACCGATCGATCGAGTGCACCTCGACCCCCAGGTCGTGCACAACCGCAGCGTTGTCGAAGTCAACGACGGTTCGATCGGGCAGCGACGCGAGTCTCGGCCTGCTGCTCGCTTTGGTGGTGTCCAGGCCGATCCAGCCGGCGCCGCACCAGACCTTGGTCAACATTCCGATGAGATCCTTGCCGGAGTCGGCTACACCCCCGAACAGATCGCCGGCCTTCGCCAGGGACTCGTCGTACGGTAAGAGAGCGTCAGGTAGCTGCATCGACCTTCATGAGGAGGGTGGCGGAGTCGTTGGCGCCGGCGGCGACGCGGTCCCACGCCTCGTTGCCGGGATCCCCGGCGGCAATACCCGACGGCGCTGAGAGCGAATAGAGACGGAACTGGAGGTCTCGAACCCCGTTGGCAAGGGTTTCGACGCAGGGGTTGCCGTACCCGAGTTGGCCGTAGTCGTTCAGCGTTTCCACTGCGCTCTGAGCGGTGGCGGCGTCGAGCGAGGTGACCGAGGGGCCGAGTCCGACAACGAGCCACAGCAGCAGTGGGTTGCTGGGATCGGTTTGGTCACTCAGGCTGATCGCCCATTCGGCGGTGCCGTCGGCCGGCCCGGCCCATTCGAGCGAAGGCGGCTGGTTCGAACCGCCGCAGGTTGCGTCGATCGGAGCGAAGTCGCCGGGAGCAAAGTCGGGACTCGAGAGCGTGATGCCGGTGACACCCTCGGACTGGTCCGGCGCCGACGTTGGTGGCAGCGGTCGAGTCGTGGTGGTCTGCCAGGGTCGAGCATCGGCGAGTTCGCGGCCGTCAGAGGCGCAGCCGGTCAGTGCGAGCAGGGCCGACGAAGTGAACAAGACCACGACAGCGTTGGTGATCGAATGACGGGAGCGGGGCACAGGAGCCCAGGGTAGTGGTGGCTACGATGCAGCCGAGGTCATACCCGCCATGCGGGTCCTGCCGACAGGTTCTGTGTCGACCGGGGAGAAGCGTGTTGTCGATCATCAGCGCAAGGCTTGCGGACCGGCGGTGGCGCCCATTGCGCAGCTTCCTGGGTCCGGCGCGCGATGACGCGGCACAGAGTCTTCTTGCCCTCCTCCTGTCGGCAACGACCAGCCTGATCACTGGCTTCACCATCGCCGCTTTCGAATCCAAGTTCCGGGAGTTCCCCGGCCTGCTGCTGTTCATCCCTGCCGCCATCGGCCTCAATGGCAATGTGTTCGGTCCTCTCGGTGGTCGGCTCTCGACCGCCATCCGCATGGGCACCCTGCATTGGACATGGCGACCAGACTCGGTGCTCGGCCAGAACGTGCTTGCGGCCATGGCGTCGTCGCTCGGTGCAGCCGTCGTTCTGAGTTTTCTCGCCGAAGGATTCGTGCTCCTGGTCGACCACGATGGGGCCAAACCCATTGGGCTGGCCGACTTCATCGTGGTGTCGGTCCTGGGTGGGTTGATGGCGGCGACGGTGGTCTTGGCGATCACCCTCGGCCTGGCCGTTGGCTCAGCTCGATTCGGGTGGGACCTCGACAACGTGACGGCGCCGCTCGTTTCGGCATCGGGCGACTTCGTCACCCTGCCGGCGTTGCTGATCGCCACCACCTTCATCCAACGAGGTCGGTTGACCGAGCTGATGGCAGGGGCTTTCGTCTTCGTTGCCCTGTTGGCGGTGCTGCTCTTGGCTCGCTCGAGCTACAAGCTGTGCAAGCGAGTCGCCCTCGAGTCGCTACCGGTCTTGGTGGTCGCCGGCAGTATGAGTCTGGTTGCCGGGTTGCTGCTCGAGCAGTCGATCGATCAGTTCTTGACCTACACCGTGCTGCTCGTCATGCTGCCGGGTTTCTTGAGCGCTGCCGGCGCTCTCGGTGGGATCCTGTCGAGCCGTTTGGCCACCAAGGTGCACCTTGGCTTCATCGAGCGGACGTTGATTCCCGAGGGTGAGGCCCGAGACGACATCAAGATCGCGTTCGTCCTTGCCCTGCCGATCTTCGGCTATGTCTCGCTGACGGCCGCAGTGGTCGGCGGCTGGTTCGGCAAGACATCACCGGGAGCACTCGACCTGATGCTGGTGTCGGTGACCGGCGGGCTGGTCGTGACTGGCTTCGTCGCCGCGATTGCGTACTACGGCACCCTGCTGGTGGTTCGCTTCGGGCTCGATCCCGACAATCACGGCATTCCGCTGGTGTCGGCGAGTCTCGATGTGATTGGCGCTTCCACACTCGTAGCGGCGCTGATGGTCTGGGGCGTGGCATGATCGCACGAATGGAATCTCGCAACCTTCGAGAAATGCTGGCTGAGGCCAAGGACACCAGCGAACTCATGGTCGACCTGGCTTACGCCGCGCTGTATTTCGATGATGCCGACATGGCCGACGAAGTCGACGGGCTCGAAGACGAAATCTCGAGCCTGGTGCACCGCATGCGCACCCTTTGCATCGTCGCTGTTCGCAATCCACGCGAAGCCGAGGCCATGGCATCGGTGTTGCAGGTGATCTCGGCCCTCGAACGCATTGCCAACGACGCCGTCGACATTGCCCGCATCGTCACCCGCCGACTCGGCATCCCTCGTGAACTCGTGATGGATCTCTCCGATGCCGAGGAGATCTCGCATCGGGTCGAGGTGGCGGGTGGTTCGCATTTCGCCAATCGTCCGGTCTCGGCGTTCGAGCTGCCAGTGGTCACCGGTATGCGAATCATGGCCATTCGTCGGGCACGTTCGTGGCTTGTCGATCCGGGTGGTGACGAGATCCTTCAGTCGGGTGATGTGCTGTTCCTTCGTGGTTCCCCTGATGGCATTTCTCGCTTGCGCGAACTGGCGGGCGCCCCGACGTGGAATCCGCCGCCGCCGGTCGAATCAGCCGTGCTGAGCGACCTCGACCGGGCCGTTGACACACTGATCGAGATGAAGAATCTGTCGGAGGTGGCCGTTGGGTTGGCCTATTCGGCGTTGATCTATCGAGATCGCAGCCTGGCTGCCGAGGTGCGTCATCTCGAAGATCGTCTTGACGAGATGAATCATCGCCTCGAACTCTGGGTCCTTCGTTGCGCAACCGACGGTGTTGATCCTGCGCCGCTGCGGGGTTTGCTCCACTTGGGTGCCGCCGCCGAAGACATCGGCGATCAGGCCCGAGCGATGGTGTGGATGATCGAGCAATCGACCGAGCTGCATCCGGTCCTCGGCATTGCGCTTGGTGACACCGACGATGTGGTGGTGCGGATGCCGGTCGGCGTCGGCGCCGTGGTGCACCGCAAGACGCTGGCCGAGCTCGAACTGCCGATCGAGCCCGGCTTCAACATCTTGGCGATCGAGCGTGAGGGCCGGTACTGGTATCGGCCCCGCAAGCACGTGGATCTTCGAGAGGGCGATCTCGTACTGGCGTCGGGCCCTGAAGAAGGCCGCTCGGCGCTCGCCGAGCTGCTCGGCTGGCGCTACGAAGAAGACGACGACGGCGAGGTCGAACTCACACCACTCGCTCCCTCCTGATCAGCCTCGAGCGCGCCTGATCAGCCTCGGGGAAGTTGGCCGGGCGGCGGCGGGGGCGAAACCTGGCGGGGTGCGGGGGCTGGCTGCGATGGTGCTGCTGGTCGTGCCGGCGCACGGGCGGGAGCGGGAGCTGGAGCTGGAGCTGCTGCGACGCTTGGCGTCGGCGCAGGTTTGGCGGTCTGGGGCCCGAAGCTGCCACCGAAGAGCTCGGCGATGCCGCCGATCGCGCCCATCGACGAACTCATGTCGGCGGGAAGGAAGATCTTCGTTGCGGTGCCGTTGGCGATCGCATGGAGCGACTCGAGGTACTTGATGGCGACGACTCGGTCGTCGGTGCCGGATTCGAGGATGGCGGTGTAGACCGAGCGGATGGCAGCAGCTTCGCCTTCGGCGACCACCTGCTCACGGTACTGCTCGGCCTCGGCCCTGGTTCGCACGGCTTGCGCCTCACCCTCGGCGTTGAGGATGTCTTTTTGACGCTGGCCCTCGGCAGTGAGAATCGCTGATTCCTTGTCGCCCTGGGCTCGAGTGATGGCCGCTTCCCTGGCGCCCTCGGCCTCGGTGACCACGGCGCGACGGGTACGTTCGGCCTTCATCTGTTCGTGCATGGCGTGCATGACGTCGGCAGGTGGATCGATGCGCTGGATTTCGACTCGGACGACTCGCACGCCCCATTTGTCGGTGGCGTCGTCGAGGATCTGACGAAGGGCGGCGTTCACTCGCTCTCGGGACGTGAACGCCTGGTCGAGCGACATCTCGCCGATCACGTTTCGCAGGTTCGTCTGGGCCAACTTGGTGACGGCAAGCACGAAGTTCGAGATGTTGTACAGCAGACGCTGCGGGTCGGTTGGTTCGAAGTAGACGACGGCGTCGACCGAAACGGCCACGTTGTCTTGGGTGATGACCTCTTGGGGCGGAACGTCGATCACCTGCTCACGCATGTCGACCTTCTTCAGCGACTCGACGAACGGCAAGATGATGCGGAGCCCGGGGTCGGCGGTGTCTTTGTATTTGCCGAGGCGTTCGACGACGCCTCGCTGGTAGGGGCGAACGATCTTGACGCCGGCAGCGACGTAGACGAACGCGAAGACCGCAATGATGAACAAGAGCGCAAGCAGGGCCGGGACCATGTGAGTTTCCTTCTGACTGTTTGGACGGAGATGATTTCAGGAGGGACCGAGCGGTCCGAGCCCATGTGAGGACGAGGGTTGTACGACGATGCGGGTTCCTTCGACGGCGGTGATCGTGACGGGAGTGCCAGCAGACACGCCCATGCCGTTGACCCCGTTTGCGGCCCATTCCTCGCCACTGACCTTGACCCGTCCGCTGTCAGCGACACCGCCGGGAATCGCGGTGATGACGACACCACTTGCCCCGATGAGACGGTTCGCTCCGAACCCCTTCGGGTTGGGGAGCTGCGCATCGAGCTTGGCCGCAAGCGGCTTGAGAGCGAGGAACGATGCCCCCGAGCCGACGAGGAAGAGCAGCCAGCCAACCAAGATCGGTGCGCCGAGCAGGCTGACGACGGCCGCCAGTAGCGCCCCGATGGCAAAGGGCATCAAGAAGAACGACCCGGCAATGGCGATCTCACCTGCGCCGAACCCGGCGGCCATCACGAGCCAGATGATGCCCCAAACGACTGGATTGTCCATTCTCGTGTTCTCCTTGTTCAGTGCGACCCTAGTAACGACGCTGGTCGTCGTGCTGGTTCCCACCGAATCAAGAAACTGGTTCCCAAGCCGTGGGGGTTATCGTTTCCTGATGGCACGGTTGCTTTCGATCCACGCACATCCTGACGATGAGGCATCGAAGGGGGCACCCACGGTTGCCCGCTACGTCAAGGAGGGGCACGAGGCCTATCTCGTCTGCGCCACCGGTGGTGAGGCCGGTGACATTCTCAATCCGGCGATGGATCGAGATGACGTTCGAGCCAACCTCACCGCCATTCGGCGGTCCGAGCTCCATGCTTCGGTGAAGGCCATCGGCTACAACGAACTCGAATGGCTGGGGTATCGAGACTCCGGTATGCCAGACACCGAGCCCAATGTGCACCCGTCGTGTTTCGCCCAAGCCGACATCGATGAGGCAACCGGCCGGTTCGTCGAGATCCTTCGCCGGCTGAAGCCCCATGTGATTCTCACCTACGCGGACGATCAGCAGGGTTACCAGCATCCTGATCACCTACGGGTGCATGACATCAGCGTGCTTGCGTTCGAGCGCTCCGGTGATCCCGATTGGTACCCATCGCTTGGCGATCCTTGGCAGCCGCTCAAGCTTTACTACTCGGTGTGGAGCCGGGCCCGGATGCTGGCGCACCACGCGAAGTACTCCGAACTCGAACTCGAATCGCCTTATAGCGACGAGCGCTGGTTCAAGCGGCCGTCGCTCGACCACCGCATCACCACCAAGATCGAGATCTCGCAGTTCTATGCGGTCCGTCGAGCGGCGTTGCTCGCTCATGCAACCCAGATCGATCCGGCGGCATCGTTCTGGTTTGGTCTCACGGACGAAGATTCGGTCGAGGCCTACCCCTACGACGACTACATCCTCGCTCGTTCACTGGTTGGCGAGATTCCCAGCGAGGACGATCCTGAGACCGACCTGTTCGAAGGAATCGACGACTGATGGGAAGCTTCGACGCCGACTTCGCCGATGCGCTCGTTGCTGCGACTGCCGATCGAGCCGATGCCGACGGTCTCAACGCCTTCGTGGAACTGGCGATTGGCAAGACCAAATCCGTTGTCCTCGAGCTCGTGGACGGCCGGGTGATCGGATTGGCCAAGGGAATCGAACCGGGCGAGGCCAAGGTGAGAATCCCGTTCACCGGTGCACAACGTGCGGCGTGGCTCGCAGGCGAGCTCGACCTCGCTCAGGCCTACATGCGCGGCGACCTCAAGCCAGAAGGCAGCTCGGGCGATCTCATCGCCACACTCGAATTGCTGAACGATCCTGCGGTCTACCAACAGCTTTCGTAGCTGTGGTTCTTGGGTCGCAGTGACCTCGAAACGTCAGGACGAGGCCTTGGCTCGTTGGGCTTCTCGCAGCTGGCGATAGCCGATCATGGTTGCCCCTGATGATGACAACAGCTTTCGGAACACGGAGTCATTCGTGATGAGGTGAGCGTCTCCGACGTTGGCCGCCCAGTTCGGCGTGATCGCCCGGAGTTCTGGGGTGTCGGCAGCAGGACGCACGTGGAGTTCGGTCACGCCCGGCTCGAGCTCGTCGATCGCGGTCTGAAGCCGACTCCGTGCTTCTTGGCCGAGCGGGACCATGACGCTGTGGTCTGGCAACAGCACATCTTCGGAAGCAGCCAGTTCTCGGGCGGGGAATCCGAGGTCGACCGAGGGGTCAGGCAGGCTGATCGGCAGCCGGAATTCGAACGCCAGCTCGAGGTAGATGTCGAAGAACTCCGGGCGGCTGTACAGGGTCCCAAGGTGAGCGTCGAGGTGAGAGATATCAAAACCCCACAGCACCGCTCGTTCGATCTGAGCCCGGCATTCTCGGAGTACCTCCTCGGTATCGGCGTGATCCCAGAGGTCGGTGGCGGTGCGCGGCAACCCGCCATCGCCGTCGAGAAGTGAGGGGGCGTGCGTGAGCGGACCCCAGCGATAGTGCTCGTGTTCGCTGTTGAGGGTGAGTGATACGCCGACGTCTTCACCGGCGTACTCAGCAGCAGCACCGCGAGCCCAAGGACATGGCATCTGGATGGCGGCGGAGGTGCCGGAGCCGATTCGAAGAGCGTCGTAGACCCCACGGTTGGCGGCGTTGGACGAACCGAGGCCATCACAGGTGACGATCACCAGACGGGCATCGTCGGGTTGGCCGAGGTATTCCAATACAGAAGTCACCAAATGTACGGTACTCATTCCAGGGGTTGATCCGGTCCGTCGCAGTGGGACCACAGCCCCTCGCCGCGGGATTTCGCTTCGGCCTCAGCTCGACTGAACGCTGGGGCAAGTCGATCGTTTGGTTCGTAGGCAACGGCGTTTGCGAAGCCGCTGCTCACCATCCATTCGTTGACGAAGAGCTGGTCACCCGAGCGGTGGAGATAGAGCAGAAGGCGGCCATAGCGATCGCGTGCCTCGGTGTCTCGCTCGATCCGCACTCGGGAGTCGACCGGGAGGAGGCCACGCAGTGCTTCGGTGGCTTCGGCCCCAAAGCACTGGTCGGGCGTCGTGCTCGACACCGATTCCGGGGTGTCGATGCCCAGAAGCCGCACCCGCTCGGTGACACCCTCGATCGTGAGATCGAGGGTGTCACCATCCACGATGTTCGTGACGGTGGCCTCGGATGCGTCGGCACTGTTTGGACTGAGTGCACGATTTGGACTGAGTGCACGATGGGAAACGATCGGGCGGGCGCAACCACCTACTGCCACCGACAGCGCCGCGACCGATAACGCTCCCAGAAGGAGCGAGGCAACGAGTGAGCTAGATCCGCTCGATGATGGTTCCTGTTCCAATTCCGCCACCGCAACACATCGTGATGAGGGCCCTGTTCTTGTTGGCTCGTTGGAGCTCGTGAACGGCCTTGGTCATGAGGAAGGCGCCGGTGCCTCCGAGTGGGTGACCAAGGGCGATGGCGCCGCCGTTGGGGTTGACCTTTTCGAGGTCGGTATCGAATTCTTTGGCCCAGGCCAGGACAACCGAAGCGAACGCTTCGTTGATTTCGAACAGGTCGATGTCGTCGAGGGTGAGGCCGGTGCGCTCGAGCATATGCCGCGTGGCGTCGATGGGACCGGTGAGCATCAGGATCGGGTCGACGCCGACGAGCGCAGTGTCGACGACACGGGCCATTGGCGTGAGGCCGAGTTCCTCGGCCTTGGCTGCGCTCATCATGAGAACAGCTGCTGCACCGTCAGAGATCTGGGAGGCCGAGCCCGCGGTGTGAACGCCGTCTTCGCGGGCGACCGGCTTGAGGGTGGCGAGTTTTTCGAGCGTGGTCTCGCGCAAGCCTTCATCTCGGGTGATGAGGTGCGTGGTTTGCAGCGTTTCGCCGTCTTCACCGCGTTCTGGTGCTTCGATTGCAACGATCTGGGTGCCGAAACGATCTTCGTCCCAGGCTTGGGCGGCGCGTTGTTGGGAAAGGAAACCCAGGCCGTCGGTGTCTTCGCGGGTGACGCCCCACTTGTCGGCGATGCGCTCGGCCCCTTCGAACTGCGATGTCATTTCGTACTGCTCGAAGTACGGGCCTGGGATCGGAACGCCGAGCCCGAGCTTCTTGTTGGAGTTGATGCCGATCGGAATGCGGCTCATGGTCTCGACTCCGCAGGCAACGGCAACATCGACGACGCCGCTCCCGATGAGGGCAGTGGCGAAGTTGGTGGCCTGCTGTGAGGAACCGCACTGGGTGTCGATGGTGGTGTTCGCCACCGATTGGGGGAGACCGGCCGCGAGCCAGGCCGTACGCCCGATGTTGAACGACTGCTCGCCAACCTGGCTGACACAGCCGGTAACGACTTGGCCGACGATTGATGGATCGATCCCCGTGCGCTCGAAGAGCGCTTGGTGGACCTTGCCGAGCAGATCGGCCGGATGCATGGTGGAGAGGCCGCCGTTGCGACGACCGATGGGCGAACGTACCGCGTCGATGATGACGACGTCGGTGGGAGAGATGGAAGTAGCCATGCTTGGCAGCGTAGGGGCTCAGCCCCGCCGGTGGTCAAGCGGCGAGGGTGTGTTCGTTGCCTTGCGGGGCCGAGGAGGCAGCAAGCAGGGCATTGGTGTGGCTGGCCGCGGCGAGTGCGGCCCGAGCCTCAGCGAGCCCCTCGCGCCCGATGCGACGGGTGGAGGGGTCGATGCGCCAGGTGGTGTCGGTGGGGAGGAGGAGCAGCTGTGCTTGGACCATGAGAACAGTATGCGCAGGGGGTGTGACAGAGCTTTGAACTGGTTGAACGCGACCGATGGGCGGTTGGATGAGGCGGCAATGCCACCAGGTATGGCCAGCCACGCCGGACCGGGTGACTATCGTCTCGGCGTGCGCCTTCCCTCATCGTCGACCTCACTGATGGTGCTCGTTGGTGTACTGGCTGCGGTGCTCGTCATCGTGGTCGGCTTTGCGGTTGCCGATGTGTTCGCGGCTCGCCGGGATCGTCGACGCTGGCAGACACTCGGCGATGAGGCGGTGAGCAGACGGGCGGCGGCAGCGGTGGTCGAGGCGCGCGCCCGATTGGCGGCGGTGATCGAGAACGACGATCGAGACGGTCGGGCGATTCGCCGGCACCCGGCGTTGGGCAATGTTGCGCCGGGCAGTCAAACCCCGCTCGGTGATCCAGAGCAGCGAACCGACAGCACTCTCGACATCATGAGTGGTGGTCGCGAGGCGGCCCGAGAAGCGCTACTCGATGCACAGAGGCTGTGGGAATCGGTCCGTCCGCGCCGAGACGCCGTGTCTCGAGTTGGTCTTTGGTCGGGTCGAGGCCGTCTGCGTTCGTGGCAGTTCGGTCCGATCGGTTTCGAACGAATCCTGTTGCGGTCAGACCACCTCCTCGATCCCGACTGTTGGGTGATGACCGAGTATCGGCGCTTCCGGTTCGGGTTCGGGTTCGGGTTCGAGTCGCTCGATCTCGCGGTCTTCGCTGCTGGAGTGCCAAGCCGTCGACTCGATGCGTTGGCCAGAGCGCTCTTGCGTGGTCCCGAGGTCGCGTTCAGACCGGGCTTCGCACCGATTCGTCGGTGGCGAACCACTCGTCGCAGCCAAGTTGCCCAGGCGGCAACGAATGCCGTCTTTGCTGATCGTCGACTCGGGCATGCGCCAATGCCAGTAACGACGCAAGCGGTGATGGCCGCGGTCCGCGAGGACTTCGGCTCGGATGCCGAGACAAACGGATTCGTTGAACTCAACGGTCCGATTGCGGTGGCACACACCGCAGGCCCGTCGTTGCTGTTCGGTCTGTGGTGGGGACGGCCAGCGCGGTCGCGTCTGGTTGCGGCGAGTTCGCATGTCGTCTGGCGCGATCCAAGCTGAGCGGCCACGCTGTTGCGTCACCAGTCGAGATGAGAGAAGGACGTTCACCATGTCGCGCTATGGCATCACCATTCCCCTCGGGGGCAAGAGCCTCGTCGAGCATCGTGAGATCTATCGAGAGCTCGTCGACCTTGGCTACACCGATGTGTGGACCGCCGAGGCCGATGGCACCGATGGCTTCACTCCGCTTGCGCTCGCAGCAGCCTGGGCGCCTGAGCTTCGACTCGGTGTCGCCATCATTCCGGCGTTCACTCGAGGTCCTGCGCTCATGGCGCAGACGGTCGCTTCACTTTCAGACGCTGCGCCTGGCAAGTTCGTGATGGGTATCGGATCGAGTTCGAATGTCATCGTCGAGAAGTGGAATGGTATTCCCTTCGACGAGCCCTACAAGCGCACCCGCGACATGGTCCGATTCATCAAGGCGGCGTTCGAAGGCGAGAAAGTCACCGAGACATACGACACCTTCACCGTCGACGGGTTCCGGCTCAATGTTCGCACCGCCGAGCGGCCGCCGATCCTCATTGCCGCGTTACGCGAAGGCATGCTGAAGCTGGCTGGCCGAGAGGGCGACGGGGCCATTCTCAACTGGTTGTCAGCCGAAGACGTCACGAAGGTCGCGCCGATCGTGCACGCTCAAGGCGAGGGCAAAGAGATCGTGGCTCGGCTGTTCGTTTGTCCGAATCCCGATGCCGACACCGTCCGCGCCCAGGCCCGCTTTGCCATCGCTGCCTACCTGAACGTTCCTGTCTATGCCGCCTTCCACGAGTGGATGGGTCGGGGTGAGGTGCTGTCGGGCATGTGGGAGAACTGGAAGGCAGGCGATCGCAAGGCGGCCTTGGCGGCCATTCCCGACTCGGTCGTCGACGAACTGATCATTCACGGCACGCCAGACCAGTGCCGGGAGCATGTGGCCCGCTACGTCGAGTCCGGCATCGACACTCCCGTATTGGCGATCATGGCCTTCGGGGGCATCGACCCGCTGCAAGCCATGCGAGACCTCGCTCCGTCCTAAGTCCGGCGCGGGAGCCATACGACACCGAGGTCGTCGATCGTGATGTCGGTCTTTTCGAGCGGCACCTCGATCGTTTCGATGTTGGTGGCCTTCTGATTCCACTCGTCGTCGATCTCGATCATGGCCTCTTGGAGGTCGAGCTCGAGTTGATCGAGGTCGTCGACCTTCTCGGCAACACGGTTTCGTGCCGACTCGAGTCGGGCATTGACCGCCGACGTCGACTTCGAACCCGACGCGGCGCGGCGAGCGGCCGTGGCGAGTCCTGACGATCGCTTGCGGCCGCCAAGCAATCCCCCGAGGATGCTCGACCCAATGTCGACGATCGACTTGTTCCTGGCCCCGACCGCTTGTGTTTCGAGTTCGGCAACTCGATCGTCGGCCTTGGCGATTGCGTCCTCGATCGCTGATCGCTTCGATTCGAGCTTGGCCCGAATGGCGTTGGCTTCGGCATCAGCCTCATCAGCCGCAGCAGCTCGGCACCGGCGCTCGAAGTCCTCAGCACGCTCGCCGGGCCGCGACCAGAGCTCGAGGTCGGCGTTGTTCAGGAGTGCCAGCGACTGTTTCGCGTAGAGATGGTCCTTGAGATCTCGCTTGACCTGGGTGAGCAGGGTAGAGGTGATGTCGAATGAGGGCAGGACGTAGACCGCACCTTCAGGCAGCGTGTCGGTGAAGTCTCGATCGTCGAAGTCGACCTCGACGGCATTGCTCATCTCGACCGAACGGCCCGTGAGCGGGAGGATTGCCTCCCACTCCTCGATGTGTCGCAGGTCTGCCTTGGTGTCGTCGAACATCAGATGGACTCGTGCTGCCAAGGCGGGCTCGAGTCGGGTGCTGCTCGGGTCGAGGTCGAGGGCATCGAGCCACGGGGCCGACGCTCGAACGGTGAGCGACGTGACGCCGGCGGGCAGCGTTGGTGGCACCGTCGACTCGTTGTCGGCGAGCGATGGCATCGTGCCCGGTGTCGATGAGCCCGGTGTCGATGAGCCCGGTGTCGACGAGCCCGGTGTCGCCGTGACAGCAGAGCCGGTCCGATTGCCGACCTCGCCATCGCGCTTGTCGTCCATCAGTGTTGCGATCTGCTCCCGGGTGAGCGGGCCGGCCAGATAGCTCATCGACCAACGGGTGGTCAGCGTTGGTAGCGCACTTGATCGCGTCGTTCGAAGCACGAACTCACGCTTGCCCAGACCGGAGATGGTGCGCTCGACCTCGGCGATGTCGACCGCTCCGTCGGCGCCGCGAAGCCCGTCGACGAGTCGGTTCTTGTCTTGGTCGGTTTGGAGGCGTCCGATGAGCCAGGTGCCGGCATTGCTGATCGCCTTGTAGTCGAGATCGACCGGATTCTGGGTCGAGAGCACGAGCCCGACACCAAAGGCGCGAGCTTGTTTGAGGAGGGTGAGGATCGGCTTCTTGGTTGGTGGGTTCCCGACGGGCGGGGCGAGGCCCATGACTTCATCGAGGTACACCATTGCCCGCAGTTCGCCCGTGCCTGCTTGGGTGCGCATCCAACTGATGAGCTTCGAGAGAATGAGGGTGATGACGAACTGCCGCTCGGTTTCTTCGAGGTGGCCGAGCGAGATGATCGCGGCCCGTGCCTTGCCATCGGTGCCCCAGAGCATTCGTTCGATGTCGACCGGGGCGCCCGTTGCCCACGAGGCGAATGAAGGTGATGCCAGTAGCCCGTTGAGGCGCATGACCAGCGCCTGACGATCCGATGGAGGGAAGAAGGTGTCGAGGTCGAGTACGCCGAGCTTGCGGATGGGTGGATCGAGGAGCTGGGCCAGCAGTGTTGGGAGGTCGAGATCGTTTCCGGCATCCCACGCACGAGCAATCAGGTTCGCCATCAGGATGTGTTCACGCCCCGAAAGCGGATCGCTGTCGACCCCGATCAAGCCGAGCAGGCCGGCCACGGTGGCGTCGACCTCGTCGAGTCGAGCACTGGGATCGCTGGTTGCTGGGGCCGTGAGCCGGCCGAGCACATCGAGCGGAACCCCGTGATTGGCGCCGGGTGTGTAGATGACGGGGCGGGCGGCGTCGCTCAGTTGCCCGACGTCAGTGCCGTCGAGGTCCCAACCGGCAAGGCCGTTCTTCCATAGCGTTGCGGTCTCCTCGGCGAGGGCGGCAGTGGTCGTGTTCTCGACGCGCGCGGTTCCTTCGTCCATCCAGGGTTCGAAGTCGACGGGTGCGAGGTTCGGGAACGTCAGGCAGAGGTTGCCGAGATCGCCCTTCGGATCGATGGCCAACACCGGCACGCCGGAAAGCAGTGTTTCCTCGATGAGCACCATGCCGAGGCCGGTCTTGCCCGAGCCGGTCATGCCGACGATCACGCCGTGGGTGGTGAAGTCAGCGCTGTCGAGTTGCACGCCCTCGCCGTTGCGCTCACCGCTCTTGGGGTCGAGCCCCTCGCCAACGAAGAGCTTGCCTTTTGGTCGTTCCATGTCGACCAGGATGGCATGGCGGGGATCGATCGTGGACGAATCGATGGGAATGGCTGACTTGCCTGCGTGCAGCGGGCACACTATTGGCGGCGGCTGCCGAGCGGTGGCCGACGAACCAGATGATGAGGAGAGGCGATATGGGGATCTTCGACAAAGCCAAGAGCATGATCGGTGGAGCTGCCAACAAGGCAGGCGACGCGACCGAGGGCCTGCGCGACAAGGTGGAAGACGTGGTCGACAAGGGCCTCGACGCCGCCGACAAGGCCACCGGGGGCAAGTTGCACGACCAGATCGACAAGGCTCGCGATCTCGTCGACAAGATCGACGGCGAGACCGATGGCGCCATCGATGGTGCTGCCGATGCAACAACTGATGCGGCAACCGATGCAACTGATGCGGCAACCGATCCGACCAACTGAAACGGCCGAACTGGTCGTACTCCTGGTCAAGAAGCCAGTTGGGCGATCAGTTCGAGGTCGGCGGCTGAGGGGGCTGGTCCGACGACCGACCGGTAGTCGTCGTCGCCGATGAGCCAAACAGTGAAGCACTCGGCGAAGTCGCCTGCTCCTGTCTCGAAGTCCGCGGCCCCGCTCGACGGCCACCATGGCGTGGCGTCATCCGCTCCTCGCTGGTCCAGCCAGGCTTGGCGTTCCTCGGCAGTGTTGTGTGTGAGGTCAACGGCGTGTCCGAGTTCGTGAGCAAGGATGCGAGCAACGTCGTTGCTTGTTGCGTCTGACCGCACGAAGACTTCGATCCGCTGCTCCTGGCTCCATGTGTAGCCGGCAACTCGGTCGTTGCCCTCGATGAATTCGAGGCGCCATTGGGGGAGTAGCGACTCCCAGTCGTACGGCAACTGGGCGAGCGCCGGCGTTGCCAGCAGGGCCGTTCGCTCGCTGTCGAAGTGAACTCGTTCGCTCTCGGGGCGGGCGTTGGTGACCGCGGTTGATTGTGTGTCGGGTGAAGGGTCTGGCGCAGGCTCGAATCGCAGCGCATCTGACTCAGCAACCTCGGGACCGTTGAGGTCCGCGAAGGCCGAGATGGCGAGCACGCCAGCAAGACCGACGAAGAGTGCGAACGCTGCGCGATCGAAACGGAATCGTATGAGGGCGCGCGGTACCGGTGGTTGATCGCCGCGATCGAGGGCAGGATCGTCGAGGGCAGGATCGAGGGCGCCAGTGGGTTGTCGTGAGCCAGTGTGCTGGTTCATGGAGCAAGCGCCCCTTTCCACCATCAATGGTCGGATCAAAGCGATCACCGCTTGAGAAACCGCGGTCGAGTGTTTCGATCAGCCCTGGCTCAACTGTGTGTCGGTGGCCCGTGGAGCGCCGTGCGCAGGTGGATGACCAGATCATCGAGTGAGGTAGCGGCGTTCAGGCCCGAGGGATTGGGCATCAGGTACACCGGTCGCCCGCCGAGCTTGCTCGGCTGCCATCCGGCGGTGCGTTTCTCACCGGTGGCGTGTCGCCATCCAGTCAGTCCGGCAACGATCACGATTTTCGGGGCGAGCCAGCCGAAGAGGGTGTTCAGGCGCACATGCCCGGCGCGATATTCAGCGGCACTGATTTCGTTGGCTCGCACCGTTGCCCGCTTGACCAGATCGGTGAACCCGACCGACTCGTTGAGCATCGCCTGCTCCGGAGAGCGGAGTTCGTGGATGAAGCCAGCCGCAGCGGCAGCATCCCAGAATCGGTTGCCAGGGCCAGCAAAGCCGTAGCCGGCGTCGGCTGAGCGAAGGCTGGGGTTCAACCCGACGACGACCGCTCGAAGGTTGAGGGTGACCATGTCAGGCAGTGTGCGCTCCTTGACCAGCTTGTCGGCATCGGTCGAAAAGCCGGCACCCTCGATGAGGAGTTCCTTCGGCACCGGTAGCGCACCACTCATGGTGACTCGGACGCTGGCATCGACCGGGAGCGCCCGGTGGAGGCGAGCCAACCAAAGCGGGAGGGCGCCCTCGTCGAGCGACGACTCTCGGCGAAGCCCGATGTCTTCGCTGTTGGCTTTGACGACGATCTCGCTCACGCCGTCTCACTCATACCTGTGGCGTTCATGGACGTGCGACTGGCTGCTCGATTGTGAGGAAGAATCGCCACCCGGAGACATTACCGGCAGGTAGCGGTATTGGGGTGTGACCCGACAACGGTGCCGAGCGCGCCTGGAGTCCGATGAACCGACCGATCACTGCGCCGGCGACCACGTCACTTGCGTGATGCATCCTGGTGTGGATGCGACTGGTGGCGACAACGACGGCCATGCTCCACCACACGAATCGACCGCGAGGCATGGCGTCGTGCAGGAGCGTTGCGGCAACGACGGCTGAGGACGCATGACCACTGGGAAAGCTCGAGGTCTTCGGCCGTCGGACCTGATGCTGATCGACGTGCCAGTTGGCAGGCCGCTCGCGTCGAGTGAGCGGCTTGAGTATTGCGTTCACGAGGATCGACTCGATGCCGAGCGTGATAGCCATGCGCACGGCCCGACCGCGTCGGTCGGGCCGCGTCACGGCCATGGTGAACCCGATGGCGTGCCACAACTTCGAATGATCAGCACTTTCGCTTGCGAGGTAGGCCACACGGTTTGCGACTGCATTCGAGCGAAGCGGCTCGAACGCCCGGTCGACCGAATGGTCGAAGCGGCGAACCAGCTCAGGGGCTCGCAAGCGAAAGGACATCAGCGGATTCTAGGTAGTGAGCGGTGCCGCTCAGGCTTTCTTCCACAGGTTGAGCAGCTTGGCGAACTCGTCAGCTGGGCTGCCGGGCACGATGTAGCCGTCCTCATCGTTGATCGCTGCCCAATCGTCGCGAACCGTTTCGGCCGAGATGTCGGCACCACGATGGACGCCCTGGGTGAGACCGATGAAGTAGCGGGCGACGGTGCCGCCGGCGGCGGAATACACCGCGCCGCTGCTGTCACATTCGTTGTGCGCGAGCCAGATGACGAGCGGAGTGACGAGCTCGGGATTGAGGGCGTCGGCCAGGGGGCCGAGGATGTCTTCGGTCATACGGGTGCGAGCAACCGGAGCAATCGCATTCGCCTTGATGTTGTACTTCGCGCCCTCGGCGGCAAGCACCCGGGTGAGACCAACGAGTCCCATCTTCGCTGCTGCGTAGTTGGCCTGTCCGAAGTTGCCGGTGAGGCCGGAGTTGGAGGAGGTGTTGATGACTCGACCCGAACCCTGTTCACGAAAGTGCAGCCATGCCGGCATCGTGACGTAGAAGGCGCCCTTGAGGTGAACGTCGATGACCGGCGTGAGGAGATCATCGGTCATGTTGTGGAAGGTCTTGTCTCGCAGGATGCCCGCGTTGTTCACGAGGATGTCGACTTGTCCGAACGCGTCGATCGCGGCTTGCACGATGGCAGCGCCGCCTTCTGGGGTGGCGACGGAGTCGGCGTTGGCGACGGCCTCGCCCCCGAGTGCCTCGATCTCGGCAACGACGCGCTCGGCGGCGGTCGCCGAACTGCCGCTGCCGTCCACAGAACCACCGAGATCGTTGACAACGACTCGGGCACCGCGGCGGGCGAACTCCAGCGCATGCTCGCGACCCAATCCGCCGCCAGAGCCGGTGACGATTGCGACCTGGCCGTCGAATCCGAGATCTGCCATGTTTGAACTCCTACATTGCTCGTGGTCTGCCGGCGCACGGGGGTGCACGCGGGCCGGACGACTCTAGAGCCGTCCACCCTCTTTGGTCGAAGCCGCTCATGTGACGGAACAGACTTTGGTCGAAGCATGGCTCGTCTTCTAGGTTGCACGTCGAACGAACAAACGTTGCCAAGGGGGCTTGCTGTGTCCGAGAGTGCTGCATCTGAGAGTGCTGTGTCCGAAAGTGCTGTGTCCGAAAGTGCTGTGTCGAATGAAGATGAAGCGGTGCTGTACGAGGTCGATCAAGGCGTTGCGCTGATCACGCTGAATCGGCCGGCTCGTCTGAACGCGTGGAACGGTGCGATCTCCGCTGGCTACTTCGCCTCGCTCGATCGGGCAGCGGCCGATCCCGAGGTTCGTGTCATCGTCGTGACCGGGGCAGGCAAGGGCTTCTGCGCCGGCGCCGACATGGACGTCCTCCAGGGGATCGGTGGCAACGCCGGGAGTGCCGATTCGGCTGCGGCCGGTCCACCCCACACCCACGCCATGACCATTCCAAAGCCGGTGATCGCTGCAATCAATGGTGCCGCAGCCGGTTTGGGTTTCGTGCACGCACTGGCGTGCGACATGCGCTTCGCCGCCGCTGGAGCCAAACTCACCACCTCGTTCGCCCGCCGTGGCTTGATCGCCGAACACGGTTTGTCGTGGACCTTGCCTCGGCTGGTCGGCCAGGCCGCCGCCCTCGACCTGCTGTTGTCCGGGCGTGTGGTCCTTGCCGAGGAAGCGCTCGAGATGGGCCTGGTGAACCGAGTGTTCGCCCCCGAGGAGCTGATGGCGCAAACGTTGGCCTACGCCCGCGATCTTGCGGTCAATTGCTCGCCTGCCTCGATGGCGGCGATGAAACAGCAGGTGTACCAACACCCGCAGATGGCGGTCGCCGATGCACTCGCCGAGTCGAACTCGATGATGGTGTCGTCGCTGCGTCGAAGCGACTTCAAAGAAGGGGTCGCGAGCTTCCTCGAAAAGCGTCCGCCGAGCTTCGCTCCCTTGGGTGACCAATGAGCACCGCACACATCGTTGGGGCGTTCGAGCACCCTGGTCGTCATCTCCCCGATCACACCGTGCCGCAGATCCACGCCGAAGCAGCGCACGGAGCGCTGGCCGATGCGGGGCTGACCATCGCCGACGTCGATGCCTACTACTGCGCCGGTGATGCTCCCGGCTTCGGGGCGTTGTCGATGTCGGAGTACCTCGGCATCCGCCCGACCATGATCGACAGCACCGAGACGGGTGGCTCCTCCTATCTGGTGCATGTGCAACACGCTGCCCAAGCGATCGCTTCCGGTGCCATCTCGGTTGCCCTGATCACGCTGGCGGGCAAGCCCCGTACGGGTGGGGCGCAGCCCGGAGGTTCGGCTCGACCGTCCGCCCCGGAATCGCCATTCGAATCCGACTTCGGGTTGGCGGTCGTTTCTGGCTATGCGCTCGCAGCGCAACGTCACATGTTCGAGTTCGGAACGACGAGTGCACAGTTGGCCGAGATCAAGGTCGCAGCATCGGTGCATGCCCAGCACAATCCCAACGCGTTCTTGCCGAACGTCGTCACGGTCGAGGAAGTACTCGAGTCGCCATTGGTCGCTGATCCGTTACACCGTCTCGACGCGTGTGTGATCACCGACGGCGGCGGTGCCCTCGTCGTTGTGAGCGCCGAAGTGGCGGCTTCGCTCGGACGAGCGAGCGCCGAAGTGATCGGTGCCGGCTTCGGATTCAAAGGGGCCTCACCAGCACCGATCGATCTCACCTTCACCGCTGCGGCCTACTCCGGGCCGGTTGCGTTCGCCCAAGCCGGCGTGGCGCCGACCGACATCCAGTACGCGTCGATTTATGACTCGTTCACCATCACCGTCCTCCAGACCCTCGAAGATCTGGGGTTCTGCCAGAAGGGTGACGGCGGCCGTTTCGTGTCCGACGGCAACCTCCAGGCTCCTCACGGCGGCCTGCCGTTCAACACCGATGGCGGGGGATTGTGCAACAACCACCCGGCCAACCGGGGCGGGATCACGAAGGTGATCGAAGCGGTTCGCCAGGTCCGGGGCGAGGCACACCCGGCGGTTCAGGTGCCCAACTGCGAACTCGTGTTGGCCCACGGCACCGGTGGCAGCCTTGCCACTCGTCATGGTTCGGCCACCCTGATCATGAAGCGAGGGATCTGATGTCTACGCCACCGTCTGGACTGCCAACGCACGAGCCCACCGTCACGATCGAGACCGAGCCGTACTGGAACGGGCTCGCCGAGGGCGTCGTCAGACTCCCGCACTGTGGCTCGTGCGACAGCATCATCTGGTACCCGCGTGCGGTCTGCCCCGGTTGCGGAACGACCGAACTCGACTGGCGTGAGCTGTCGGGCAAGGGCACGATCTACAGTTTCTCGATCGCCCGCCGTACACCGGGAAGCTGGGGCAAGGTTGCACCCTACGTGCTTGCCTACGTCGAACTCGTTGAGGGGCCGCGAGTGATGACGAACATCATCAACACCGACCCCGACTCGTTGCAGTGCGGTCAGTCGGTTCGGGCAGTGTTCGACCCAACGCCGGAGGGTATGGCCGTTCTTCGATTCGAGCCCGACGACGGGGCATAGGGCCTAGTGTTGGCGGTCGGTCAACCGCTGGCCGCCCGCAACCTCGCCTCTGCCTCGAATGCTCTTTCCCACTACTGCTTTCGCTGCCTTTTTCACCGTCGCATTCTTGGTGAATTGGTTGCTGCGGCCCCGCCACGATCTGTGGCGCTTGAGCATGGTGGCGTTGAGCTTTTTCTTCTACGGCTACTGGAATTGGAAGTTCACGGGACTCCTCGCCGCTTCGGTGATCGGCAACTGGTTGGCTGCGCACGCGGTTGCCGCTGACCGCATCGAGGTCGGGGGCAAATCGAAGCTCGGACCCTCGGGGCGACGAGCGCTACACCTGTCGGTTGGCTTCAACCTGGTCGTGCTCGGCTTCTTCAAGTACTACGGATTCTTCGCCACTTCGGTGATCAACGCGCTCGACACGATCGGTATCGGCGCGTCGCCACCGCTGATCGAGATCCTGCTGCCGGTTGGCATCTCGTTCTTCACGTTTCAGGCAATCAGCTATGTCATCGACGTCTCGCGTGGTGAGTTCGATGCGCCGATGTCGCTGCTCGACGTTGCGTTCTTCCTGTCGTTCTTCCCCCAGCTCGTCGCCGGCCCGATCGTTCGCGCCACCGACATGGCCGACCAGATCAATGTGCTGCCCGATCCTCGTCGCATCCCGACCGTCGAAGCGCTCTGGCTCATTGGTGGCGGCTTGTTCAAGAAGGTCGTCGTTTCGAGTTATCTGTCAACCCAAATCGTCGACCCGGTCTTCGCCGTGCCATCGCAGTATTCGCGGTGGGAAGTCCTGTTCGCCGTCTACGCCTACGCCGTGCAGATCTTTGCGGACTTCAGCGGCTACACCGACATCGCCATCGGTTGTGCATTGCTGCTGGGCTTCCGCTTCCCACAGAACTTCGACTCGCCCTACCGAGCGCTGAGTATCCAAGATTTCTGGCGGCGCTGGCACATCACCCTTTCGACGTGGCTGCGCGACTACCTGTACATCCCGCTTGGCGGCAACCGGGTTGGCACGTTGCTGACCTATCGAAACCTGTGGCTCACCATGGTCCTCGGAGGGCTGTGGCACGGCGCAGCATGGAACTTCGTGCTGTGGGGTGGCATCCATGGGACGGCGTTGGCGATGGAGCGTTTGCTGTCGTCGATCTGGCGACCAATCGGCATCCCGACACCGCTGGTGTCGGCCGCGAAATGGTTGGTCACCTTCCACATCGTGTGCCTGGCATGGATCTTCTTCCGCGCATCGGACGCGTCCCTCGCCTTCGAGATGATCGGCCGCATCGCTGATGGCGGTGCGTCGTCCACCTCGTTGGTATCGCTGCTACTGGTCGGGGTGATCGGCGTGATGCTGCTCAGCCAACTGGCGCCGCAACGCATTGGCGAGCAGACCCAACGCCGGTTCGGCACGCTCCCGCTCTACGCCCAGGGGCTCTCGCTGGCATTGTTGTTGACAGCAATCGACGTGTTCGGCCCCGAGGGCGTCGCCCCGTTCATCTACTTCCAGTTCTGACGAGCCAATGACGACCCCCGAGATGCAACAGCTACGAGCACCTGATCCAACGAGACCACATCGCAACGATGTGATGAGTGCCGGCCGCACCCTCGGTGTGATCGTGCTCGCTCTCGGTCTCGCTGCCATCTTCAACGCCGGTCGTCAAGCCGAACGAGCGTCGCAGCAACCGTTGGGGCCCGACCGCGATCGGGCCTTGTCGATCTGGGAACCAATCGATGCCGTTGCCTCGCCCATCGGATTGGAAGCACCCCGCTCGATCTTCGAGGTGGTTCGGTACGGCAACACGGTGACGGGCAACACGGTGACTGGTAGCACGGTCGCCGGTGTCGACGCTGACACCCCAACCGCGGCCGCCCCAGACGTCGAGCCGCCGGCCGAGGGCCCCACTGCCGCACCGACTCCAACTCCCACGTCCACTCCCACCCCAACTCCCACTCCGGCGCCCCCGGAGACGGCGCCCCCAACGACTGCAGCTCCCCGAGTGCCGACCGCGGTCGATCCGCTCCGGGTCACGCTCATCGGCGACTCGACCATGATCGAGACCGGCAAGGCGCTCCAGCGGGCATTGGCCGACACCGGCATTGCGTCGTCGATCCTCGATGCCCGCGCGTCGTCCGGTTTCTCCCGGCCCGATTTCTACGATTGGCCTGGCCACCTGCGAGACCTCATCCCCGAGCGCAATCCTGAAGCGGTCGTTGCCATGTTCGGCGGCAATGACGCCCAGGGCTTCGTGGTCGAGGGATCGGTGTACGAGTTCGGCTCGCCAGAGTGGATCACCGAATACGGCAATCGGGTCCGCGGCGCCATGGACTATCTGGCCTCGGAGGGGCGGACCGTCATCTGGATCTCGCAGCCAACGATGCGTTCGGCGTCGTTCGAGTCGAAGATCGCGGTGATCAACCAGATCTACCAAGATCAAGCCGCTCAGGTCGAGGGCGTGGTCTTCCTCGACAGCCGACCCTTGCTCACGCCCAATGGGTATACAGCGTATGGCCCGGGCCCCGAGGGCTCCGAGGCCCAACTACGGGCGAGCGATGGCATCCACCTGACGGGTTCCGGTGGCCAGGTCATCTCGGTCGCCGTGCTCGATTTCCTGACCCAACGCGGTTTCCTTCCCCCAGCCCCATAGCCCGAGTGAGTCAGCCAACCTCAGGCCAGCGAACGTCAGGCGAGCGTCGAGCGCAGGGCGTCGAGGGCAGCATTGTGTCCGCAGAGGCCGTGTACGCCCCCTCCGGGCGGCGTGGACGACGAGCACAGGAACAGACGAGGGTTCCCGGTTCGGTAGGGATGGCGACGAAGACCGGGACGGGCGAAGAGTTGTAGGCCGTCGACGGCGCCACCGCCGATGTCACCACCGATGTTGTTTTCGTTGTACCGCTCGTACCAGGCGGGCGAGGCATGATGTCGGGCAACGATGGTGTCGCGAAAGTCGGGAGCGAAGCGCTCGATCTGGCGTTCGATGGCGTCGGTCGCATCGACGCCCGACCCGTTCGGCACATGGGCGTAGGTCCACAGCGTGTGACCCTTGGACTTGCCGACAGCGGGCTCGGGGGTTCGGGAGTCGTCGAAGATGCTGTGCTGGGCAACGAGGACGAACGGGCGCTCGGGCATCGTGCCGTTGGCGACGAGGGTTTCGGCTTCGTCGATTTCACCGATGGTGCCACCGACATGGACGGTGCCCGCTCGTCGACAGACCTCGGCGCTCCACGGCACCGGATCGCTGAGGGCATAGTCGACCTTGAAGACGCCGGGTCCGTAGCGAAAGGACTGGAACATCTTGCGATCTCGGCTCGGCAGCTCGGTCCCGGCGATGGCAGCAACCTGGCGGGGGGTGAGGTCGAAGAGCACCACCGAGGAGTCGGGCAGATCGCTCATCGTGCGGACCGGATGGTCGCACACGAGCTGCCCACCCAGTGACTCGAGGATGTCGACCATCACGTTGGTCAGCTGTTGGGTCCCACCTTTGATCGAGGGCCAGCCGGCAACATGGGCGGCACCGCCGAGGAGCAACCCGAAGGTGGTCGTGAACGGTTTGTGCAGTGGGAGGAACGAGTGTGCAGCAGCGCCTGCGAACAGTCCGGCAGCCTCGGGCGTGGAGAACCCGCGTGCGGCGATCGTTGCCGGGAGCAGGGCCCGTGCGCCGAATCCGGCCATCATCAGCGGGTGCTTGGGGAGATCGGTCAGCGGCGTGAAGAGATCCTCGGCGAGGGCATCCCAACGGTCGCTGACCCACCCAACCAGTTGTTGCCAGCGCTTGCCGTCGGTGCCGAGGTGGTCGATCGTCGCCTCCAGCGATCGGAACGCGGCACCGGCTCGGTCGCCGCCGAGCGGATGGGCGAAGTCGATCTCGGGTGCTGCGAATTCGAGCCTGGCCCCCGCGCGATGGTGACCTTCCAGATCGAGTGACGCCATGAACGAGGTTGCCGTTGCCAGTGGGTGAATGGCTGAGCACACATCGTGGACGTATCCCGGCAACGTCAGCTCAGCCGAACGAGCGCCACCCCCGGCCGTCGATGCCGCCTCGAAGACCCGCACCGACCGACCGGCCCGCGCCAGGGTGATGGCGGCTGTCAGCCCATTGGGCCCGGCGCCAACAACGACCGCATCGACCCGTCCGCCACCATGAGCCAACGGTTCGTCACTCGTGCCAGAGGAACTGTCCATCGCAACAGTGTGCCTCGGATGCTGAGTCAGTCGGTGACCGAGTGATAAGCGGTGAGGAGATCTCGAACCGAGACCATGCCAATGACCTTGCGATGTCCATCGACGCTTTCGACGACCGGCAGGTGGCGCATTCCGCCCTCGAGCATTGCTTCGGCCGCGTCTTCGATCGTGGTGCTGGACGTGACGGTGCTGAGCTCGACCGACATCCAGTCGCCGACTCGCTCGTCGGTCGGATCGCCACCATCGGCCAACGCTCGGATGATGTCTCGCTCGCTGATGATGCCGGCCAGATCGCGGCTTGCATTGTCGAGTAGTACCGGTGCGGCGCCGATGTCGTTCTCCGCCATGAGAGCAGCAGCTTCGGCAATCGAGACGTGTACCTGGATCTCGATGGGTACCGAAGCCATCGCCTGGCTGATGGGGGACTGCAAGCTGGTGATGGTTCGTGGATTGCCCATGCCTCACCTTGTCTGGCTGCGCCGAGGGAAGCTAGGGGACAAGGGCCCGATCCGTTGC
>JBBQUN010000019.1:0-29489 GCA_038212405.1 Acidimicrobiales bacterium | reverse complement strand
CTGGTTGCTCTTGGTGTTGGTGTCCTCTCGCTGATCGAGTAGCCGAGTCGATAGGGTAACGACTCGGTCTGGAACCTCCAGATCGTGTTCGATTCGCAGTCGGTGCACATCCACGGTCACGCCTCGGCGTGCAACACCGACTGTTCTCAACCGGAGGAAAGAACGTGACTGCAGTCGTCACCATGAAGCAGCTCCTCGACGCTGGCGTGCATTTTGGCCACCAGACCCGTCGTTGGAACCCGAAAATGAAGCGGTTCATCCACGGTGAGCGTGGGGGCATTTATGTCCTCGACCTGGTCCAGACCCTTCAGCGCATCGAGAAGGCGTACATCTTCGTTCGTGACACCGTCGCCGAAGGAGGCACGGTGCTCTTCGTCGGTACGAAGAAGCAGGCGCAAGAGCCCATCAAGCGCTACGCGCAGTCAGTGGGTATGCCCTACGTCAACCAGCGCTGGCTGGGCGGAATGCTCACCAACTACCAGACCATCTCCAAGCGCGTGTCGAAGCTGGTCGAATACGAGCGCATGCGCGCTGCTGGTGAGTTCGAGCAGATGCCGAAGAAGGAAGCCCTGCTCTATACCCGTGAGCTCGAGAAGCTCGACCGCAACATCGGCGGTATCAAGACGATGGCGAAGTCGCCTGATGTCGTGTTCATCATGGACACGATCAAAGAGCACATCGCCGTCACCGAGGCTCGCAAGCTGAACATCCCGATCGTGGCCGTTGTCGATACCAACGTCGATCCCGATCTCATCACCTTCCCGATCCCGGGCAACGACGACGCCATTCGTTCAGCTGACCTCATGACCCGCGTCATCGCCGAGGCCATTGCCGAGGGCAAGATGATGTACGCCTCCAAGCACGGCGTGCCGACCGCTCCGGCCGAGGTCATCGAGCGCTCACCTGAGGAAGAGGCCGAGTTCGCCGCTCGCCAAGACGCCGCTCGCGCCGCTGCTGCTGCCGAAGCCGCTGCCCGCGAAGCTCGCCTCTCTGCCGCCAAGGCTGCCGAAGACGCTGAGGAGGCCGAAGCCGAGGCTGCTGAGCCTGCTGCCGAACCGGTTGTTGCCGAGACCGAAGAAACCGAAACCGCATCCGACGACGCAGCCGAGAGCTGATCCGTCCCGTTTCACGAACCATTCGAGAGGAATTTTTCATGGCTGATTTCAGCGCGAAAGACGTGCAAGAGCTTCGCAAATCGACCGGTGCCGGCATGATGGACGCCAAGCGTGCACTCGTTGAGTCCGAAGGTGACTTCGATGGAGCGGTCCAGATCCTTCGTGAAAAGGGTTTGGCCAAGGCGGCAACGAGATCCGATCGCGAAAACGCCGAAGGCGTCGTCGCCATCGCTCAGGACGACAGTGGAGCAGCGCTCGTGCAGCTCAAGTCCGAGACCGACTTCTCGGCCAAGTCCGACGCCTTCCAGGCGTTGGTGCAGGAACTGGCCCAACTGGTGCTCGCCAAGGGCCCCGAAGCGGTTTCCGAGAAGCAGGGGGCCATCGATGACCTCAAGCTCGTCATCAAGGAAAACATCGAAATCGGCACGGTCGAGCGTTACGTGGCCGCTGAGGGCAAGACCATCGATGCCTACCTCCACGGCGGCGGGCGGGCCGGTGTGCTCGTCGAGGCCGAAGGGGTCGATGCTGAGACCCTGCATGAGATTGCCCTCAACGTTGCGTTCGCCAAGCCCCGCTATCTCAATCGCGAGGAAGTCCCGGCTGACGAAGTGACCAAGGAGCGCGCAGCGCTGCTCGAGATCACCAAGAGCGAAGGCAAGCCCGAGGCCGCTTGGGAAAAGATCGTCGATGGACGAATCAACTCCTGGTTCGCCGAGAGCGTGCTGCTCGAGCAGGGCGTGCTCGGCGAGAAAGAGACCGTTGCCCAGCGCATCGGTAGCGGATCGATCACCCGATTCGTTCTCTCGACGATCGGCTGATCGTCGCCAACCAGCAGTAGGTCGCCGACTTCTGCTAGGCAATAGTCAGCTTCGATGAAATCGATCGAGCCCCGGGCGCTACCCTCGCCCGGGGCTCGGTCGCGTCTCGACCCGCCTGAATTCAGAATCGAAGGAGCACGTATGGCAGATGAACCGACCCTCCGGTGGAAACGAGTCTTGCTCAAGGTCTCGGGAGAGGCCTTCGCCGGTGACAAGGGCTTCGGGATCGATGGTGCCGTGGTCCAGCGGATTGCCGACGACATCGTCGATGCCCGAGACAACCTGGGGGCCGAGATGGCCATCGTGGTCGGCGGTGGCAATATCTGGCGTGGCATGACCGGCGCCGAAGGTGGTCTCGATCGGGCCCAGGCCGACTACATGGGCATGCTCGCCACCGTGATGAACGCGCTGGCACTCCAAGACGTGCTCGAGCAGCGCGATGTCCCGACACGAGTGCAGTCCGCCATCCGAATGCCCCAGGTTGCCGAGGAATACATCCGCCGTCGCGCCATCCGCCACCTCGAAAAAGGGCGTGTCGTGATCTTCGCTGCCGGCACCGGCAATCCCTTCTTCACCACCGACACCACCGCCGCGCTTCGCGCCGTCGAAATCGATGCCGACATCCTGATCAAGGGAACCCACGGTGGCGTCGACGGCATCTACACCGCCGATCCGCGCGTCGATGCAACGGCGACCAAGATCGACTCGCTGACCTACCTCGATGTACTCAACGATGGCCTGAAGGTGATGGATTCGACCGCGATCACCCACAGTATGGACAACGACATGCCAATCGTCGTCTTCGACCTTCTTGGCGAAGGCAACCTGCACTCTCTGCTCTGCGGCGATTCCATCGGTACGCTGGTGTCATGAGTGAAGAGCTGATCGAGATGGTCTTGGACGATGCGAGGGACCGAATGTCCAAGGCAATCGTCCATGCCAAACAGGAGTTCTCCAAAATCCGCAGCGGGCGCGCTGCCCCACAATTGGTCGAACGAATTCGGGCGCAGGCGTACGGCGTCGAGATGGCAATTCTCGAGCTGGCCTCGATTTCGGTTCCCGAGGCGCGGCAGCTCGCGATTACGCCGCACGATCCTGCGAACCTCGACGCCATCGAGCGCGCCATTCGCAACTCCGACCTCGGCCTGTCCCCGAGCAGCGATGGCCGATCGATTCGGCTCAATTTCCCACCACTGACCGAGGAACGACGGAGGGAGCTCGTGAAGCTCGTGAAGTCGATGGCCGAAGACGGCCGTGTCGCGATCCGAAACGTGCGTCGAGAGGCCCGCAAGGACCTCGAGTCGGCGGAGAAGGACGGCCAGATGTCGAAAGACGATCTGGAGCGGTCGGAGAAAGAACTCGACAAGGACACCCACGCAGCCGAAGCGCAGATCGACGCTGCACTCGAGGACAAAGAAGCTGAGCTCCTCGAAGTCTGAGGACACCGAAAGCGCGACACCAAAACACGAAACGAGTGGTGCGGTCGCACCGCTCTACGCCAAGGAACGAGATGGCCAGCAACGTGAGCGACGAGACCGAACCAGAGATCACGAGCGGAGGCACGGCACCGGGGATTTTCGATTTCGATCCTCCGCCCGACATCGATCCGAACAAGTTCGGGCCGGTGCCGATCGTGTCACTCGACGACATCACCATCGAGCCCGATCCGGTGGCTCCGCCGGCAGTGCCGGCGTCGAACCTGCCTCACTGGACCGAGCCGGCGACGGGGCAGGTGCCCAAGGTCGTTGCCACCTCGGGAGATGAGAACTGGAGCGACCTTGGCGGTCCTCGTTGGCATGGCGAGGGGCCCGAGTGGGCGGGTGACGACCTCGACGCAGTGCTCGGCGACGCACCGCGCAAGAAGGTCGTGATCGACGACGACATACTGCCCGATGAGTTCGACGAACCGTCCGGTGGTGATCCTCAGCGAGTGCCGCCTGCCCGTGCCGCCGCCCGTGAACGCGCCGTACGCCCCAGCCGAGTCGACGCTCCAAGTGGGGAACGCAACATCCCGCAGGCGATCGGTGTGGGGCTGGCGCTCGCCGCAGTCGCCCTGCTGATCTTTCGGCGCGACAGCGACCTCCCTGCGCTCGCCCTCATCACCGTGGTGGCCGTTCTCGCTGCGGTCGAAGCGTTCGATGCCATGCGCCGAGCCGGTAGTCACCCAGCCACCTTGCTTGGGATCGTTGCCACTGCTGCGCTTCCTGTCTCGGTGTACTACCGAGGCGATGCCGCTTTCGCCATGGTGCTCGCCCTCACCGTCGTCTTCGGCGCACTTTGGTATCTATCGGGTGCCGATACCCAACGGCCGGCACTCAACCTCGGTTTGACGTTTCTCGGCGTTGGTTGGATCGGCGTCACCGCCGGATTCGCCGGGCTGCTGCTGAAGATCGAAGACGGTAGCTCCATGATCGTCGCGGCCATCGTGTGCACCGCGGTGTACGACACCGGGGCATTGGCCGGGGGATCGGTCTTCGGCAATCCGGGGCACAGATTTCATTCGGCGAGCCCCAACAAGACGTGGGAGGGCACGATCACAGGCATCGTTGCTGCGGTCGTAGCCGGCGCAGTCATTGGCATCCTCGACGTCTCGCCCTTCAGCTTGAAGATCGAGCATGCCGTGATGCTTGGACTGCTCGCCGGCGTCATGGCGCCGATCGGTGATCTCACCGAATCGATGGTGAAGCGAGACCTCGGCGTGAAGGACATGGGCAACATCCTTCCCGGTCACGGTGGTGTCCTCGATCGGATCGACGGGTTGCTGTTCGTGCTTCCTGCTACGTACTACCTCGCCCTCCTGCTCGACCTCGCATGAGCGACGCGCCGATTTCGGTCGCCGTCGTCGGCTCCACCGGCTCGATCGGCACCCAAACCATCGACGTCGTCAACGACGAGCCCGATCGCTACCGCATCGTCGCGCTCGGCGCTGGGCGCTCGATCGACGCGCTGGTGGCTCAGGCCCTGACGATCCGGCCGCGCTTCGTTGCGATTGGCGATCCAAGCCTGCTGTCGTCGTTGCGGGCGGCATTGCCGGCTGAGATCGCCGTTGGTGCGGGGAGCGACGCCCTGGCTGAATGCGCGCGAATGGCCGATGTCACGGTCAACGGCGTCGTTGGGTTCGCCGGACTCTCGGTCACCCTCGCCGCTCTCGAGTCGGGCAAACGGCTGGCGCTCGCCAACAAAGAATCGCTCATCGCTGCCGGGCCGGTGGTCCAACAGGCCCGTCGAACGCCTGGCGCGGAACTCGTGCCCGTTGACTCCGAGCACGCAGCCGTTCACCAGTGTTTGCGGTCGAATGACGTGCCAAAGCGTTTGGCTCGGATCCAACTCACTGCGTCGGGCGGGCCGTTCCGGGGGAGGAGCAGAGCCCAGCTGGAAGCGGTGTCGATCGACGATGCGCTCGCTCATCCAACCTGGTCCATGGGGCCGAAGATCACCGTTGACTCTTCGACCCTCATGAACAAGGGGCTCGAGGTGATCGAGGCCAATGAGCTGTTCGGCCGCCCGGCTGGCGCCGACGGCTACGACATCGGACTCGATGACATCGACGTGGTGGTGCATCCGCAGTCGGTCGTGCATTCGATGGCGACCTTCACCGATGGCTCGACCATCGCACAGCTGTCGATGCCAACCATGCGTCTCCCCATTGCTTATGCGCTGGCCTACCCAGATCGCGGCGCCGTGCCCTATGGCGCCATTGATTGGGCAACGTTGGGCCGACTCGACTTCGAGACTCCTGACCTGGCTGCCTTCCCATGCCTCGAATTGGCCTACGCCGCCGGCCGCGTCGGTGGCACGGCACCGGCATGGTTGAGCGCAGCGAACGAGATCGCTGTCGAGGCATTCCTCCAGAGTCGGATCCGTTGGGTCGATATTGCTGACGTCAACGAAGCGGTACTCAGCATGCATGATGGTGGAAATGGATTGACCCTCGAAGGGGTTCTCGAAGGAGACCGTGCGGCTCGCGCCCACGCTGCGGCCATCGTCGCAGGAAAGGAACAGTCGTGACCAGCGCCACCGATCTGACCCAGATGGATCCTCCCGACCCCGGTCAGCGTCGCGCCGCCGGGTCAACGGTCGAGACAGGCGAGCGCCGAGGATCATGGGTCATGGGCGACCCCGTGGAATCGCCCGACGCCGAACCACAGTCGAACCCACTTGGGCCCCTCATCCTCGTTGGCCTGTTCGCGTTCTTGTACTTCGCAGCAGGTCCTCGGTACTTCCTGGTGGTCATCGGCCTGGTCATCATGATCTTCCTCCACGAGCTCGGCCACTTCATGACCGCTCGATGGACCGGCATGAAGACGACACAGTTCTTCCTCGGTATGGGACCGCGAGTGTGGTCGTTCAAGCGAGGCGAAGTCGAGTACGGCGTTCGGGCCATCCCTGCGGGCGCCTTCGTTCGTATCGTCGGCATGAACAACCTCGATCCGATCGAGCCAGGCGACGAGCCGCGGGCCTACAAGAACCAGAGCTACTGGAAGCGCATGCTGGTCATCACCGCCGGCTCGATGATGCACTTCATCCAGGCGATCCTGCTGTTCACGCTGTTGTTCTCGGTGGTCGGCATTCCCGTCCTGCCCGAAGAAGACTGGAAAGTCGAAACCATCTCGCAGCTCGAGACCGGGGAAACGCCAGCGATCGAGGCCGGTATCGAACCAGGTGACACGATCCTTTCGATCGACGGCGTTGCCATCCCTCGGTGGGACGACCTCCGCGGCGCGGTCGAACGACGCGCCGGCGAATCCGTCACCCTCGAAATCGGCAAGGCCGATGGCACTGTGACCACGTCAACGGTCACGCTGGTCGAATACACCGACCTCGACGGCACGACTCGCGGCTTCATCGGCATTGGGCCCGAGCTGGTGAACGAGCGGGGTGGACCCTTCGAAGGTGTCAAAGTCTTCGGCGAGGTCTTCTACCAAACGCTCGGGTTCATTCCCGAGTTCGTGAGTCCGGCCACCTTCGGCCGCTTGGCGACAGCGATGTTCGATTCCGATTCCGGGACTGATCCCGAAACCGGCCAGATCGAGAATCGCCCGATCTCGGTGGTTGGCGCGGTGAGGATTGCCGGTCAGCCGGGATTCGACTGGTCGATCCCGATCCAGATGTTGGCGATGGTCAATGTCTCGGTAGGTCTGATCAACCTGCTCCCGCTGTTGCCGCTCGACGGTGGGCATGCTGCGGTTGCCACCTACGAGAAGCTTCGCTCACGCCGGGGTAAGCGTCACGAGGTCGACGTCGCCAAACTCCTGCCTCTCACCTACGCCGTGGTTGCGCTTCTGGCGTTCTTGATGGTGTCGACGGTATGGCTCGACATCGTTCAGCCCATCGGCTGAGCGGGAACCGTTCGGCCAGGTAGTCTCGAAACATGGATGCTGGAGCGGTCACCTTTCCTCGCAAGAAGACCAGACAGATCATGGTTGGCAACGTACCGGTTGGCGGTGGGGCGCCGATCACCGTGCAATCGATGACGATCACCAAGACTGCCGATCACGAAGCGACCCTGCAGCAGATCTATGCGTTGGCTGCCGCCGGTTGCGACATCGTGCGCTGCACCTGCAACGAGCCCGAGGCCGCAGTTGGTTTGGCCAAAATCGTTCCCCGGAGTCCGGTGCCGATCGTTGCCGACATCCACCATCAGTATCGCCGGGCGCTCGAGGCGCTCGAAGCCGGCGTGCACTGCCTTCGTCTGAATCCTGGCAACATCCGCAAACCCGAGCACATCAAGGCTGTCGCCCAAGAGGCGAAGGATCGTGGCGTTCCGATCCGCATCGGGGTCAATGGCGGCAGCCTCGACCCCAAGCTGTACGAGAAGTACGGCGGCCGGGTCACGCCCGAAGCCATGGTCGAGTCGGCGTTGCAGGAGATTCGCTACTTCCAAGAGGTCGACTTCGACCTCATCAAGATCTCGGTCAAAGCGTCCAACGTGCCGCTCATGATCGAGGCGTATCGCCAGCTGTCCGAAGCGGTCGACTATCCCCTCCACCTCGGTGTCACCGAGGCCGGCCCACCGCCAAACGGTTTGCTGAAGGCCACCGCTGGCATTGCGACTCTGCTGGCTGAGGGAATCGGCGACACGATCCGCTACTCGCTCACTTCCGACCCGGTCGATGAAGCCCGAGCCGGTCGAGCGCTGCTCGAAGCCTTTGGGCTTCGAGAACGCAAGAACGTCGACCTCATTGCTTGCCCATCGTGCGGACGAGCCGAGATCGACGTCTACAAGATCGCGGCCGAAGCCCAGGCCGCGTTTGCCGACAAACAGTTGCCGCTGCAGGTTGCCGTGATGGGCTGTGTGGTGAACGGTCCTGGCGAGGCCCGCGACGCAGACATTGGCATCGCTGCCGGCAACAAGCGCGGTCACCTGTTCGTCAGGGGTACCAATGTCGCTGTCGTTCCCGAGAGTGAAATGGTGTCGGCGCTGGTCGAGTGGGCCGAGTTCATCAACGAATACGGCATGGATGCCGCCATGGAGCGTGCGGCGTCAACGCGCGAGCAGGCTCGCCGCGCCGCCGAGGAGGATCGTGATCGAAACCTGGGCGAAAAAGGCGAAGACGCCAATCACACCGAGGTGATCATCTCCCAGATCAAGCGCAAACGAGACGACTGAGGTTCGAGCTGCTCACGAGTTCTTACCGAGAGGGATCGGAACCGTCGAGGAGCGGACCATCGATGGCGTCGACCTCGGTCTCGGCGTCGGCGTGGGCTGTACTGGACTCGATGCGGTCTCGTATGGCGGCGAAAGGGTCGTCATCGACCTGCTCTTGGATTCGTTCGAGCTGCTCTTGCGGCGATGCCGTCAGTTCCCGCTCCTTGCGGGTGAGGTCTCGATCGAGCGAATCGGTGACGTCGTCCAGCGCCTCGCCGATGTCAGCGGACTCCTTGCGGACGAGGCGCATGATCGAGTCGAACAGTCCCATCGGGCCATCTTAGGGTTATGATGACCCGACATGCCTGTAGGCGTGGGCTCTGGCCCACGCCTTTGTTGTCTCAGCCGCAGGTTTTTCAACTCGCTACTCTCGAACCCTCAGGAGGTGCCCTCATGTCTGTAGCCGACAGCGTCACCGAACTGCTGGGCCCAGTCATCGAGACCCTCGGGGTCGAATTGATCGACGTCGAATGGGTTGGATCGAGCCTTCGAGTCGTGGTCGACGAGGGCGAAGGCATCAGCACCGATCGCCTGACCGCCGTGAATCGTTTGATCTCGCCCATCCTCGATCAGCACGACCCCGTGCCCGGTCGCTACACCCTCGAGGTGTCAAGCCCTGGGGTCGAGCGCAAGCTCACCCGGCCGCTGCACTACACCCGGGCCATTGGTGAAGACGTCGTGGTGAAGCTCGAACCGGGTAACGAACCACGGCGGATCAAGGGTCGTCTGATCAGTTTCGATCCCGAAAACGAACTGCTTGCCGTCGACGCCGTCGAACTCGACGGCGTCGATCTTGCCTCGCCTGAGACTCGTGAGATCCCGCTCGCAGACATCGCCAAGGCGCGAACGGTGTTCTCGTGGGGACCAACGCCGAAACAGGGTGGAAAGCCGGGTTCGAAGAAGGCAGCAGCAAAGAAGGCAGCGGCCAAGAACGCGGCCGCCAACAACGCACCTGCCAACAACGACGTTGATGTCGCGCCCGCTGTCAAGAAATCCAAGGCCAAGCAGCACCCCGAGCTCGACGAACCGCCGATCTCGCAAACCACCAACCAGTCATCAAAACGAAGCGAGGCTTCTCGTCATGAGTAATGAGATGATCGATGCGCTCCAGGCGCTCGCAGAAGACCGTGGTATCTCGGTCGAGAAGCTGTTCGGCATCATGGCCAATGCGCTCGAGTCGGCGTACAAGCGCCAGCCTGACAGCTACGAGTACAGCTGGGTGACCATCGACCCCGCCAGTTTCGACATTCGGGTCTGGGCGCAGGAGATCGACGAAGACGGTGAGCCGTTCGGCGATGAGTACGACGTCACGCCCGAGAACTTCGGCCGTATCGCGGCGCAGACGACCAAGCAGATTCTCATGCAGGGCATCCGCGAGGTCGAGCGCGAGCAGAAGTACGAGGAATACGCGGGCAAAGAAGGCGAGATCGTCACCGGCATCGTCCAGCAGACCGACTCTCGGTACACGCTCCTCGATCTCGGTCGCGTCGAGGCCCTGTTGCCCCAGGCCGAGCAAGTTTCGGTCGGCCCTCGTGCCGAAGCCGGCAGCCGGCTCAAGGCCTACATCGTCGAGGTGCGCAAGACGGCCAAGGGCCCTCAGATCGTGGTCAGCCGTACCCATCCTGGCCTCGTGAAGCGGCTGTTCGAACTCGAAGTGCCCGAGATCGCCGACGGCATCGTCGAGCTGAAAGCCGTCGCCCGCGAACCTGGGCATCGCACCAAGATCGCCGTCTGGTCACACGATCAGAACGTCGATCCCGTGGGGGCCTGCGTAGGCGCTCGGGGTTCTCGTGTTCGCATGGTCGTCAACGAGCTCAATGGGGAGAAGGTCGACATCATCCCCTTCAGCGAAGACACCTATGATTTCGTTGCCAAGGCGCTGTCGCCGGCCAAGGTCAAAGAGGTCCGGATCCATGAAGACACCGGTACCGCCGAAGTGATCGTGCCCGATTTCCAGTTGTCCCTCGCCATTGGCAAAGAAGGCCAAAACGCCCGGCTTGCCCATCGTCTCACCGGCTGGCGCATCGATATCAAGTCCGAGACCCAACTGGCCGAGGAAGCCCTCGGCGTCGAAGACTACGACACCGAAGACTGGGCACAGGGAGAATGGATCGTCGATCCCGAAACCGGCGAACAGAAGTGGCAGCCGGCCGACGGCAGCGAAGCGATCTCGGCCGAGGAATGGCACCAAGGCGGTGACATCGTCATCGAAGAGGATGGTGGAGAAGCCGACGCGGTTGCTGATGACGCGGTTGCTGATGACGCGGTCGCTGGCGACGCCTGAGCACACGGATCGTCGAGCGAACCCCCGCACCTGTATTGGGTGTCGGGAGGTTCGCGATCGGTCCGAACTGCTTCGTTGCCGACTCGATGCCGATGGCACGCTCTCGCTCGGCCCTGGCGGCCGGGGTGCGTGGCTCTGTCTCGACTCCGCTGCTACGTGTGTGGCGCTGGCGGCCAAACGAGGTGGGTTTGCACGGGCTTTTCGGCAGTCGGTGGCTGCCGAAACGATCGATGCGATCGTGGTCGAAGTCAGCATTGCCGCTCAACGTGGTACAGAGGAACTGCTCCGGTAGGCTTTGAGTTCGTTTCGCGCTGCCGCCGTGGCCGCGTCCGGCTCACCAAGAGCCGCCAACCCTCGAGGGTGAGAATTACCTGTGGCATCCAAAGTCCGCGTCTACGAGCTAGCGAGAGAACTGGGTCTCTCCAACGCTGAGACTCTCGATTTGTGCGAGAACCTCGGCATTGGTGTGAAGAGCCACTCGTCGAGCATCGTCGAGGCGCAGGCCGATCGACTGCGTCGAAAGGCGCATCGAGAGGGCTTGGTGCGAGACGTCGTCGAAGAGGTCGCCCCGGAACCCGATCCGGAGCCAGCGAAGCCAGCACCACCGAGGGCCAAGAAGCCTCGGCCTGCGATGCCGGCTACGGCTGGTGTGGTGTCATCGGGTGGTTCGCGTCCTGAACCGTCCCGGCCACCCACGCCGTCGGCAACGACCCCACCGCCGCCAGCTGGTCGTCCTGCCGCACCACCGAGGCCGGCGCAGGACCCGCCATCGGTTGCGGCCGAGGCTCCGATCGTCGCCGAGCCGGTCGCTGCTGGCGAAGCGCAAGCCCCAGATTCTGCGCTTGTCGAGGTAACAGTTCCCGAGGCTTCGGCGCCTGTCGCCGACGTAGCGGTGCCAGCGGCCGAGGTCCCGGCTGCATCCGTCAACGAGACGGCTCCTGTCAACGAGACGGCTCCTGTCAACGAGACGGCGCCATCGGTCGAGCCTGACGGTGCCGCATCGGCCACCACCGTCGATCCAGCTGCGCAGGCCACCTCAGAACCAACAGCTTCTGAACCAGTGGCTACCGAACCAGCAGTCGCGTCTGATGCCACGGCGGTGTCCGAAGCGCCGGCAGTTTCCGTGGGCGAAAAGCCCTCCGCACCGCAAACAGGCCCAGCCGCATCCCGTGCAACGGCGCCAGCCCCTGCTGGCTCGGCCCCATCGACTGCTCCATCTCGTCCCAGCGGACCGATGCCTCCTGGCACTCGCCCGCCAGCAGGCGGTCCCTCGGCTCCACCGCGACCCCCGGGTGGCAAGCCGATTCCCCCTCCTCCCGGCCCACCGCGTGGTCGTAGCGGCAAGCCGATCCCGCCACCCCCCGGCGGTGGCAAAGCTCGTCCGGCGCCAACACCTGGCCGCGGCGGGCCCGGGACCGGCGGTTATCGCGGGGCCCCTGGTGGCGCCCGTCCCGCTCCTGGCGCAGGCGCGCCCAGCAGTCCAGGTGGCTTCCCCGGTCGCGGTGGTCCTCCCGGTGGCGGTGGTCGCCCCGGTGGCGGCGGTGGCGGTGGTCGCCCCGGCGGTGGCCCCAATCGCGGTCGTCCGCGTCGCAAGAGTCGTCGTCGTCGTTCCTCTGAGGAACTCACCCCGATGGACGTGCCCTCCTACACCTCGTCCGACGCGTCGGTGCCAGATGGTGTCGTGGTCATCGAGCGTGCCTCGACCGCTCAAGACCTTGGGTCGAAGCTGAACCGAACAGCGGCCGACGTCGTGCGATTCCTGCTGATGAACGGTGAGATGGTCACCGGTACGCAGTCGCTCAACGACGAAATGATCAAAGCGTTTGCCGCCGATGTCGGTGCCGAGATCCGACTCGTCGATCCAGGCGAAGAGCAAGAAGTCGAACTTCTGAAGTTGATCGACATCGAACTCGACGAAGATGTCGACGACGACGTGCTTGCGTCGTATCCGCTGCGTCCGCCGGTCATCACCGTGATGGGTCACGTCGATCACGGCAAGACACTTCTGCTCGACCGCATTCGTTCGGCCAATGTCATCGAGGGCGAAGCTGGTGGTATCACGCAGCACATCGGCGCTTATCAGGTCGAAGCCGGTGGCCGCGTCCTCACCTTCCTCGACACGCCTGGTCACGAAGCGTTCACCGCCATGCGTGCCCGTGGCGCCGAAGCCACCGACATCGTGGTCCTCGTCGTCGCCGCTGACGATGGCGTGATGCCGCAGACGCTCGAGGCCCTTCAGCATGCTCGTGCTGCCGAAGTGCCGATCGTGGTTGCTGTCAACAAGATGGACCGCGAAGGCGCCGACGCCGATCGGGTGATGTCGCAGCTCGCCGAGCGTCAGCTCATTCCCGAGCAGTGGGGCGGAGACACGATCTACGTGCCGTTGTCCGCCATGACTGGTGATGGCATTCCTGATCTGCTCGAGAATCTTGCGGTCGTCGCCGAACTCGAAGACCTTCGAGCGAATCCTGAGGGACGTGCTGTCGGCACGGTGCTCGAATCGCATCTCGACATCGGACGTGGCCCGGTGGCCACGGTGCTCGTCGAGCAAGGAACGCTCTCGGTTGGCGACCCGCTCGTGACCGGCGCTTCGTGGGGCCGGGTTCGTGCGCTCCTCGATGACAAGGGAATGAACGTCGACTCGGCTGGTCCTTCGAAGCCTGTGCAGGTGCTCGGGCTTTCCGACGTTGCTTCTGCCGGGAACTCCTTCAGTGTCGCTCCCAACGAAAAGATCGCTTCGAAGGTCGCAGACACTCGCGAACACTGGCAGCGTCTAGCCAGCCTGGGTCGAGACGCCTCCGCCACCGGCGGTGGTGCAAAGCTCGAAGACATCTTCAAGCAGATCCAGTCGGGCGAGACTGCCACGCTCAACCTCATCGTCAAGGCCGATGTCAACGGCACGCTCGAAGCAGTCACCGACAGCCTCAAGAAGCTCGAACGAGACGATGTCAAGTTGTCCTTCGTCCTCCGCGGGGTAGGCGGGATCTCCGAGAATGACGTGCAGCTTGCGGCTGCCACCAACTCGACCATCCTCGGCTTTGGTGTTCGCCCCGATCGCAAAGCCCGTGAGCTGGCTGAGCAGGAGAAGGTAGAAATCCGGAACTACGAGATCATCTACAAGCTCCTCGAAGACATCGAAAACGCCATGCTCGGTCTGCTTGCTCCTGAATTCGAAGAAGTCGTCACCGGTGACGCCGAAGTCCGCGAGGTCTTCCGGGTCCCCAAGATCGGTGGCATCGCTGGTTGCTACGTGCTCAACGGCACGATCACCCGGGGCTCGAAGGTCCGCTTCCTTCGGGAAGGCACGATCATCTGGAAGGGCGCCGTCAACTCTCTGCGTCGCTTCAAAGACGACGTCCGAGAAGTCCAGGCTGGTTTCGAGTGTGGTATCGGCCTCACCGACTTCCAGGACCTCAAGGACGGCGACATCATCGAGACCTTCGAGGAACGCGAGATTCCTCGCACGTAGGAAGCGGATGCCACTGCAGTCCGTCACACTCGGCGTCGACCTCCATTTGCCGGTCGCCCAGTCACTCAAGGCGAAGCGTTCGATCGTTCAGTCGATCGTTCGCTCGCTCGACGGGTGGGCCGGCGTTGGCGCGTCTGAGGTCGACCATCAAGAACTCTGGCAGCGAACGACGATTGGAATCGTCGTTGTGGGGAGCAACGCCGGCTCTGTCGAGGAGCGAGCCGATGCAGTCGAGCGCTACATCTGGTCGAGGCCCGACGTCGAAGTCCTCGACGTCACTTGGATCTGGCTCACCGATTGACGAGGCCACCGACCGACCGTGCTGGCCGACCGACCGTGCTGGCCGACCGACCGTGCCGTTAGGATCATCAGCCGACGAATCACTCCGTGTGGCTGCGTGTATGCGCACTGCGCCACCACTCGGTAAATGACGAGCGCAGCGTCAGACGTCGTGAGCGAAGCGAACAACTCCGTAAGAGACGAGCGCAGTGAGGAACGGCAGGAACGACGATGGCAAAGCGATCGAGCGGGGGGCGCAAGCCTCGTCCCGCAACCAAGCGACACTTTCCTCGAACGGCGCGGCTCAACTCGTTGCTGATCGAGATCGTTGCCGACTATTTCGAGCGTGCCGACGATGATCGGTTCGGATTCCTGACCGTCACGGGTGTCGAGGTCGACGCCGACCTGAACGTGGCGCAGGTATTCGTTTCGACGCTCGGGGGTCCAACTGATGACGACGACGAACTGCTCGATGCGCTCGAAGAGCATCGCAAACCAGTGCAGCGGGCAGTCGCCAGTCAAGCGCAGCTGCGAAAGACGCCGACGGTCGTCTTCGAATTCGATCAGGGAGTCCGCCACGGCGCACGAGTCGAGGAGATCCTTGCCACTCTCGATATCGCGCCCGACGATCCCGAGGCCACTGATCTCGCGGCCCCTGATCCCGAGAGCACGGATCCCGAGAGCACGGATCCCGAGACCACTGAGCTGTCTGGCGAGTCCGACTGAAATGGCGCGCCGATCCAAGCAGCCCGACTCGGGAGTTTCTGGTTGTTGTGTCATCGACAAGCCGCCAGGTATGACGAGCCACGACGTCGTTGACCGCCTTCGCCGCTCGCTCGGGACCCGCAAGGTCGGCCATGCTGGCACGCTCGACCCCGACGCCACTGGCGTGCTGGTTCTTGGTGTCGGCAAGGCCACCAAACTGCTGCAGTTCGTCAGTGGGGCCGACAAGACCTACGTTTGCGAGGTGGTGTTCGGTGTCGAGACCTCCACGCTCGATGCCGCCGGTGATGTCACCGCAACCCACGACATGGCTGGCCTCACCTCCGCTGAGGTTGCCGATGCCGCCACCCAGTTCGTTGGCGACATCTTGCAGGTGCCTCCGATGGTGTCGGCGATCAAGATCGACGGCAAGCGCCTTCACGAACTTGCTCGCGAGGGCATCGAGGTCGAGCGCGAGCCCCGGCCCGTCACCGTGTTCTCGCTGACCACAGCACCTACCGACGACCCGCTCGTGTATCGGATGGAGGCCCACTGCAGCTCGGGCACCTATGTGCGCACGCTCGGCGCCGATCTTGGGGCGGCCCTTGGCGGCGGCGCCCATATCCGGGCATTGCGCCGCCCGTCGGTCGGGCCGTTCACGCTCGACGACGCATCCACGCTCGATGAACCGCGGTTGCTTGCCGTTGGCGACATGTTGCGCGGCATGCCCCGGCTCGAGGTCGACGACGACGTGCTCACCTTGGTGCGCAATGGCCGAGCATTGGGAGACAGCTCCGGATCGGGTCGTTTCGCCATCTGTGATCGCTCAGGTGAGGTCGTTGCCATCTACGAGGCGATCGATGGTTCGCTCAAGCCGGTGAAGGTTTTGGCGCACTGACAATTGTGCCGCTGGCGGCGTCTGCCGGTACCGTTTCGAACCTGTGCAGGTGATCAGAGATCCAAGAACGTGTCCATCGAGTGGACCTGGCCATGCGTTGACCATCGGCGCCTATGACGGCGTACATGAGGGTCACAAGGCAGTCATTGCTGCCACCAAGGCCCTGGCGACCGAGCGGGGCTTGCAGAGCGCGGTTGTCACCTTCGATCCCCACCCGGCGCAGTTGCTTCGCCCCGAATCGGCACCGAAGCTCCTCACCGGTCTCGACCAGAAGCTCGAACTCCTCGATGCGTGTGGCGTCGACACGGTGGTCGTGGTGCCATTTGATCGCGCTCGAGCAAAAGAAACCGCCGAGGCCTTCGTGGTTGGTGTCCTGGTCGAGTGTCTTCAGGCCCGGGCTGTCGTGGTTGGTCACGACTTCCACTTTGGCAAGGACCGTGCCGGCAACGTCGATGTGCTCACCAAGTTGGGGATCGAGTACGACTTCCAGGTGGAGGGCATCCAGCTCTTGCCGCGTCCTGATGGCAAAGTCGAATCGGTCTCATCCACTGCGATCCGACGGGCGCTCGCCGGTGGCGAGGTCCGGACCGCAGCGGCACTCTTGGGTCGCAATCACGAACTGCGTGGCGCCGTCGTTGGCGGTGACCAGCGTGGTCGTACCATCGGTTTTCCCACTGCCAACGTCGCGGTGCCAATGGAACGGGCGAAACCGGCCGACGCCGTCTACGCCGCTTGGTACCTGCGCCCCGACGGGGCTCGATACCCAGCGGCGGTAAATGTTGGCAAGCGGCCGACGTTCTACCAGGAGGCAGAGCACTCCCTGGTCGAGGCCCACCTGATCGGATTCAATGGTGATCTGTATGGCGAGGTGGCCCGCGTGCAGTTCGTCGAGTTGATCCGCTCCGAGCAGCGATTCGATGGCATCGAAGCTCTCAAGACCCAGCTCGACCTCGACATCGCCAAAGCGAGCGACCTCTTGTCACGCTCCGCACAACCCTGACCCGGGTCGGGCCGGCTCAAGCGTCCTGAGGATCCTGAGTGGAGGTCGGGGAGTGCAGCGGTAACGTTGGCGGCCGCTGTGAGCGACGATGTGGCAACGCTGCCATGCCGTGACTCTTGGCCGGGCCAACGGTCCCAACTCTTCGAGGAGCACCATCATGAGCAAGCCACCAGCAAATCTGCCGATCAAGGGCGACACGATCGCCAAGCATGCTCGGGGTGAGAACGACACCGGTTCGCCTGAGGTGCAGATCGCGCTGATGACCGACCGGATCAATCACTTGACTGCTCACCTCAAGGTGCACAAGAAGGATCACCACAGCCGTCGTGGTCTTTTGATGCTCGTTGGACAGCGTCGCCGCATGCTCGACTATCTCGCCGGTATCGACGTGGAGCGCTACCGCTCGCTGATCGCCGAACTCGGTCTTCGTCGCTGATCTTCTCCTGAGCGGCTGGCGCCACTCGCGAATTCAGACATCGCTCTCGTCAGTGGTGGGTCCCTTGGCCCGTTGCTCGCTGATCCGCGTTGTTGTGGCGCGCAGCCGCTAACCTCGTCTGAGTCGGTGGCAACGTGCCTCCGACGATTGACGGTAGATCAGCGACCAGTTTTCGGCCCCTGAACCCGCACACTTCTCTCCCGCCGCGACGCTTCGGTTGTCGCAGGTCACGAGCGTCCGTTCGCTCGATCATCGTGGCGGCCGCCGGTGTGAGTGTTTCTCGGTGCAGTAGCCGAAATCTGGGCTCTGGTCTGCCAGCTTCAGCGAGGGTCGTTGAGGCAGACGAGAAACCAAGGAGGCTTCCTTGATGGAAGCGCAATCCGTATCTGGAACCGTTACCGGTGGTGACGGGCCAGACATGATTTTGGAGACCGGCAAGCTGGCTGGATTGGCCAGCGGAGCGGTCACCGCCCAAATGGGTGACACCACCGTGTTGGTGGCTGCCACCGGCGCAAAGAGCGTCCGCGACGGGATCGACTTCTTCCCGCTCACGGTCGATGTCGAGGAGCGTTCCTACGCTGCCGGCAAGATCCCCGGTTCGTTCTTCCGGCGTGAGGGTCGGGCATCTGATGCCGCCACCCTCACCTGCCGCTTGATCGACCGCCCGCTGCGTCCGTCGTTTCCCGACGATTTCCGCAACGAAACCCACATCGTGGTCACCGTGCTCTCGGCCGACCAGAAGAACCCGCACGACGTGCTCGCCATCAACGGTGCCTCTGCGGCACTGATGGTGTCCGACGTGCCGTTCAATGGCCCGATCGGCGCTGTGCGCCTCGCCTACACCACCGATGGTGAATGGCTTCCGCACCCCACCTACCAAGAGGGTGACGCTTCGGTGTTCGAAGTCGTTGTTGCCGGGCGTCAGCTCGAAGACGGCACGGTCGCCGTCATGATGGTCGAGGCCGGGGGTACCGAGGGCTCGTGGAACAAGTACGAAAACGGTGCACCAAAGGTCGACGAGGCCGCCCTTGCCCAGGGCCTGCTCGAGTCCGAGCAGTACATCAAGGAAGCCATTGCGCTCCAGAATCAGCTGGTCGAGAAGATCGGCGGCCGCAAGGCCCCGATGAGGTACCCGACCCAGGCTGACTACACCGAAGCCCAGATGGACGCCACCAAGGTAGCCGCCGAGGCCAAGCTCACTACGATCATGTCGATCGCCGACAAGACCGAACGAAGCGATGCCGAATCGGCTCTGCGTGATGAGACCGTTGGTGGGTTGCTCGCCGACTTGGGCGAAGCCGCCAACGAGAAGCAGCTCAAGGCCGCCTTCCGCAGCCTGTCCAAGACCATCGTTCGTCGCCGCATCGTCGAAGACGGTGCCCGTATCGACGGTCGTGGCCCGACCGATCTTCGTCCGCTCTCCGCCGAGGTCGGCATTCTCCCCAAGGTGCATGGCTCGGGCCTGTTCCAGCGGGGCGAGACCCAGGTGCTCAACATCACCACCCTGGGCATGAAGCGCATGGATCAGATGATCGACGGCATCGATCCGACCGAGCGCAAGCGCTACATGCACCACTACAACTTCCCGCCCTTCTCCACCGGCGAAACCGGCTTCATGCGAGGCCCGAAGCGTCGTGAGATCGGCCACGGCCTGTTGGCCGAGCGGGCCCTCGTCCCGGTCATCCCCTCGCTCGAGGAGTGGCCCTACACGCTGCGGCTCGTCTCCGAGGTGCTGTCCTCGAACGGCTCCACCTCGATGGCGTCGGTCTGTGGTTCGACCCTGTCGCTGATGGATGCCGGCGTGCCGATCAAGGCACCAGTCGCCGGAATCGCCATGGGTCTCGTCTACGCCGAGGGCAAGTACACCACCCTCACCGACATCCTCGGAGCAGAAGATGCCTTCGGCGACATGGACTTCAAGGTGGCCGGAACGGCCGAGTTCGTCACGGCTCTCCAGCTCGACACCAAGATCGAGGGCATCCCGTCCGACGTTCTCGCTGCCGCCCTGAACCAGGCGAAAGAGGCTCGCCTCGAGATCCTCGCCGTCATGAACGCCGCCATCTCGGCTCCTCGTGACGACGTGCGTGAAGGCGCTCCGAAGATCGTCAGCTTCGAGATCCCGATCGACAAGATCGGTGAGGTCATCGGACCAAAGGGCAAGGTCATCAACGCCATTCAGGCCGAGACCGGCGCCGACATCAGTGTCGACGACGACGGCATGGTTGGCACCGTTGCCATCTCGTCCTCGGATTCCTCGATCGTCGAGGAGGCCGAGCGTCAGATCCGTCTGATCCTCGACCCGCCGACCGCTGAGGTTGGCGCAACCTATCCGGGTCGAGTGGTGAACATCACCAAGTTCGGCGCCTTCGTCAACATCCTTCCCGGACGAGACGGACTGCTGCACATCTCCAAGATCGGTGGCGGCAAGCGCATCGACAAGGTCGAAGACGTGCTCGAACTCGGGCAATCAGTCGACGTCGTTGTCGAAGACATCGACCCCAACGGCAAGGTGTCGCTGGCCATGGCCGGCGAGGCACCAGCACCGCGCGAGAAGTCGTCGGAGTCGTCCCCGTCGAGCAGTCGATCGTCGTCGAGTAGCCGAGCAGCCGCTCCGGCCGAAGACGATGATGACGACGACGAAGGCACCGAATCGGTGAAGATGAGCTTCGACGAAGACTTTGCCTCCGATTTCGGTGATCTTGGTCCAGAAGGCGCACCAGTGCCCGCTGACGATGACCGCCCGCGTCGCCGCCGCAGCAGCGGTAGTGGCGGTGGTGGAGGCCGTGGACGTGGCCGCGGTCGCAGCTGATCACCTCTTCCTGCGTCGGCGACTTCGGTAGTCGATGAAGCGCTCGGCCCTCGTGCTGTCCCCAACGGACAGAGCGGGGGCCGAAGTCGTTTTCCTGTTGGCCCGGGCTGATTGCTTGGCACGGGGCAGCGACAGCGACCCCATCTAGACTCGGGTCATGACGATTCGTGTTGGGGTGCTGGGTGCTGGAGGACGAATGGGTCAGGCCGTGTGCCAGGCTGTCTGTGCCGATCCCGACCTCGAGCTGGTTGCTGCCGTCGATCCGAGTTTTGCCGGGATCCACGTCGGCGAGGTCACCGGTGCGACCGATTGCGGCTTCGAGGTCGCCGGTTCGGTCGAAGCCCTGAGTCAGGCAAGAGCCACGGTTGCCATTGATTTCACCCACCTCGAAGCCACCCGCTCGAACCTCGAATACCTCGGCGCCAACGCGATCCATGCCGTGGTCGGCACCTCGGGTTTCACCGAGGAAGACCACGTCGAGATCGCCTCCTGGTTCACCTCCTCGAATTGCTTGATCGCCCCGAACTTCGCCATCGGCGCAGTGCTGATGATCCGCTTCGCTGAGCTCGCAGCCCCGTTCTTCGATACGGCTGAGATCATCGAACTTCACCACGACAACAAGGTCGATGCTCCCAGCGGCACCGCCGTCGGCACCGCCGAGCGCATGGCAAAGGCATCACCGCACTGGGCAGCGGATCCAACCACGCACGAAACCATCGCCGGTGCCCGTGGTGCGAAGGGGCCGGCCGGCATCCCGATCCACTCGGTGAGGATGCGTGGCATGGTGGCTCATCAAGAGATCCTCCTCGGTGCTGCCGGCCAGACCCTGACGCTCCGGCACGACTCCTATGACCGCTCGTCGTTCATGCCGGGCGTCGTCCTGGCCGCCAAACGAGTCAGCGAGACACCCGGTTTGACCATCGGCCTCGATGGCATCCTCGGACTGTGAGCAAGCGGCGGAAATCGGTTCGGGGCGGCACCGATGGGACCGCTCAGCAGGTCGCCGCTGAGCCCGGGATCGATGCGTCCTGGCCTCCGCCTGCCGAAGCGAGCTCGGGTGCAGCATTGAAACAGCCCGCTCTCGCCCAGTTGGGCGAAGAGCTTCTTCGTCAGGCCGAGGCGCAACGCAACCAGCCACTTCCGATCGTCGAGTTCGACGGCGACGAGATCGGAGCGATCCTCCGGCGAGCCTCCGAGCTCGGAGCCGCCACGAACGCCAATCCCGATGAGCTCGACTCGGCGACCCTCGCCGACATCGCCCGCCAAGTCGGCATTCCCGTCGCCGCCGTCGCCGCTGCCGTCGCGGAACGCCGCGTCGGCATCGACACCGAGGTCTCGTTGCTCGACCGACTCATCGGACCCGATCAGATTTGGGCTGGTCGCCAGTCGAGCGAATCGAGTGTCGAGTCGAACGAACGGGTCACCGATTGGCTCGAGCGGGGCCACGGCCTGCGCCCTCGCGTCACTGACGACGGCGTGGTGATCGCCACCCGTCGGACCGGTATCGCCGGGTCGGTTGTTCGGGGAGTGCGAAGCGCACAAGGCAAGGGTGGTCTGGGCAAGGTTCGAGAAGTGCGAGGCACCGTGGTGTCGATCGATGCCCCGGCCAGCGCACACCGCTCCGGGCGCGAAGCCACTGCTCCTGCGGGATTGGAGCCCGGTCCGATCTCAGGAGGAGCGGTCGCCTTGGTTGCTGACTTGTCTGATCGCCGTTCGTCGGCGATGGCGGGCGGCGGCGTCGTGACCGCTGTTGGCACGGTCACGATCGGTACCGTTGCGTTCCTGACCTCACCGGTCGTGTTGGCGGCATTGCCGGTCGTCGCTGGGGTGGGAGTACTCACCTCCCGGCTGGTGTTCGGTCCAACCGTTCGACGGGTCCGTACCGATCTCGACTACACCGCGGACCAGATCGCTCGAGGCGAGGATGCCCCGACCCTCCTCGGCGATATCGCCACGCCGATCACCGATCGTCTCCGCCGTCGGAGTTGATCGGTTCTGTGTGCCACTCTGCTCGCGGCATGCCTTCTGTGTGCAGAACTTGCCGGATGCGGGCACTGCGGCACACAGAACGGCGGTGGCGGTGGGTCTGGCACACAGAACCGGTGGCGTGGTGAGCGGGTGGTGTCGTCCGGGAGTGTTCTAGGGTGCTGGCGTGAACTCGACGCCACGATCCTCGCCGCGGGGGCTGGCGGCACAGCCCAACTCGTTGGTGCGCCAACTCGGGCTCGGCGGTGCCGTGGTCACGGGCCTCGGATCGATTCTCGGGACTGGTGTGTTCGTCTCGATCGCCATTGCTGCCGGTCAAGCAGGGGCGTGGGTCATGCTGGCAGCACCGCTGGCTGCCCTGGTGGCGATCGGCAATGGTATGGGGTCGGCGCAGCTCGCCTCGGCCCATCCTGTGGCTGGCGGGACGTACGAGTACGGGTATCGCTATCTGAACCCATGGGCCGGCTATGTTGCCGGCACCCTCTTCCTGACCGCGAAGTCGGCGTCGGCGGCGACCGCAGCGCTCGGGTTCGCCACCTATCTCATGGCGTTGGCCGGTATTGCCGAAGGTTGGCGGGTGCCCATCGCCGTCGCCACCGTCGCCACCGTCACCACATTGGTGGTCGCCGGGGTGCGTCGTACTGCCGCAATCAATACGTTGCTGGTCTCGATCACCATCGCGGCCCTTGCGGTGTTCATCGTGTTCGGCTCGATCGAGCTCGTTGGCTCGGGTCTGGACTCGGCGCCTCTCGACCCAGCTCGCCTCGACATGTCTGGCTTCGGTCCTTGGTGGCGAATCCTCCCCGAAGCGACGGCGCTGATGTTCGTTGCCTACACCGGTTACGGACGGATCGCCACGCTCGGTGAAGAGGTGATCGACCCCCGTCGAACGATTCCCCGAGCCGTGATCATCACGCTCACGGTTTCGGCCGTGCTCTACACCAGTGTCGCCATCGTTGGCTGGCGCCTGGGTGGGATCGACTGGCGGGTCGATGACGCGGCAGGCAGCCGAGTCAACGCCCCGCTTGCTGCGTTGCTCGATGGCCCTGCGGCCGGTTTCATCGAACTCGGCGCACTGGCGGCGATGCTCGGTGTGCTGTTGAACCTCGTCCTCGGGCTGTCTCGGGTGTGGTTGGCCATGGGCAGGCGCAACGACATGCCAAACGCTCTGGCAACGCTCGATTCGCAGCAGAACCCCACGAGGGCGGTGATCGTGACCGGTTCCGTCGTTGGGCTGATCGCACTCGTTGGTGATCTTCGTCTGGCGTGGAGTTTTTCGGCCTTCACCGTCTTGCTCTACTACGCGATCACCAACCTGGCGGCACTGCGCATGCCGCCCGCTGATCGCTGGGCGCCAAGGTTCTTGTCGTGGTTCGGACTTGCCAGTTGTGCGTTCTTGGCGTTCTGGGTCGATGGCAGAGCCATCGCGATGGGCGCCGCACTGATCGCCGCGGCGATCGTTGCCCGGCTGATGGGGAAACGCGCGACCAAAGCCCCCCGGCCTGGTTGACTTCGTGCCCAGCGGGCATAGGATTCGCCCAGCATTTCGAGCGGCCCTCCGTGGGTCCGGCAACCTGGGACGGACACCCAAGGTGCCTGTTTCTCGGTCAGCGTGGCAACACGCCGGCAGGGGAGCGATGTGGCCGAAGTCGGTTGTGGCAACACAGTCGGCCCACGCAACAACGTGTCAGCAACGAACCATGTGGGTGACAGCGAAACAGCAATGGGTGTCCACTCCCTCTGCGAGGAGTTCATGACATGACCAGCCAGCCAACCAACCGCACGTCGCCGAGCACGGTCGCCATCACCGCTGGGCGCCAACACAACGGCGGGGCCCTGTCGACGCCGCTGTACTCCAGCACGATCTTTCGGCCCGAGTCGGTCAGAGAAGCGCGGAAGCTGGCGCAGCAGCCAAAGCCCGCCCAGTTCTATGGTCGCCATGTCAACCCGTCGGTCGCTGCCTTCGAGCACGCGATTGCCGAGATGGAGGGCGCCGAATCGGCCCGCGCCTTCTCCTCAGGGATGGGAGCGATCACCGGGGTGATCCTTGCTCTGTGTTCGTCCGGGAGTCACATCGTTGCTGCTCGGCAGCTGTACGGCGGAACCCGCGCCTTCCTCGAGAACGCCTGCCCGCGGTTCGGGATCGACGTCAGTTTCGTGGATGGCACGGTGCCAGGTGCGCTTGCTGCTGCGGTGATTCCTGGCAAGACCGTGCTCGTCATTGCCGAGACGCCGGCCAACCCGCGACTCGATCTGATCGACCTCGACGAGCTGGGAGCGATCGACGGACCGTTCACCCTGGTCGACTCGACGATCGCCACCCCACTCGGTCAGCAACCCCTGGCTCACGGTGTCGACCTGGTGCTGCATTCGGCAACGAAGGGCATCGGCGGGCACAACGATGCGCTGCTCGGTGTCGTCGCCGGCGAGAAGGATCTCATCGACTGGATCTCGGGATTCGGCAATCTCCACGGCGCCTGCGCGTCGCCGGCCGAGGCCATCAATGGGCTTCGGGGTCTGCGCACGCTGTCGGTGCGGCTTCGCCAACAAGCCGAGACCGCGCAGGCGCTGGCGCAGGCACTGGAAACGCACGACGGCGTCGCCGCGGTTTGCTATCCGGGCCTCGCCTCACACCATCAACATGAATTGGCCACTCGCCAGCTCCGCAGCTTCGGCGGTCTCGTCACCTTCGATTTGGTCGGGGGATTTGCGGCCGGGACCTCCTTCATCGAAGGTCTCGAGCTGGCGGTACATGCGGTGTCGTTCGGTGGACCCGAGACGCTGGCGTGCCACCCGGCGTCGACGACCCATGCCATCCTCGACGAGGACCAGCTCGCCGACGCTCAGATCGGGATGGGTACGATCCGTTTGAGCAGCGGATTGGAAGACACTGCCGATGTCATCGCTGACATCGTCGGGGCCATCGACCGTCTGGTCTGATCCGGACTGATCCTCAGTTACCGATCGCGAGCGGTGTCGTTGGTGCGCCATCGGTGGCGAGCTGTCGCAGCAGCGGGCCCAGCGCTCGGGGAGCGAATTGGTTGCCACCTTGTTCGACTTGTTCGACCGACCACCATCGGGCATCGGTGAGGAACTCTGCTTCGAGTTCGTGGGCGCTCATCGAAGGTGCCAGTTCTGTCGATTGTGCACGTGCAGTGAAGTAGTGCTCGTGTTGTCCGTCGTAGCCAGTCATCTGATCGAAGATCGCCGTCCGGAGCCAGACCGGGCCGATCAACGAGCTGTGTGCGAGCCCGGTCTCCTCGGCGATTTCTCTGACGGCGGCCTCGGCGGGTGTTTCGTTTGCTTCGATTCCGCCGCCGGGAAGCGCCCAGATCCAGCCATCTGGCCAAGTAAATCGAACGAGGAGTACTCGATCGTCGGGGTCGAACAGGATCACCCGAGCCGCCCGCCGAAGTGGCAGGCCTCGTGGGCCAACGGGGGTCACTGTTCGGTTGGCGGTTCGGGTTCGTCTGGTTCGTCCAGTTCGTCTTCGAGGTGCACCAGGTTCTTCAGTTCGGAATTGTCGCCCCGGAACTCACCGAAGACCGTCCAAAGAACGGCAAGGACCGAGATCACGAGGATGGGCGTGCGGTAGCGGCCGATCCACTCGGTGACGCCGCCGATCTCGGACTCGAAGTACGAGCTGAACTGTCGCACGAGAATCAACCGGGTGATGGTGCCGCCGATGTTGGCGATCAAGAAGGTACGAGCCTTCACCCCACTGGCACCGGCCAGGGCGCAGATGATGTTGTTCGGCATGAAAAAGATCAGCGGCGCCGAGTAGCGCCGGAAGAACGCAGCCCCGTCGTCGATCAACGGCCCGTACGTCTTCGACTTGCGGCCAACCCAGGCGATTGCCTTGTCGCCGAACCACAATCCCAGCAGATAGTTCACGGGGTCTGATGCCACCAGGCGCAAGAAACCGACCACGTAGTAACTGATCGTTGACACCTCGTTGCTCACGAGCGCCAGGTAGCGGTTCCTCGGCGTGAGCGCCATCAGGATCAGCGGGTGCGACTCGACCAGCTCGACCCATATGGCATCGCCGACCCAGCCTGCGATCAACGAGGCAATCGAGATGGCGATAGCCAGGGTGACGATGGGCTTGGCCGGAGGATGGCCTGGTCGGAAATATCGAGACGCGCTCACCGGCGCCAGTGTGGCATGATCGTTCGCCCTCGCCGCGTACTCGACGGCAATACCAATGGAACTCGAGCGGTGTCGTCAGGTCGCCGACGGGGGAGGCGAGGAGGAGTCAGGGCACCAGTTGCCGTGGAATCCGAGGGGTACTCGTTGCGGCATGGTGATGATGGCAACCGCAGGGTCGGTGAAGGCGCCGGCATCGAGGATGTGGAGTTCGGAGCCGTTGGTGTTGCGGTCGTGCACCATCGACAAGATCCAGCCGTCGTCTTCGCTGCTCGAGCCGTCCTTCGGAATGAAGATCGGCTCGGCCCCACCCTTGCCGGTTCCGAAGTCGTGCGTTGCGACCGTCCCGGTGGTGAAGTCGGTCTTGTAGATGCCGGTGTGGTCATAGGTCTGAGCGGCACCGGAGCCGACGGTGACCAGGCCGGCGGTATAGCCGAAACGGTGTTCACGGGTGCCGACCCGCGGATCATGACGAGGGAACTCGTGCGCCCGGTCGTCGATGCGTTCCTCGGTGACGTTGCGGCTATTGGGGTCGATCGTCCAACGGTCGAGCGTTGGCATCTTGTCGCCGAAGGGACCGAGACGGTCGGTATCCATCATGCGCTCGTAGCGGCAGAGATCGACCACGACTCGACCCTGGGCGTCTTCGTAGGCGTTCAGGGGATGGAAGACATAGCACGGCTCGACGTCACACCACACGATCGCACTGGCTTCGTAGGCGTTCGATCCGGTGCGAGGCACGAGGCCGACGCGAGCGGGATAGTCGTTGTTCCAGGCGAAGGGGAACGAGTAGCCCTGGCCGGCAATCTCGAGGTCGACGGTGACCGGTAGGTCGTACACGAGCGCCCAGTTGGGCGTGATCGAGATGTCATGCACCATGGGCATACCGTCGACCGGTATTTCGACGGTCTTGGACACCTTGCCGTCGGAGCCGACGATGACGTAGTGGAGGAAGAGGCCGCGATCGGTGAACAGGTCGGGCCAGGCATAACACATGGCGTGCAGTTCCCCAGTTGCGGGGTCGAACTTCGGATGGGCCGAAAACGGCCCCTCCAGGGTGTCTTCGAACGCGTTGCGGCCGACGGTGCCGAGCTCGTAGCTGAGCTCGGTTGGGGTGCCGCCCGCTTCTACCATCGCCCATGTCTTGCCGGCAAAGGTGCCGACGTTGGTGTTCGGCCCGTGATCGGTGCGGCCGCCGAAGCCTGGCCCGCCAGGAGGTTCTTCGCCCAGTACATTCGCAACATGATCCGCCCGGACGTAGCGGTTGCGATACCACTCGGCCTTGCCGTCGCGAAGTCGGAGCCCGTGCACCATGCCATCGCCGAGGAACCAGTGATGCTTGGTCAGATCGACGGCTTCGATCGGGTTGGGGCCGTTACGTAGCCAGCGCCCCGCAAGCTCTGGGGGGATGCTGCCTTGGACGTGAAGGTCGAAGGCGGTGATCTCTTCGGTCACTGGAGCGGCAGCGCCGGAGAGGTAGCGGTTGGCGAGATCAGGGGCGGGGGTGGTGTTCGAGGGGCTGGTGTTCGAGGGGCTGGTGTTCGAGGGGCTGGCGTTCGAGGGGCTGGTGTTCGAGGGGCTGGTGTTCGAGTCGAGCGTTGTCACGGTGGGGTCCGTTCGGCGAAGTAACAGGTGTCAACTCAGATTCGTCGCCGTGTGCACACTTGTCAACCAAAACCTTTCCTGGGATAGGGTGACGTCATGCCAACGTCTTCGAGCGTCGTCCCTTCGCTGCGCTCGACCGCAGTCGTTGGAACCAGAGACCGCCTCCTGGCGGCCGCGGTCGATCTGCTGATCGAGAGGGGGTCCTTCGAGCAGGTCAGCTTGCGAGCCGTTGCGGCAGGAGCCGGGGTCACCCCAACGGCGGTGTACCGCCACTTCGTTGATCACGCCGCGCTCCTCGAGGCGGTGGCCGCCTGGTGCTGGGAACGCTTCGACGCTGCGGTGTTCGGTCTCGAGGCCAATGATCTGGCTGAGGATCCGGTCGAGCGGTTCACTCGCAGCGGAGCGGGTTACATCGAGTTTGCTCGTGACTATCCCGGCATCTACCGGGTGCTGATGGATCCACGGTTCGATGATGTTCGGCGAGTCGATGACGGTCACACCGTGTTCGAGAAGCTGGTGTCGGCCGTAGCCGAGATCCTGACGGCGAAGAACGACCAGCGAGACCCCGAGCACGTCGCCCTGCTGGTCCACACGTGGATCCATGGCATCGCCACCCTGCAACGATCCCCGGTTGCCGACGAGTGTGACGCGCTCGACCTCCTGGTTGCCTTGGGATCGACCCTTGGCCTGACCAGCGACGTTTGATGCATCGGTCGGGACTGTTGCACCGCTCGGCGCGGATCATTGCCGATCACCTGCCGGTGGTGCAGCGAAACGTCAATCGCTTGGAATCGATGACCGTGCGTCGGCTTGGGCGGTCGTTGGTCTCGGTCGTGTTCGGCACACCCGTTCTGGTGCTCGACACGATCGGTTGCCGTACGGGAAGGCATCGTTCGACGCCGCTCGCCTATGGGAAGTTCGCGCTGGCCGACAGCGACGCAATGGCAACGGTCATCGTCGGCGGGGCGGCTGGTCAACAACGGGTTCCGGATTGGGTGGCGAATCTGCGCGGTGATGGTCGGGCAACCATCACGATCGACGGCATTGCTGTGCCCGTCGTTGCTCGCGAGTTGGTTGGTGATGAGCGAGCGTCGTTGTGGCCTGCACTGCTCGGGCAATGGCCGTTCATCGCCGACTATGAACGCCATGCCTGTCGTCTGATTCCGGTCTTCGTTCTTGGCGAGCCCGAGGTCTCGGGCGTCGACCGCCAAGAGTAGAGTTCGACACGTGTCAATCTCGCCGACCGTCGCTGCTGATCGCTTCGCCGATGAAGAACTGCCACCTCAGCCCCGG
>JBBQUN010000018.1:0-30021 GCA_038212405.1 Acidimicrobiales bacterium | reverse complement strand
TACGACCTCGTGTCGACGCTGGCCTACGTCGCCGCCAAGACCGAACGCCTCGAACTCATGACCGGCATTCTTCCGGTGTATTCGCGGAGCCCGGCTCTGATCGCCCAGACGGCGGCCACGCTCGACGCCCTGTCCGACGGCCGCTTCATTCTCGGGCTCGGCACCTCGGGTCCGCAGGTCATCGAAGGCTGGCACGGGTACCCGTTCTCCAAGCCCATGGGCCGCACCCGTGATGTCATCGAGATCTGCCGCAAGGTCTGGAGTGGCGACAAAGTCACCCATGATGGCCCGTCGTTCAAGCTCCCGCTTCCCGATGGTGAGGGCACCGGCCTTGGCAAGCCGCTGAAGTTCATGAACCGGCCACCCAAGAAGAACATCCCGATCGTGATCGCTTCGATCGGTCCGAAGAACGTCGAGATGACTGCCGAGATCGCCGACGGCTGGCAGACCATTCACTTCGTGCCCGATCGGTTCGAGCAGGTGTGGGGCGAGTCGTTGGCCGCAGGCAACGCCAAACGCTCACCCGATCTCGGGCCGCTCGACATCATCGGCGGCGGCGTCGTTGCTCTCGGCGACGGGCCTCACGTTGCCGAGGCCCGAGAGGCGGCGCGCGCACACATCGCGTTCTATGTGGGCGGGATGGGCGCCAAGTCGAAGAACTTCTACAACGACCTGTTCCGCCGCTACGGCTGGGAGGAAGAGGCCGAGAAGATCCAAGACCTGTTCCTCTCGGGCAAGCGGGCCGAAGCGACCGCTGCGGTCCCCGACGAATACCTCGATTTGTCGATGCTCTGCGGCGACGAAGCCCACGTCCGAGAGCGCCTCGCGGTCTACAAGCGAGTCGGCGTCACTCACCTCAACATCAACCCGGCAGGCGAGAACCCGCTCGACACGATCGAGACGATCAAGGCGTGGGCAGAAGAGTGACCGACCGCATCCTCGACGGTGACATGGTCACTCTCGACCGTGACGGCGACGTCTTCGTTCTCACGATGGTCGACGGCGAGAATCGCTGGAACACCGCGTTCACCCGAGCCATGAACGCTGCGCTCGACGCCATCGACGCCACTGACGGGCCGGCAGCGCTGGTCACCACCTCGGCCGATCCCAAGTTCTTCTCGAACGGGCTCGACCTCGACTGGATCACCTCGACTGGCGACCACCGGGGTGGCGACCGAGCCGCCTTCGGGCCGGAATTCATGGCGTTCATGGCCCGAGTCATCACGCTTGGTGTACCAACCGTTGCCGCCATCAACGGCCATGCCTTCGGCGCCGGGTTGATGTTGTCGATGTGTCACGACGTTCGGGTCATGCGTGAGGACCGAGGCTTCTTGTGCGCCAACGAACTCGATCTGGGCATGTCGATTCCACATGCGGAGCTTGCGTTGTTCCGCCACAAACTCTCGATGCCGGTGTTCTTCGAAACCGTGCAACTCGCTCGACGCTGGACCGGCCCTGCGGCACTCGAGGCGGGCATGGTGCAACAGGTCGCTCCGGTCGACGATGTCATCAGTGCGGCAACGACTCGGGCCGCGGAACTCGCTCGACTGGGTGGCAACCGGGCATTGTTCAGTTGGAGCAAGGAAGCCATCTTCGGCGAGAACGCAGCAGTCGCCGGTACCAATGGCGCGGCCTACATGCTACGCAACCCCGGGCTCTACCCGCATTTCCACAAGGACTCCGGCAGCACGGCCTGATGGCCGGGGTGGGGCAGGGCATCGACGCCTGAACGGCTATCTCCTACACTCTCGGCGTGTCACGGCTCCTCCAGATGACGATCGTTCGCTCGTTGGTCAGCGTGTGGGCTTGGTTCGTCCTGGTCGTCGTCATCATCGGTTTCTTCCCGCTGGTACTGATCACGCGCCTCGCCACCGCCCCGTTCGACCCGGGCCGGTACTACGCCGGCCTGGTGTTTCGAAAACTCGCCGTTGCCCATCAGGTGCTCAACCCGCTGTGGCGATTCGAGGTCACGGGCACGATTCCCACTGATCCTCGACGCCCCTATGTCGTGGTCGCCAACCACGAAAGCTTTGTCGATATCCTGCTCATCTCGCACTTGCCCTTCGAGATGAAATGGATGAGCAAGAAAGACTTCTTCAGGTATCCGCTCGTCGGCTGGATGATGCGGCTCGCCGGCGACATCCGACTCGATCGCAGCGACAAGGCGTCAGCCGCCAATGCTCTGGCGCAAAGCCGAGATCGGCTCGAAAAACACGTTTCGGTCATGATCTTCCCCGAAGGCACTCGTTCCAAGACCGGCGAACTCCAGCCCTTCAAAGATGGGGCCTTCCGTCTGGCGATCGATGCCGGAGTCCCCATTCTTCCTCTTGCCGTGATCGGCACTCGAGACGCACTGATCAAACACGACTGGCGATTCGGCTACAGCCAGGCGGAGGTCAAGGTGTTGGAGCCCATCACCACCGAGGGCTTGGGACCGCACGACGTCGGCGATCTGCGCCAACGGACTCGGTCGGCCATCGCAGCTGCGCTCGAGACGATGCATGCCGAACGCGACTGACGAAGGAAATCAACTGCCGAGGCCGCTGCTCAGTCTCGTCTGATGCGGGGATCGGTCCACAACAGGGCGAGGTCGATCATGGCGGAGACCACCACGTAGATGCCAACGGTGTACAACGTCAGACCGAGCAACAAGTTGAGGTCACGTGTGATGCTCGACTCGACCAGCGCTTGGCCCAGCCCACCGATGCCGAAGACGATCTCCACGATGAACGACCCAGCCACCATCGCACTGATGTTGAGGCTGAGTACGGTCAAGAGTGAGATCGACCCCGGCCGCAATGCGTGCCGGAGCAGGATGTAGCGGCGGCTCAACCCCTTCCCCACCGCAGCAACGATGAAGTCCTCACCGAGGAGGTCGACCACGCCGGCCCGGACCACCCGAGCGATGATCCCGATCTCGGCGAGGGCGATCGCGATCGCCGGAAGAACGAGGCCATCGAGATTGCCGACGAGCGATTCACTGATCCGCGTCCAACCCGCAGCCGGAAACCAACCGAGCTTCACTGCGAAGAGCCAGATGAGGATCGTCGCCGTTATGAAAACCGGCACCGATTGCATCACGCTGAGAAAGGCCGTCAGTAGTCGACCCGACCGCCCGCCGGCGACACTGGCAGCCAGCAACCCCAGCGGGATCCCGACCATCACCGCGAGCAACATCGAGGCCAGCGCCAGCTGGAGCGAGATCGTGAGACGATGGCTGATGTACTCCGTCACTGGCGTGCCACCGCGCGTCGAACGACCGAGGTCTCCCTGGAGTGCGTCGACCACCCAGAGCCCGTGGCGAACAAGCAGCGAATGGTCGAGGTTGAACTCCTCGACGACCGCCATGTCTCGCTCACTGGCTGGATTCGGCCCCATAGGCATCACCACCGCCTGGTACCCGCCAGAAATCGACAGTTCGATCGCCAGGAAGACACCGAACGTCGCTACCAAGCTGGTGATGATCAGACGGCTGACGAACCGACGAGCGAACCTGAAGAACACAAACGCTCAGCCTGGTTGGCGGTGCCAGATGGCGCTCGTCGGTTCGATGATGACGCGGCCATCCTCGCTCGGGTCGACACGGGCGACACCATCGACCAGCAGGCTCATCGCGCCTGGTGTTTTGGCAGGCCATAACAAGGTGACCACCGACCGCTCCGCGGCGTTGGTGGTGCTCCGCCTGCCAGCCGAGACCACCAGCACGCCGTCGTCGAAGCGAACCGGCACGTTCGCCGGATGCGGCGACTGTTCAGCGTTGGTCGTGAGGAAGAAACACGCGTCGCCGAGACCTTCGAGCGCGGACGCCAGCTCGCTGAGTGCAACCTTGATACTCATGCCGCCACAGTAGGGCGAAGGAGCTGATCAGCCACACACGTTCGCAATCACGGTCAAGGTTTCCAGTGCAGCGGCCGCGGCCTCAGCACCCTTGTTCCCAGACTTTCCACCGGCACGGTCCAACGCCTGTTCCATGTTCTCGACGGTGATGATGCCGTTGGTGACAACAACGCCACTCTCCATGGCCACGGTGGCCAGACCTGCAGCGCTCTGGCTGGCGACGATCTCGAAGTGGTAGGTGGCGCCGCGAATCACCGCACCGAGCCCAACAACGGCATCGAATCGACCACTACGAGCGGCTGCCCTCGCCACCTGGGGGATCTCCCACGCTCCTGGCACCCAGAACGTTTCGATGTTCTCCGGTGGCAGTCCGGAACGTTGGAGAAGATCGCGAGCACCATGCTCGAGCCGATCGACGATGAGATCGTTGAATCGGGCGCAGATCAGGGCGACGCGATGGGATCGGGTGTCATCACTCATCGTGGCGTCCGATCGGACTCCGCTGTTCCCGCCGAGTCAACGACCGGCCTGGCATGTTCGAGTCGCTCTCGCTTTGTTTCCACATAGCGCTCGGCCTCAGGATGGATTGGAACATGCAACGGCACTCGCTCTGTGATCGTGAGGCCGAACCCCTCGAGCCCGCTGTACTTCGACGGATTATTGGTGAGCAGCCGCATGTTCTTCACCCCGAGGTCGACGAGGATCTGTGCGCCGACGCCGTATTCTCGGCTGTCGATCGGCAGCCCGAGTTCGAGGTTCGCGTCAATCGTGTCGAACCCTGCATCTTGCAGCTCATAGGCCCGAAGTTTGTGAGTCATCCCGATCCCGCGGCCTTCATGGCCACGCAGATACACAACGACACCACTGCCGATCTCGGCGATCTGTCGCATCGCTTCGTCCAACTGCGCTCCGCAATCGCATTTGACGCTCGAGAAGACGTCACCAGTGATGCATTCGCTGTGGACACGGACCAGCACCGGCTCGATACCATCGATCGTTCCCATCGTCAGCGCGAGGTGGGTCTGCCCATCGAGTTCGCTCTCGAACGAGTGGCAATGGAAGTCGCCCCATTTGGTTGGGAGGCGAGCCGAGGCCGCCCGATCGACGAGCTTCTCACTTCGGCGCCGATAGCGAATCAGATCAGCGATCGACACCAGCGGAAGTCCGTGCTCGTCGGCGAAGCGTCGCAAGCTTGCGCCCTGCTGCATCGTTCCGTCGTCGTTGACGATCTCGCACAGCACCCCGGCAGGAGCGCGTCCGGCGAGTCGAGCGAGATCGACCGCTGCCTCGGTGTGCCCGGCTCGCTTGAGTACCCCGCCTGGTCGGGCCCGCAACGGAAACACATGGCCCGGACGGTTGAAGTCCTCGGGCGACTTCGATGGATCGACCAGCGCTCGGAGCGTCGCTGCCCGATCGCTCGCCGAAATGCCGGTCGAGGTTCCGCTGGCAATGTCGACCGAGACGGTGAAGGCCGTGCTGTGCGACTCGGTGTTCGACGAAGGCGGCACCATCAACGGCAGTCGAAGCGCGTCGCAGCGTTCGCCGGTCATGCCGACGCAGATCAGGCCCGAGGTGTGGCGAATGAAGAAGGCGATGGCATCGGTTGTTGCCGCATCGGCCGCCATGATCAAGTCGCCTTCGTTCTCGCGATCTTCGTCGTCAGCGACGAGGACGATGCCCCCGGCGGCGATCACCTCGATCGCCCGTTCGATCGGGTCGAACTCGACCGTCGGCCTGTCCGCTGGATCCGTGATTGCTCGTGTCATCGATCTACTCCTGTGTGGCTGGTGTGGTTGGCGTGACTGGGGAACTGGCGGTCATCAGCTGCTCGACGTACTTGGCGATGGCATCGACTTCGATGTTCACGAGGTCGTTCGGTACTCGGGTACCGAGCGTGGTGACCTGGGCGGTATGAGGAATGACCGCAACGGTGAACCCCGCCTCGGTCGGTTGCACGACCGTCAGGCTCACGCCATCGACGGTGATCGAACCTTTCTCGACCACATAACGCCGCAGCGTGTGCGGTAACTCGACGTGGAGATCAGGGACCGCCTCGATCACTCGCCCGACACCGTCGACATGACCCTGGACCAGGTGCCCGCCCAGTCGATCCTGCGCCCGCACGGCTCGTTCGAGGTTCACGGCGTCGCCGCTGACGAGTCGTGCGAAACCCGTACGTTCGAGTGTTTCTGGGGAGAGGTCGGCACCCCACCAGTCCGGTCCGAACTCGACAACGGTGAGACAACAGCCGTTGACGGCGATCGAGTCGCCGAGGCTCACATCCTCCAGGACCTTGGTGGCAGTGATATCGAGTCGTCCCTCGTCGAGACGACGAACGCGACCCATCTCTTCGACAATTCCGGTGAACATGGTGCTACCTCTCGTTGTTGTTGTGGTGGCTGTGATGCTGATCGAATGGTTCGAACTCGATGCGCAGGTCGTCGCCACATTGCTCGACGCCGATGAACCGTCCCCGGCGCAGTTCGCTCATCGACACCGACGTCGGCCCCCCGATGAATGGGTGAGCGTTCGCTCCACCGAAGAGTGCGGGCGCCACATAGATCACCATCGCGTCCACCAGTCCGGCATCGAGAAACGACCGGATCACCGTCGCTCCACCCTCGACCAGCAGTTGGAGCACGCCCTGCTCCCCCAGCCGATCGAGCAGTTCGTCGAGCGAACCGTGCCACTCGAGACACGGATGCACGCGGGCCCCGATCGGTGCTGACCCCAGCACGATTCGCTGAGGATCGGGGCCCTCGACATGGCGAACCGTCAACGACGGATCATCGGCCCGCACGGTGCCCGCACCCACCAGGATCGCTCCGCTCTCGGCCCGCAGGCGATGCCCGTCAGCTCGACTTGCTGCGCTGGTGATCCATCGTGAAGATCCGTCGGCTGCTGCGGTTCCACCGTCGAGCGACGCAGCGACTTTGCAGTAGACGAACGGCCTGCCCGTTGATCGGTGGTGCAGGTACGAGCGAAGTTGTGTTGCGACTGCCGCCCCCTCGACCCCGACATCGACCGTGATTCCGACGCTTCGCAGTGCGTCGATACCTCGGCCGGCGACTCGAGGGTCGGGGTCGACGACGCCAACGACCACTCGTTCGATGCCGTGACGAACGATCGCGTCGGTGCACGGCGGCGTTCTCCCTTGGTGCGAGCAGGGTTCGAGCGTGGCAAACAGCGTGGCACCCGCGCTGGAGGCACCGGCTGCTGCCAACGCCAGCACCTCGGCGTGGCGCCCACCGGCAGGCTCGGTGGCCCCGGTTCCGAGAACAGAGCCGTCACGTCCGACCACCGCTGCGCCCACCCACGGGTTCGGCGCCGTCGTCGTTCGCACCGCCGAAGCGGCCGCCAACGCCAGTCGCATCCCGGCGATATCGAACGTACTCCACGCTGCATCATCGTTGGCGAAACCAGCGTGGTCGGTGTCTTGGTTGGCGTCGGTCATTGGTTCCCATCACGGCACTGGCGCGGGGGGAACACACGAACGGCCCTTCGGCATGAGTCGCGCCGAAGAACTTCGTCTTTGTCTGCTCCCATCCGGACTGTCACCGTCGGCCTCGGAATTCCACCGAGTCAGCGAACGCACCGAAGTGCGCAGCTCGCGGGCTTTCACCGCCGGTAAGGAATTGCACCTCACCCCGCAGATATCAAGTTGTCGGGAGAACCTTGACCCTCCCCGTACCAAAGAATCAAATCAGCGGCTGAGAAACACCATGACGCGCACGATTCGAGCGCTCGCTCCGGGTGTCAATTGGCGTGTTCGTAACGGAGCACGAGGCTGACGCCGAATGCTTGGCGCTCCACTTCGACCATGGTGTCGTCGAGACGGTTGACGATCGGTGGCACATTGTCGATGCCACCACCTCCCCACAGCACGACCCACAGGTCGCCCTCGGGAGCAGGAATCGTGGAATCGGGATAGTTCTCGAGGTTCGGGTGCCGGGGAGCGGTCCAGCCAAGGGCCGGTGCCATTGGTCGGGCCATCGTGTCGCCACCATCGTTGATAAAGGTGTAGTACTCGAACGGCGACTGGGCGTAGGCCGGCTCGAAGGCGATGATGTCGGCCGGGGTCGCCCGCTCCGCCACATACGCATGGAGCTCATCCCACGCAACGTCTTCGTTGCCGTAGCCAACGACCGAACGGAGACCGAGCGCTGTGAAGACCGCGGCACCAGCAGCGATCGAGTAGCGCCGATCGAGTCGACCCAGTCGGACGGTTCCCGCAGCAGCCAGCACCATGATCGGCGGAACCATCGGCACCGCGTACCGGGCGGAGAAATACGCACGAGAGAAGCTGCCGGCTGTCAAGACGACCAGCGGCACCACAGCCCAGATCACGAACAGCAAGGTCTTCTCGCGATAGTCGGCACGATCTTCGGCGCTCTTGAGGTTGCCGACCGAGACAGTCTCGAACAATGCGAAACACGCAATGAGTCCTGCACCTGCCACCGAGAGCGGCAGCGACGCCCTGATGTCTTGGGCCCCGAGCATGGCCATGACCATCTCGACGAGCCGACTCACCGTGAAGGTACCGAGCCATCCGGTGTGGTCGACGGCCTCGAACAAGGAGAGATAGACGAAAGGCGCGGCGAGTACCGCAGCGAGGAATCCGGCGGCCAGGAAGTGGCGGCCGACGACCTGGCGTCGATGCAAGAAGACCCAGATGGCCTGACCGATCAGCACCGGGATCCCGAGCGGTTGGGCATAGAGCGAGAGTGCCGCCAGGAATCCGACGCTGAGCCACGCCGACAATGTTGCTTTCGACGGTGTTGCTTTCGAGAGCGCCCGATCGAGAGCGAACCATGACCAGGTCAGGATGGCAGCCAAGAGCGTATACGCCCGGCCCTCCTGGGCGTTGGCGACAAAGGTGTAGGCAACGGCGAGAAAGATCAGCGACCGGAACGCAGCGTCTCGACCGAGGCGCGGCTGGGCGAGTCGATAGAGCGGATAGGGAATGGCGATCGCTGCCAGCAGCGCAGGCAAGCGAATGACCCAGGGCGCACTCCCGAACACGGCGGTGAACCCTCGCAGCAGCAGGAAGTAAAGCGACTGGCTGCCACCATCCTCGCCAACACCGATGCGGAAGGCGTCCCAGGATCCGAGCCCTAGCCCGGCCGAGATCGACTCGTCTTGTCCAATACTGCGTGAACCGAGGAACAAGCCCCCCGTCACGGCGATGAGCACCATGGCCACGAGCACTGGGCCTCGGCAGTCATCGGCAGCTGTTGTTTGCGTCGGGAAGACTTCGACCTCGGCCTTTCCCTCCATCATGACCACCACGACCTATCTCCTGCTCCGCTTCGGGCGAGACAACTCGAGGCCGAGTCGGCCCCAGGTGAACCGTTCGTGGAGCAGGTAGTTGGCGATTGCTGCCATGGCGATGGCCAGCAGGTTGGAAACGCCCGCGGCCCAGAACCTACTATCGAACCAGTCAGCGAGCGGACCGTCCAGCGCCTCGAATACCAGTCCCTGAATGGCAAGACCATACAAGCTGAACAGCTGGTAGACCGCCAACCCTCGCCACCAGCGAGCACCGCGATAGTTCGTTGGTCGGAACGAAAACAGATTGTGCCCGGTGAAGTTGAACACGATCGAGACTTGGATGCCGATCACCAGCGCCGCCAACGCTGGTGCGCCAATCCCGAACACGATCAGGAACGTCACCAAGTTGATGAGCAAGCCGGCGGCTCCAACGAGAGCGTAGCGAAGGAACTGTGCCGAAACGATGAGGCCAAACCGCAATTCGACCAATGCGAGCAAGTAGTCGAGCACAACCCCGCGAGAAAGCTTGGTCTCTCCCTCTTCTCGGTTACGGAAGACGTAACCGACTTCCTCGACCTTTGGTTCGGATCGACTGAGGAACTCGAGCAGGATCTTGAAGCCGCGTGGATTCACCTCGCCTTGGAGGGCTTCGTAGTGGTCACGCGACATGACGAAGAAGCCACTCATCGGATCGGTGGCCTTCACCTGGAGAAGCATGTGCGCCATGGCCGTTGCCAACCAGCTCGCGAACCGACGACCCCGGCTCCAATCGCCGTAGCCGCCACCTTCGACAGCACGGCTGCCAATACATACATCGGCGCCGGCCAGGACCCGCTGTGTCATCTCGGGAAGAATCGCTTCATCATGCTGGCCATCGGCATCGATGACCCCGAGCACACGACCTCGAGCTGCCCGCATACCGGCAAGAACGGCCGAACTCAGGCCGCGCTCGGTGCTTCGTCGGATGACGTGAATGCCTGAGTGATCGGCCGCGTATTCCTGCGCGATGCGCCAGGTCTCGTCCGGGCTGTCGTCGTCGACGACGATCAGCTCATGCGGGACCTCGGCCAGCGCCCGATCGAGCCGCTCCAACATCGAAACGATGTTCCCACCCTCGTTGAAGGTGGGCAGCACGATCGAGACGATGGGGTCGGTCGTCGAGGACTCAGGCATCACAGATTCGAGTTCGCCAACCGAGGAATCGGCATCAGACGGCATTGCGACTCTTCAGTTCGCCAAGTATTCGATCTGACATGTCGATGCCGTCCTTGACGGCGTAGTTGGTGCCACGGTCCATCGGGTAGATCTGCGAGAAGTTCGCCAGCAGCACGCCGGGACACGGAGTCTGATGGTCGGCAAGCTTCTTCTCGAAGCCGATGTCGACGATGTGCTGCGAGTTGTTGAACTTGAAGACGTGGTCTTCGACGATCTTGGACCGGTCGAAATGGGGGAACATCTTCGCAAGCTCCGCATACCAGTGGTCGCGCATCTCGTCGTCGGATGCCGTCATGTACTTGTGCTCCGGCGGCACGTAGTCGCCGATGTAGTAGACGTGTTTGCCGCCGAAGGACTCGGTGCCGATCAACGCGGTGAGACTGAGGAAGACGACGAACGGAGCGTTCGGTGTGTTCACGTTGTGCCAGTAATAGGGCGACACTTCCTGATCGGTGGCGAACACGAGCAGCGCAGCCGACAGGTAGTCGATCGACTCGAGCTGCTCGAAGTAGGCCGGTGCCGTTTCACGGCGGTCTTCGATGAGTTTGGCGAGGATGCCTGACGGCACCGTTGCCAGCACCCGATCGAACGACTCGGGAGCGCCGCCGTCGACGGTCACCTCGACCATGTCGGTTGCTTCATTGTGGCGAAGTGAGGAGACCTTGGTGCCGGTGTAGATCTGTCCACCGCCGGCGCGGACCTTCCCTTCGAGCGTGCCCACCAGCGTGGCAAAGCCGCCATCGAAATAGCCAAGCTTCTCGGCCTTCTCGCCCGGGTTCCGTGAGTCGACACGTTGCTTCACTCGACCCCAAAGCCACGCCATTGTGACCTTGTCGTAGTAGCGATCGAACTTCCCGATGAGTAGCGGCTGCCAAATGACGTCGGTGACCTGATCCCCGGCGTACTTGCGTAGCCAGTCGATCGCGGTGATCTTGGTGAGCTTCTCCCAGTTCTTGACCTTCTGGAGGTAGAGAACGGTGACGCCGGCCCTGATGCGATTGACGAAGCTCAACGGCTTGAACTTGATCAGATCGATCGGGGTCATCATCGGGTAGAGCGTGTCGTCGTAGTAGGTCGACACCGAACTCTCGTGATAGGTGAGCTGATCTTCGAGCTCGAGTTCTGAGACCAGGCCGAGCATGTGCTCGTCGGTTCGATACAGGAAGTGGTAGGCCTTCTCCGCTGGCTGGCCGAGGAGTTCGAAGCCGCTGGCGAGACCACCGAGTTCGTTTCCTGCCTCGAAGATCGTGACGTCGACGCCAGCCTGGGCCAGGCGATATGCGGCCGTCAGACCGGTAAACCCGCCACCGATGATGGCTACCTTTTCACTCACTTCGTTGCTCCGATCTCGAGGTCGTTCGAGTTTGTGTCGGTTGGGTTGGTGTTGCCCTTGAGTTTCTGTTCCCGGAAGGTGAGCCGGCTATTGAGGATGTACTGAAGCACGAAGACCAGTGGCAGAGACAGCAGCTTCGCAACGAGGCCCGACGCTCCGGCACCCTCTGCCGCCCAGATGATTCCCTGGCTGGCAGCAAAACCAATGCCCGAAACGATCGAGAACGAGGCAAGGCGGGCCAGGATCACATCGGTGGTCTTGAAGTTGAGCGTGGCGTTCAACGCAAAGCTCCACACCACCGAAACGGGCACGGAAACGGCGTTCGCGGTGAGCGCACCCCAGTCCAGGACCTCGTGAAGGAACGTGAAGATGCCAAGATCGACGACAACGGCACTTCCGCCGATGAAGGCGTAGAGGATCAGGTTGCGTTGTTGTATCCAGAGCCGGGCCAGCGTTCCTCTGAGCCCCGGCAGTGCAGCCATGGCGGCAAGGCGGTCTGTTCCCGATCGACTGGTGTCGGCGAGATTTGGGTCGGCATTGCTCATCGAGGGCCGGTCATCGGACTGCTTCATGCTGAATCCCTCATCCTTCTCGGCACTGGTGCCCCAGGGCCGAACACAGTTGCTGTTGAACGTATCGGCCTCGGCCCGCACCGGCCCAGAGGAAGAACACCCAAACAATCTGCTTGTCTACGGTTGGCTGTTCACCTCGATGGCATCACCGAGGCTGGCGCAAACCACGTCCTGGACGAACTGGACAGCAGCCGCGCCACCCGCTTCACATCGGCTACTCCGCTTCGAACATGAGTACCTCGACCGACTGGTCCTTGCTGCGATGAGGGTTCGCCAAGACTGGGTCCGCCCGATCGAGTGTGCGATGCTCGATGAGTTCCTACCGCTGAAAGGAAGCTGCCACCCATGGGATATGAGTGTTTCGATGTCGAGGTCAGTGACAAGGTCGGCCACATTCGGATGAACCGTCCGGAGAAGAGTAATTCGATGATTGCCGCCTATTGGCGCGAGCTTCCCAGCATCGTCGACGACATGTCGGACTCAGGTAGCGTTCGAGCGGTCGTGCTGACGAGCGAAGGTCGACACTTTTGTTCGGGCATGGATCTCGAAGTCTTCACCTCGAACGATGACATCGGACCAACGACCACGAGCGGTCATCGCAGTCGGCGCAATGAGCGGTTCCGCAGCACGGCGTTGAAGCTCCAAGACACCTTCACCTCACTCGAGCGGGCTCGCATGCCGGTGCTCTGCGCCATCCAGGGGGCGTGCGTCGGTGGCGCCATCGATCTCGTTTCAGCCGCCGACTTGCGATACGCCGATACCAGCGCCTTCTTTTCCATTGCCGAAATCAACATCGCCATGACGGCCGATGTCGGCACGTTGCAACGCATGCCCAAGCTGGTGCCGGAGGGAATCGTGCGCGAATTGGCCTACACCGGACGGCGCTGGTCGGCCGAGGAAGCAAAGGCGGCCGGATTCGTGAACGCGATCTTCGATGATCACGAGTCGCTTGTTGCCGGGGTGCTGGCGATTGCCGCTCAGATCGCGCAGAAGAGTCCGATGGCTGTGTGGGGCACCAAGCAAACCATGCACTACACCCGAGATCACTCGGTCGCCGATGGGCTCGAGTACATCGCCAACTGGAACGCTGGGATGTTCGACACCGATGACATGGCTGAGGCCTTCGCCGCCAAACTCGAGCAGCGGAGAGCGTCATTCCCCGACTTGTTGCCACTGAGCCAAGGGCTCTGAACAACACTGAGCCAAAGGCTCTGAACAACACTGAGCCAAAGGCTCTGAACGCAAACCATCTTCGGTGTCGTGGATCCGATGAGTCCGCCGGCATCCGCGTGGTCACTGCTGGCTGGGCACCATGAGGTGATTGGTGGGACGACTCGGACAGAGGGACTCCAGTCCCCGATGCCGTGCGGGTGGAACCCGATGCCGTGCGGGTGGAACCCGATGCCGTGCAGCGAACACTATGGTCGTCCCCTGTGCTGTCGCGGTGGCAACGACGACACGAACGCAACCTCTGATGATCGAAACGGCCCGACGCCGCCACGAGATCGCTCAAGGAGATCCCACGTGACGAGCACCGTTCCTTCTGAGCCTGGTCGCACTCGACCGCATCGAGTCTGGTGGCATCGACACCTCGAGCCTGAAGAACGTCGCCGGGTCATGGCCGAATTGGCGTTGACCAAGCGACAGCACTGGACATTCCGCTTTGCTGTGATGCTGTCGCTCGCTGTCGCCGTTGCCGTGATGGGGCTCCTTGCCAACTCCGCAGCCGTCGTCATTGGCGCCATGCTGCTCGCCCCGCTCATGATCCCGGTTCTCGGTCTTGCTGCTGCCCTCTCCATGGGCCTCCCGAAGAAGATCGCCGTGCAAGCAACGCGCGTTGTGCTCGCAACGGCCGGATGCATCGCCTTGGCCGCTGCCCTGGCTGCGCTGGTACCGGTGAACGGTCCGTTTCCCGAAGAAGTGATCAGCCGAACGAGTCCAGACATCAAGGATCTGGTCGTTGCCCTTGCCGCCGGTTTGGCCGGTGCGTACGCCACGGTTCGCGCCGACTCATCAGCCGCCCTTCCTGGTGTGGCAGTCGCGGTTGCGTTGGTTCCGCCGCTCGCCACCGTCGGCATCACGCTGGAAACCGGCCGCACCGATCTTGCCCAGGGTGCCTTCCTGCTCTACATCACCAACCTCGTCGCCATCGTGCTCGTTGGGATCGCGGTGTTCGTCGTCACCGGCTTCGTTCCACCACGCCGCCTGGCCAATACCTCTACCCGCCTCGCCATCAGCAGCCTCTTGGCAGCATTCGCCTTCGTTGCGGTTGCTTCGCTCCTACTCGGCGCCACCCGCAAGGCGACAGCCCAGGCCCAACAGAACGAACGGATCAATGCCGTCGTCCAGTCATGGCTTACGCCAGCACCGGGAACTCGAATCACCGCCTTCGATCATGACGTCACGTTGAACCGACTCTCGATCGAAGTCTCGGGCCCCCTTCGACCTCCAGACAAGGACTCGCTGCGCCCGCTCCTCGATCCGTTCCTGGGCGATGTCTTGTTGAGTGTGCAGTGGGTGAAAACCGAAGAAGCAACGACGACGACGCTTGCCACCACGACCACCCTGGCCCCCACCGAGCAAGACGTGCTGAAGGCAGAGATCGATGCAATCGTCGACGACTGGCTGGTCTTCGAGGACAACGGCAACGGCTATGAGCTCCAAGGTGTTTTCTTGAACGGGAACTCGCTGCGGGTCGACGTGATCGGTGCCGATGACCCCCCGTCGGTCAACGATCTCTCGCAGTTGCTCGCAGAGCAGATCGACACGCCCCTCGAACTGGACGTGACGTGGGTTCTGCGAGAGGTGAGCCGACCCGGTACCACCACTCCGAACCCGTTGGAGATCCAGCGCGACGAGATGACCGACGCCCTCTGGAGTTTCGCCAGCGGCGCCAATCTGGCAATGACGTCATTCGTGTACGACGGCCGGGTTGCTGTCGTGGAGTTCGCCGGCCCCATCGAGCCGGAAACAACCGACCTGGTGCTCGCACTTCAGGCAATCGCCAATGATCCCGAACTCATCGTCGACATCTTCTTCACCCAGCGAGTGCGCTTGGAGACCACCACAACGACCGTCGAAGCAACCACGACGACGACGCCATGAACCCGAGCAGGCCGCGCTCCTGAACAGAACGCGCGTCTGAACAGAACGCGCGCCTGTACAAACCGCGTCCGAACAGGCCGTGCATCAGGCTTTTGGCGGTGGGCGGTAGAACGCAGCGATCTGACCGACGCCGGCAGCAACGCCAACGCCAACGGCAATCGCGACGCCAGTGAGGCCGTTGAGGTCATCGGTCAAACCCAGGGCGTGGTCGAGCGACCACTCACCCGGGCCGAGACCGGCGATGGCAGCCGCAATCAGGCCAACCACGAAGGTGTACTCCCAGCCATCCTTCACGATGGCGAAGGTGCCACGGTGCACCGTGTAGCCGGCAACGACCATGACGCCAATGACTGCGGCCGCCGCGATCGGAGTGAACAACCCGAGGGCGAGGGCGACACCGGCGCCCATTTCGGTGAGAGCCGCCAATTGGGCGTGCACCTTGCCCGGCTTCATTCCCATGCTGTCGAACCAACCAGCGGTGCCGGCGATTCGCCCGCCTTGGAACTGCTTGGCGTAGCCGTGGGTGAAGAACGTGAGACCGAACAGCACGCGGAAGACCGTCATGACCACGTTGAAATCGGTTTGCGAAAGATCGCTCACTCGCCGCTGCCGTAGTCGACCGAGCTCCACCGTTCGGGCGCCATCGAAAACCAGACGCTGGCGTCGTCGCCCTCCTCGACATATTGGTCGCCCATGGCGGGACCGAGGTAGCGGCGAGCCATTGGCCGAGCATCGCGTTCGAGTTCGGCCGGTCTCGACTCGACGATCGGCCCTTCGACCGAAACGTATTTGTACGGAAGTCGTTCGCGCTGCACACACAACGTGAATCGGCCGGCGGCCTCGAGCAACCTGGTCTTCTTGGAGTTCACCCCGGTGAGAACGTTGACGTTCCCGCCTGGCTCGTACGAATACCAGATCGGCACGGTCACTGGACCTCGCCCCTCGGCCTCGATGCTGATCACCCCGACATGGGGCTGAGCCAGAAATGCTTCGCGTTCGTCCTTCGACATGTTTGCCATGGGGTCATCATGGCCGCAAATGGCTAGTTTGTGGAAGTGACTCGACGTGTCCTTGCCATTGCTGCTCATCCTGATGATCTCGATTTTGGTGCCGCAGGCACCATCGCCAGTCTCACCGCCGGCGGCGACGAGGTGATCTACTGCCTCGTCACCGATGGCGACGCCGGCGGGTTCGACAACACGATCAGCCGCACTCGTATGGCCGAACTCCGCCAGATCGAGCAAACGGCAGCCGCCAAGGTCTTGGGGGTCACCGAACTCCACTTTCTCGGCTACCCCGACGGACGAGTGGTTGCCGATCTCGAGCTACGCGAGAGTCTCAGCCGGGTGATCCGCCAGGTCAAGCCCGACCTGGTGCTCAGTCAATCCCCGGTTCGCAATTTCGATCGCATCTACGCCAGCCACCCCGATCATCTCGCAACCGGCGAGGCCACCCTGTCGGCGGTGTACCCCGACGCTCGCAACGAGTTCGCCTTCACCAGCCTGCTACTGGACGAGGGCCTCGATCCGCACTCGGCGCCCGAGGTGTGGATGATGGCCGGACCCGATCTCGATCACTTCGTCGACATCACCGATCACATCGAGGCAAAGATCGAAGCACTGCTTTGCCACGAGTCGCAGATACAGGACCCATCCGGCATGCCCGAACGCATTCGTGAGTGGGCCAGGCAGGTGGCGGACCGAGCCGGTTTCGAACCAGGGCGCATGGCCGAGGGCTTCCGTCGGATCGACACCCAATAGGGCGGTCGAGAACAGCATCGAGCGTTCATCTGTCCTTCATGCCGGTGTTCGTTTGCCTTCGGACCTCGGTAAGACAGCAGCCCTAGGTTCCTTCACACAGCGATGCAGATCGCTGACCAACAGTGGAGGCCCAATGATCGACCTGACCGACGACGCCAGTACTCATCCATCGCAAGCAGAGCCGATGGCCGACATCATCGAGCGGCGAGTCTCGCGCCGCAAGCTCATCGGAAGCGGGAGCGTGCTCGCCGCCGCAGCGTTTCTCGCTGGCGGCCGAGGCAGCGCTCTACGCGCAACCGACGCTGCCGCAGCCAACCTCACGGGCCCGGCCATGAGCCCACTGCTCGGATTCGAGCCGATTCCTCTCGGCTTCGACGATCACATCGTTGTCCCCAAGGGCTACACCGCACGAGCGATCCTCCCCTGGGGCGACCCGATCCTGCCGGGAGGCCCGGCGTTTCGCGGCTTGGCCAATACCGCCGAGGAACAAGCACACCAGCTCGGAATGGGCCATGACGGCATGGTGTACTACCCGATCGACACCTCCGATGCTGGCAACCGTCGTGGTGTGTTGGTGATCAATCACGAATACACCACCGACGACTTCCTGCACGAGGGCGGTAGCGAGGAGTGGTCGGCGGACAAGACCCTCAAGTCACAGAACGGACACGGGTTGAGTGTCGTCGAGGTCGAGGAGATCGACGGCCAGTGGATCGTCGTCGACAGCCCCAGGGCACGTCGCTACACCGGAAACTCACCGATGGCGATGAGCGGACCCGCCGCGGGCCACCATCTCGTCCGGACCACTGACGACCCGGTGGGAATGACCCCGCTCGGCACACTGAACAACTGCGGCAGCGGCTCTACCCCGTGGGGCACCTACCTCACCTGCGAGGAGAACTTCAACGGCTACTTCGGGTCGAGCCTCGGCGAGGCCTTCGAACCCGACGATGCCCAGGCTCGCTACGGCATCGCCGCCGAGGGCTTCGGCTATCAGTGGCACACCACCGATCCACGCTTCGACGTTTCGACGCCCGGCAACGAGAACGAGATCAACCGCTTCGGCTGGATCGTCGAAGTCGACCCGGTGCACCCCGAACAACGGCCGGTCAAGCGGACGGCCCTCGGACGTTTCAAGCACGAGGGCGCCGCACTCACCACCGCCGGCGACGGGCGGATCGTGTGCTACATGGGCGACGACGAACGTTTCGACTACATCTACAAGTACCTCAGCTACAACGCGTGGGCGGACGAACTGTCCTGGAAACGCAGCCCGCTCGACCACGGTGAGCTCTTCGTCGCCCGGTTCCTCGACAACGGCACGGGCTACTGGATTCCACTGATCCACGGCCGAGGGCCGCTGACGGCAGCCAACGGCTTCGCCGATCAGGCCGAGGTGTTGGTCAAGGCTCGCCTGGCCGCCGACCTCGTGGGCGCCACCCCGATGGACCGCCCGGAGTGGACCACGATCGGCCTCGACGGCAGTGTGTACGTGACCTGCACCAACAACACCCGACGGACCGAGGAACAAGTCGACGCCGCCAATCCCCGGGCCGAGAACTCCTGGGGCCACATCATTCGCTGGAAGAACGATCGTGATCACCTGAGCGTGCACTTCGACTGGGACGTCTTCGTGCTTGCCGGTCCCGGCGACGGTGTCGACGGCTCGACCGTCTCCACCGAGTCTGCCTTCGGTTCGCCGGATGGTCTGTGGTCGGATCCGAGCGGTCGCCTCTGGATCCAGACCGACGGTGGTCAGCCCGAAGCCGCCAACGACCAGATGCTGTGCGCCGATCCGACGACCGGTGAGATCAAGCGCTTCCTCACCGGCGTGCTCGGCTGCGAGATCACCGGTGTCACGATGACACCCGATCAACGGACGATGTTCATCAACGTCCAACACCCGGGCGATGGCGATCCCGAGGTCTCGAGTTGGCCGTCGGGCGTTACGGGTGATTTACCCCGACCTGCCACTGTGGTCATCACCAAGGACGACGGGGGCATCATCGGCAGTTGACGCCGGTGCCCTCGGAGGCACTGCCCGTCTCTTGCGCACGAGCTGGCCGGTTGGGTTGAGGGGCCCAACCGGCCAATCGCGTGCTGGCCGACGACCGTCAGATCATCTCGGTGACGAATCGATTCTCGAGCCAGCCGATCCCCTCGACGTCGATGCGGACGACATCGCCGTCGTTCAGGAAGCGCGGCGGATCGAAATAGGCGGCGACGCCGCTGCTGGTCCCGGTGGCGAGCACGTCGCCCACCTCGAGCGTGCAGACGGTCGAGAGCGTTTCGATCTGATGCCAGATGTCGAAGACCATCTGGTCGGTGGTGGTGTTCTGACGGAGCTCGCCGTTGACGAAGGTCTGCATGCGAAGTCCGTGCGGCTCGGTGATCTCGTCGGTCGTCACGAGCCAGGGGCCGCACGGTCCGTGACCGTCCCACGATTTGCCGAGCCACATCGTCGGCGATTTTGCTTGCCAGTCGCGAACAGACACGTCGTTGACGATGCAATAGCCGGCGATGACCAACGGAGCGTCCTGCCTGCTCACTCGCCGGCTGCGTTTGCCGATGACAACGCCGAGCTCACCCTCGTAATCGACCTTTTCTGGCGATTCAGGCGGGATCGGAACGTCGGCGTTCGGGTCGTTGACGCACGTGGACTGTTTGTTGAAGAACACCGGGAACTCTGGGACCGGGCGTCCACCCTCGGCGATGTGGTCGAGGTAGTTCAGTCCGATGGCCAAGAACTTGGGCGGTCGGGCGACCGGAGCCAACAACACGACATCGGCCAGCGGCCAGCGTCCGGCACCGGCGAGCGCCGCATCGCGCACACTCGGTTCGAGCAGAGCGGCAGCGACGGCATCGTCGCCAAGACCAAGAGCGTCGAGCGAAACAACCTCGGAACCATCGACGGCGCCAAGTCGTGCGGCGGCGTCAGGTGCCTCGGCATTCAGGCGAAAGCGGGCGATCTTCATGCTGAAGTGCCGAAGTTGAACTCGATGCGACGGTTCTTCGCACGGTTTTCGTCGGAGTCGTTGGCAACGATCGGGTCGGATTCGCCTGCGCCCCGCGAGGTGAGCCGCTCAGCATCGACGCTCAACTCGACCAACCGGTTCAGCACGGCTTCGGCACGATTGGCCGAGAGCGTCTCGTTGGCTGCTTCGCCGCCCTGATCGTCGGTGTGGCCAACGATCTCGACCGCAACGCCGGGGGCTGCATTGATCGCGGCCGCGGCCCGCGTGAGGATCTCGTCGCTGGCCGGGTCGATCTCGGTGGAGCCAAGGGCAAAGAGGATCGGATCGGCCTGGAGCGCCGCTTCGAGTTGCGCCTCGGACCGGGCAAGTGCTTCGGGGCCGCTGTCGACTGCCAGCCCCGAGGTTTCGATGGCAGCGCCAGCGACGCCAGCAGCAAGCGCAGCGGCAAAGTCGTCGCCACGGGTGTCGCCAGCGTCGATCGAGCCGGTCACTCGGATTTGCCCCTCGGCCCAGGTGACTTCACCGATGCTCAAACCGGAACCGTCAACGTTCTCTGCGCCCCAGACGGCCTCGGCCGCAGCGGTGACCGAATCGATCGCTTCTTGGTCGGGGAGTTCGCCGGTGAGCACGACCGTGCCAGCGGAGAGCGCAGCTTCGGCATCGACCGGGACGAGAGGAGTCGCCTCGAAGGAGACGTCGACGCCGCCGTCGGTGAGACCGAGCGCCGAGACGAGGTCGGCCTGTAGGTCATCGGCGTTGGTGTCGCCATCGACCGCACTGCCGGAGGTGGTGATCGAACCACCGGTGAGGGTTGTTTCTTCATCGATCTCCAACTCGTCGATCACGTTGCCCTCGCCATACCGAGCGATTGCCGCCTCGACCAGTTGCCGACGAGCACCTTCGTCGGGCACGGCGCCAGTGAGCGTCACCGTTCCGTCAGCAACGATGAAGGACAACGCGACTGGCATTGCCGTCCCTGACTCGGTTGCTGTCGCAGCATTGTCGACCGTTGTCGTCGCGACCGGAGTGGTCGACGCCACTTCATCGCTGTCGCATGAGAAGGCGAGCAGGGCAACAACACCGAAGATGACAGCCAGAACGGCGAGATAGGTCCAGCCGTAGGCAACGGCTGCCCGCTCCTCGTCATCTTCGTCGTCCTTTGTCGACACTGCGGTCGCAACAGCTGCTGCGTCGGCTGCTTCCTGGGCTTCGACAGCAAGCGCCTCGGGCGCTGCCGTCACATCGCCGCCGGCGCCGCCGGCGTCCTCGTTCACTTCGTCATGGTCAGACATGTTGGTCTTTCTCGGGGTTCAGCTGGGACGTCGTTCCCGGGGGAAGGCGCTACGACAGTTGGGGGAGGTGCGAAAGCGCCTCGGTGACCTTTTCCTCGGGGTAGGCGTAGTCGACGACATCGCCACCCAGGTAGCGATCGTAGGCTGCCAAATCGAGATGTCCGTGCCCACACAGCGCGGTGAGGATGACGGTCTCTTCACCGGTCTCCTTGGCAAGCTTCGCTTCACGAATCGCTGCGGCCAGCGCGTGGGTGGGTTCTGGCGCCGGAACGATGCCTTCGTTACGGGCGAACATGACGCCGGCATCGAAGCACTCGGTCTGCCCGATCGAGATGGCCTCCATCAACCCGAGCTCATAGATATGGGAGATGAGCGGGGCCATGCCGTGGTAGCGAAGGCCGCCGGCGTGGATTGGATCGGGGATGAAGTCGTGCCCGAGGGTGTGCATCTTCATCAGCGGTGTGAGCCCGGCGGTATCGCCGAAGTCGTAGGCGTAGGTGCCCTTCGTCAGCGACGGGCACGCTGCTGGCTCGACCGCTCGAATGATGGGATTCATTCGTCCTGCCATCTTCTCGCGCAGGAACGGGAAGCTGAGACCGGCGAAGTTCGAACCGCCGCCAGTGCAGCCGACGATGATGTCGGGCGTCTCCTCGACCTTGGCCAATTGGAGCAACGCTTCTTCACCAATGATGGTCTGGTGCAGCAACACATGGTTGAGCACACTGCCGAGCGCGTACCGAACGGCGGGATCTTGCGCCGCAACTTCGACAGCCTCAGAGATCGCAATGCCCAAACTGCCAGGTGAGTTCGGATCGGCAGCGAGGATCGCCCGACCGGCCTCGGTGAGATCTGATGGGCTCGAGTGCACGGTGCCGCCGAACAGCTCCATCATGATCTTTCGGTAGGGTTTGGCCTGATAGCTGGCGGCCACCTGCCAGATCTCGCACTCCACGCCGAAGAGCGAGCAGGCGAACGCCAGTGCCGTTCCCCACTGCCCGGCGCCCGTTTCGGTCGTGAGCTTCTTCACACCTTCCATGGCGTTGTAATACACCTGAGGCACCGAGGTGTTCGGCTTGTGCGAACCGGCCGGGCTCACGCCCTCGTACTTGTAATAGATGTGCGCCGGGGTATCGAGCATCTTCTCGAGGCGATGCGCCCGGTAGAGCGGTGACGGCCGCCAGAGTTTGTAGACCTCTTGCACCGGCTCGGGAATGTCGATGTAGGAGTCGGTCGAGACCTCCTGCATGATCAGCGCCATGGGGAACAGCGGCGCAAGGTCTTCGGGGCCGACGGGCTGGTGAGTCCCTGGGTGGAGCGGAGGCGGAGGTGGTGCTGGCAGATCGGGAACGATGTTGTACCACTGCGTCGGCATCTCGGACTCGTCGAGCAGGATCTTGGTTGGGCCAGCCATGGAGCGCTCCTCAGCACAGAGAACAAAGGGGGGTTCGGTCGAGCAATGTAGTTCGGCTCCGCTGGTTGGTCAGACTGGGAGCTCGACGAGCGGGGCGACCCGGATCGGTGGCTGTCGTTCGGTGGCTGTCGTTCGGTGGCTGTCGTTCAGCGAGCGGTCAGGAGCTGCTTGATCTCGGCGACCGCCTTGATCTCGGCATCTCGGTTCGCTCCGCAAGGGGTGATGTTCAAGTCGAGCGCTCCGGCATCGACGAACGGCGCCAGCGCATCGGCGATCTGGCCTGCGGTGCCCATGGGTGTGAACCGCTCGAACGGCTCGAACGGCATCCGGTAGAAGCGCGACATCGCAGCTGCGACATGTTCACGCCCTTCCGAAGGGTCGCCGCCGACGCCAACCCAGATTTGATAGCCATGCCGCCACGAGACCGCTTGATCGTTCGCAGCGGTTCGACCGGCGGCCTCCGCTGCGAGCGATGCCCGCTCGACGCCGTTCGCGAAACGCTGGGGCGTGGTCCAAGCCGCCAACCAGCCATCACCGACTCGACCGGCGCGTTCGATCGCAGCGTCGCTGCGACCACCAACCACGAACGGCACCGCTGGGCTGGGCGTTGGCAAAATCGTTGCCGTGTCGAGCTCGAAGAACTCGTCGTGCCAGTCGACCGTTTCGCCGGCGAGCAGACGGCGGACGATGGCCAGCTCCGCGTCGGTGCGGCGGCCCCGAGTGGCAGGGTCGATACCGCAGACCTCGAACTCGTGGCGGTCTTCGCCACCGACTCCGATCCCCATCACCAAACGGCCCGGTGCGATCGAGGCCAGGGTCGCAATCTGGCGGGCAGCAATCATGGGGTGGCGCAATGCCAGCAGGTAGACCCCGGCGTACAGACCGAGCCGTGGTTCGAGCCCTGCCAACGCAGCCAGATGCACCAGCACGTCGTTGCCACCGCCACCTCGGAAGCTGACATGGTCGGCCATGAAAATGTGGTCGATTCCTGCGTCGACGATGGCGTCCAACTGCGCCCGTTGCTCGGCGACTGGCGACTCGAACAGATTCCAGGGCGAGGAGATTCCGATGCGCAGTGGCGACTGGTCAAGCTGGTGTGGCACGCCTACTTGTCTAGTTCGGGCGGGGTCTGCTCATCGAACTCGATGAAGATGCACTCGCCAGGGCACTCCGCCGCCGCATCGATCACATCGACCTCACGGTTTGGCGGTACGACCGCAAGTTCATAGGAGCCGCCTGGGTCATTGAAGACCTTTGGCCCTTCGAGGCAGTAGGCGATGCCATCTTCGAGGATGGTGAAGACCTCGGGTGCATGGTCGGTGCAGATGCCGTCGCCCGTACAGAGGTCCTGGTCAATCCAAACTTTGAGCACACCTCGTCGGGCCATATCCATGATCGGCCAGGGTATCGGCGATACCCACCTCGGGTCGTACCGCGTGAGCGTCGATAGCCTCGGCAGGGTGAGCAGCCGCTTCGGACAACTCTTCAACATCTCGACCTTCGGGGAATCGCACGGCCCGGCCGTTGGGGTGATCCTCGATGGATGCCCGGCCCGACTGGCAATCACCGCCGAGGAGATCCAGTTCGACCTCGACCGGCGCCGTCCCGGGCAGAGCCGGCTGGTCACCCAGCGAGCCGAAGCCGATGCGGTCGAGATCCTCTCCGGCGTGTTCGAGGGCAAGACCACCGGAACGGCACTGGCCATGATGGTTCGCAACCAAGACCACAATTCCGGCGCCTACGACCATCTCAAAGACGTCTATCGCCCCTCCCACGCCGACTTCACCTACGACGCCAAATTCGGCATCCGTGACTACCGAGGCGGCGGCCGTTCCTCGGCCCGCGAGACCATTGCCAGGGTCGCCGCCGGCGCCGTTGCCCGCAAGCTCTTGTCGGTGACTGCCGGCATCGAGGTACTGGCGTGGGTCAGTTCGGTGCACACCATCGAGGCTCGCATCGACGCCGACTCGGTGACCCTGGCCGACGTCGAAGCTGACCCCACCCGCTGCCCCGACCCCGGTGCGGCGGCCGCGATCACCAAAGCGATCGAGCAGGCTCGGCGCGATGGCGACTCGCTCGGCGGTGTCGTCACCTTCGTTGCTCGCAATGTGCCGGCCGGGTTGGGTGAGCCAGTCTTCGACAAGATCGACGCCGACCTGGCGAAGGCCATGATCTCGCTCCCGGCCGCCAAGGGTTTCGAGGTCGGCAGCGGTTTCGCCGGCACGCTGCTCACCGGACTCTCACACAACGATCCGTTCGAGCCGGGCCCCAACGGGCAACCAATCACCACGACCAACAACTCCGGCGGGGTGCAGGGCGGCATGACCACCGGCGGCACCATCGTTGGTCGGGTGGCCTTCAAGCCGACCGCCACCATCTCCTCGGAACAAAAGACGGTCACCACCGACAACGAGTTCACCACCCTTGCGGCCAAGGGGCGTCACGACCCGTGTGTGCTTCCCCGGGCCGTTCCCTTGGTGGAGGCCATGGCCCTGCTGGTCATCGCCGATCACTTGATGCGCCAACGAGCCATCGAACTCTTGCCCCGTCAGTAACAACCTCAGTCGTTGGTTGGCTCGGAGTCGTCGGGGCCCGGTTCCGGGTTGGCCTGATTCTCGCGAAGGAAGGCCTCGAGCTCGGCGGCGAGATCGTCACCGGAGGGGAGCAGGTGCTCGTTGGAGTCGACCTGGCGCTCGAGCCGCGACACGTAACCCGTCGTCTCGTCGTCGGAACCGACCGCTTGATCTACTCGCTTCAGCCACTCGGTGACCGCACCATCGAGTTCCTCGTAACCGGTGGGAACCCCGGTGGTCTTCTCAATGCTGCGCAGCAGTGCTCGTGTGGCCTTCGGGTTCGGTGGCGACGGCACGTAGTGCGGCACGGCCACTCGCACCGACATCACCGGAAGGCCCGATCGGTCGAGACGTTCATTGACGACACCGGCAATGCCGGTTGGCCCTTCGTAGGTGGGCCGGTCGAGGTTGAGGCGACGAGCGAGTTCGGCGTTCGCGGCGCTGCCGGTGATGGTGAAGGGGCGGGTGTGCGGCACCATCGAGACCATCGAGCCAACGGTGACCGCCATCTCGGCACCGGTTTGTCGAGCGACGTCGAGGATGATGTCGGCGAAGGTCCCCCAGCGCATGTGCGGCTCGGTCCCGGTCATGACCAGGAGGTCACGGACCGAATCGGTGCGACAGGCCCAGACCTTGGCCCCCGGCCAGTCGATCACCCGGCTACCGCCAGACCCGATACGAACAATGGGTCGAGTCTCGACGAAGTTGTAGAACGACTCGCCGTCGATTTCGGCCACCTGCACCGAGTCATTGCGCTCGCGAATCCAGCCGAGCGCGTCCGTTGCCGCCTCGGCAGCATCGAACAAGCCCTCGAAGGCAATGAGCAGCAAAGGCCGCCGGAGAGTGGGACGTTCATTCCAAATCAGCTCAGACACTGGTGTCACCTTCGCGCATTTCCGGGGTCAGATGTAGTCTCGGCGCCATGATCGCTGCATGGGGAGACAACGAGCGCAAACTCACCGATCGAGTATCGGTACTGGTTGGGCCGGACAACGGTAAGTATCCATCGGGCAACTCAGTCGTTGTTCGCGGCGATGGCGAGACGGTGATCATCGATCCGTCGGTCACCGTGGTCGAACGCGGCGGGGCTCCGGTGCCGATCGACGCCGTCATCAACTCCCACGGTCACGAGGACCACATGCCGGCGAATGGCTTCTTCAGTGACGCCAGTGTGCACATTCACGAGGCGGACCTGCTGGGTGCCGTCAGCGTCGAAGGGCTGATGGACATCTACGGCCTCCAAGGGCAGCCGCGGATCGACTTCACCAAAGAAGTGATCGAGCACTTCAACTACACCCCGAGACCTGACGCCAACGGCTTCAGCGATGGCCACCGCTTCGATCTCGGCGGAGCATCGGTCGAGGCTGTGCATCTACCCGGCCACACTCGCGGTCACAGCGGATTCCGTATCGACGGCGGCGTGTTCTTCCTGTCCGACATCGACCTGACCGGGTTCGGCCCGTACTACGGCGATGTCTGGTCCGACCTGGAAGACTTCGAGGAGTCGCTCCGAGTCGTTCGCAATGAGGAAGCCGATTTCTACGTGACCTTCCACCACAAGGGCATCATCGAGGGACGCTCGGCCTTCCTCGAACTGCTCGACGCCTTCCATTCGGTCATCGGCCGTCGCCACGACGCCATGCTCGACTTTCTTGCCGAGCCCCGCTCGATCGACGACATGGTCGATCACCGATTCGTCTACCGGCCCCATGTCGAGAGCACGTTCCTGCTCTCGGTCGAACGCCGAACCGCCGACCTCCATCTGACCCGCATGCTGAGCCGAGGCGAAGCAGCCGAGGTCGAACCAGGAAGATTCCAACGCACATGAGCATCGACACCGTCCACGTCTATCCCGGCACCAACACCAAGTACCTCTCCCCCATCGTCGATGCCCTCCCTGGCCGAGACGTGGTTTTCCTCGACGAACTCGAACCGGCCCTGCCCGACATCGAGGCGCTCGTGCACCTCAGTCGCCAACGAATCGACTGGACCCCGGCCTCGAAGCTCAAACTGATCCAAGTGGGCGGCGCCGGCGTCGACGGTCTCCTGCCGGCAAGAGGTCTCGCCGACTCGGTGGTGATCACCAACGCCAGTGGCAGCCACGAGCCCGAGATGGCCGAGTTCGCCATTGCCAACATGTTCGCCCTCGCCTACCGCCTGCCCGAGTACGTCGAGCAGCAGCGGATCAAGTCCTGGCAGCCCCGGCTACCGCGAGCGATCGAGGGATCGACGATGTGTGTCGTTGGGCTCGGCACCATCGGCCAGGCCATCGCTCGACGGGCGCTGGCCCTGGGTATGAACGTCACCGGCGTCCGCCGCTCGGGTGCACCGGTCGACGGTGTGTCGAAGGTAGCGACCATGGACAATCGGCTCGACGCCATCGGTCACGCCAATGTCTTGGTGGTCGTCGCCCCGCTCACCGATGAAACTCGGGGTCTGATCGGCGCCACAGAACTCGCCGCGTTGGCTCCGAGAGCGACGATCATCGACATATCACGAGGTGGGGTCAGCGACATCGATGCTGTGGTCGATGCGCTCGGATCGGGGCAACTTTCCGGCGCGGCGATCGACGTCTTCGAGCCCGAGCCGCTGCCCGACACCTCGCCGCTGTGGGACGTTCCCAACCTGCTGCTGACGCCCCACACCGCTGGCAACAGCCGAGCGTACGTCTCGCGATGGGCGCAAACCCTCGCAGCAAACCTCGATGCTCTGGAACGCGGATCCGCCGTCACGAACGTCGTCGACCGAGACCTCGGGTACTGATCGGCGCCGCACACTGCCGTGACTCGTCGGCCGTGGCTTGTCGACACGCTCGGCTACTGGATTGACGACCCCGTCGGCCACTACGTTCGTGCACCATGGCACTCGTCGAGATCACCCAGCCCGAACCCGGCATCACCCAGCTGACACTGAATCGTCCCGAGCGACTGAATGCGCTCACCTACGAACTGGTCGATGAGGTCCACAACGCCCTCGACGCCGTCCACGCGGATCACTCGTGTCGAGCCGTCGTGTTGACCGGAGCAGGGCGCGGCTTTTGTGCCGGCCTCGATCTCACCGGATTCGGCTCGATTCCTGGCACCGAAGAACTCGGCCGTCCCCAACAGGGAATGGCAGTGCAGCAGTTCATTGCCAAGCTCGTCCCGCATTTCCGAGCCACCCGTCAACCAATCATCGCCGCCATCAACGGTGCTGCGGCCGGCGGCGGTTTCGCCATGGCGCTGGCGAGCGACGTACGCATTTGCGCTGACACCGCCAAGTTCGCCACCTCGTTCATCCGTCTCGGCATCTCCGGCTGCGACATCGGTGTCTCCTGGCTGCTGCCCCGACTCATCGGCGCCTCCCGGTCCCACGAACTCTTGCTCACCGGTCGGGTCTTCGACGCCGCCGAGGCTGACGCGCTCGGGCTCGTGACCCGAGTGGTGCCAGGCGATCGACTCCTCGAATCCGCGTACGAAACCGCCCGGCTGATCGCTGGCAACAGTCCATTCGGCGTCTGGATGACAAAAGAGGTGATGTGGTCGAACCTCGAGGTGAGCTCACTCCAGGGAGGCATCGATCTCGAGAACCGAACGCAGATCCTCAGCTCGGGAACCGAGGACTCGAGGGCAGCGATGGCTGGCTTCCTCGGTGGCGTTCAGACCGAGTGGAAGAACCGCTGACCACTCGCTTGACGCTCAGCCTCGATCGAGGAGTTCGTCGGGTTCGAGACACAGTCCCAGCGCTGTTGCCACCTCGAGTTCGACCTGGGCGGCGGGCAGCCCCACGCCTTCGAGGTTGGCGGCAATGAGCGCTTCGGTCAGCTCACGGTTGAGCTTTCCTGCGACGCAGTCGACCGACGCTTCGCTTACGCCAACGGTGAAGGCTGCGGTTGCCGAACGAATCAGTTGATCAGGATCGACACAGTCGAGCACCGCTCTCGAGACCGTCGCCGCAAGTCCAGCCGACAGCCCTGGTTCATCGACCGCAGTGGCGAGGTCATTGGCCTGCTCATCGGTGAGGTGTCTGGCGACACATTCAGCGTCGCCGTCGCCCAGATCGACCGAGGCAGCCCCAGCGCGATCGATCACGAGGCCCGTGGTCGATGGCACGAGTTCCTCTGAGAGCCGATCGGACTCGGAGGTACAACTCCCAACAAGCAACAGCGCGAGCGCCACACCAAGCAGGTTCGCGCCGCAGCCGATCACCGGGCGACAAACGAGCAAGAACCGTCCCACGTCGGCACGGTATCGGCCGTTCCCGAGCATCCGAAGATTCATCGACTCTGGGTCGTACGCGGCGAACGGCGTCGTCGATCCTGGTTCGGCGGTGCTGTGGTCTAGCATGGCGATCGCCTCGGTGGCGCGGATGCTCACCGCGTGCGCACGTCGGGAAGAAAGGCAGCGCAATGACGGATTTCGAACCAACAACAGATTTCCCTGATTCCGTCGACGCCGACGACACCCCGATCCAGACAGCGGCCGGTGCGCGAGACGAGCAGATTCAGAAGCGCCGACGGAATGGGCTCGTCCTGCTGGTGATCGGGCTGACTGCCGGGCTCATCGGTTTCGGCCTCTCTCCCGTCCGAGTCGTCATCGCCATGGCCAGCTTTTACGTGATGGTACGGATCGGTATCGCCATCCTCGGCGCCTTCGCCCGACCCATTCCCGAACCGCCGCCTCCCGGCGAGCTTCGAAA
>JBBQUN010000017.1:0-30310 GCA_038212405.1 Acidimicrobiales bacterium | reverse complement strand
AGGCGCAGGTCGGCCGCGAGGGCAATGGACATACCCGCTCCTGCCGCCGCTCCGGGAAGAGCAGCGACGACGGGCTTGGGGAACTCGTGGATGGTCAGCGACACCTGACGCTGGCGCATGCGGAGGTTGGCGACCGCGTCTTCGATCGACGCCTTCGCCCCACCGCCGGCAGAGTTGTTCTCGTGCATCCCTTTCACATCACCACCGGCGCAGAACGCTCCGCCATTGCCGGTGACCATGACGACCCGCACGTTCGGGTCATCACGCATGATCGGCAGGGCGGTGCCGAAGCCGCTGTAGATCCCGTTCGACAACGCGTTGCGGCGATCGGGCCGGTTGAAGGTGATGACCCCAACGTGCCCATCGATGTGCGCAAGCAGATCGTCGGTACCGGTTTCGATGGTCGTGATGTCAGTCATGGCAGGTCCCCTTTGGCGATTCGCCCCAGCATCGTTGCGACTGGCGTGAGGCGCAAACCAAGGAACCATCTTGTGAGGGCTGGAGAGGCGCCGGTGGGGAGGTTCATCGGCCCCCGCTCTACGCTCGACGACATGGCAATCGCTGGTGGGGCAATCGACGGCGGATTCGCTGCCAACGAGATCAAGCGATCGGTGATGCACATGTGGTGGGAGGACCTGACCTTCCTCCACTACGAAATCGATCCGTCACGAGTGCAAGCGGTCCTCCCCGAGGGTCTCACCGTCGACACACTCGATGGCGTCACCTGGGTTGCGCTCGTGCCGTTCGACATGCGAGTTGGCCTACCGGGCGGCTGGCAGCTGCCGACGGTTGGCCATTTCTGCGAAACCAACGTGCGGGTCTATGTCATCGGGCCCGATGGCACGCCCGGCGTCTGGTTCGCGTCGCTCGAAGCCAGCGATGCTGCGGCCACGGCGACCGCGAGGCTGACCTATGGCCTTCCGTATTTCTGGGCCGACATGTCCATCGAGCGCAGCGGCACCCGAATCACCTACGAATCGCGGCGCCGCCGACCGGGACCCAAAGGGGCTCACCATCGATCGGTGGTTCGGTCGGGAGCGCGGATTCCCTCAGACGAAGTGTCTGTGGTCGAGCACTTCCTCACCGCTCGTTGGGGGCTCTACTCACTTTGGCGCAAGCGCCTCGTGTACGCGCCGATCACCCACGACCGCTGGACGCTTCACCGAGCAGAACTTCTCGAACTCGACGACGAGTTGATGAGCGTGGCGGGTCTCGCTCCGCAACCAGGGGTCGAGCCGCTGGTGCACTGGACCCCGGGCACCTCGATTCGGATCGGCCGCCCCCAGTTCGTGTGACAGCGCACGCTGCGAATGACAGCGCACGCTGCGAGTGACAGCGCACGCTGCGAGTGACAGCGCATGCTGCGAGTGACAGCGCATGCTGCGAGTGACAGCATGTGCCGATGCCCCTCATGCCTGACGTTGCCGCCGTTCTCGAAGCACTCGCCGCTCTCGATGTCCCGCCGCTGAGCGCAGGTACACCGGCGCAAGCACGAAAGAACTACGCACGGGCCCCGAAACCGGCAGGTGATCCGGTTGCCAAGGTCGAGGACCGGACCATCCCGGGACCAGGTGGCAACCTCCCCGTTCGCCTGTATTGGCCCGAAGCCGAGGACGACACAGCGCTCGGCGTCATCGCCTTCTTCCACGGAGGAGGGTGGGTACTGTCGAACATCGAGGGCCATGACAGCCTCGCTCGACGCCTCACCAACAGAACCGGAGCCATCGTGATGTCGGTCGACTATCGGCTGGCGCCTGAACACCCGTTTCCGGCACCTCATGACGACTGCTGGGCTGCCACCAACTGGCTGGCCCAGCACGCTGGCGAACTGGGCGGCGACGCATCCAAGCTCGTCGTTGCCGGCGACTCAGCCGGTGGCAATCTGGCTGCGGGCGTCGCCCTCCGAGCCCGTGACGAGGGGCTCGAACTGGCGTTGCAGGTGCTCATCTACCCGTGCATCGACACCAACTTCGAGCGGCCGTCGATGATCGACAACGGCTCCGGCTACTTTCTGAACGCCACCGACATGGTGTGGTTCTGGGATCACTTCGTCCCCGCCGAACACCGATCGAACCCCTACGCCGTGCCGATGCGGGCCGGCGATGTGAAGGGCCTTGCTCCGGCGCTCGTCCAGACCGCTGAGTACGACCCGCTACGAGACGAGGGCGAAGCCTGGGCCGACCGACTGGCCGAGGCTGGGGTTGCCGTCGAGATGACTCGCTACGACGGTGTTGTTCATGGCTTCGTCAGCCGTTGGGAGCAGATGGCGAGAGCTCTCGATGCTCACGACGAAATCGGTCAGTTCGTTCGCGCTCGGCTCGCTACTTGATGAAGTGGATCGTCAACGGATAGCGGTAGTACTCGCCACGATTCGCCTTCACCGCAGCAACGATGTGGAAAGCGAGCGCGCCGAGGGCCAGGAATGGCGCCAACAACAGCAGGAAGAACCCGATGAGCACGAAGATCAAAACGAACGACACGATGACGTAAACGGTGAAGTAGATCGCCATGGAGATCGAATAGTTCAGCGCCTCGGCCGCCTGATCGCGGATGAACGGCGATTCATCTTTTTTGATGAGGTAGATGATGAGCGGCCCGAGGAAGGTGGCGACGAGCCCGAGCAAATGGGCAACCATCGCCATGCTCCGCTCGTCGGAGTTCGGAAACGCTCCCTGAGCGGAACCGGGCATCGCCGCCGCTGCGCCGTAGGCCACCATCGGCTGCCCGGGCATTGGAAACGCTCCTGGCGCGGGTTCTGCTGCCGGCGCGGTGTGCTCGGTCCAGGCAAGACCATCCCAATATCGCTGCTGGCCCTCAGGGGTGGGGTACCACCCAGCCGGGACACCGGTGCCGTCATCAGTCATGGCGACGTTCTAGCACTCGACACGTGCAGACCGGTACCAGTTGATCGACTCACCCCCGGTGGAGGGCAGCGTCATCGAGCCTTGATCGACACGACATTGTCGTGGTAGACCGCGCCTCGACCCATGTCGGAATCTTGCTCGCGGACGGTGGCATTCAGTCCCTGACGCCACCAGCCCTTCGTCGTTGCCGCAAGTCCGCGACGAACCCGTTGATCGATTCGCACCGTTGCCTCGTAACGGCCTCGACCGTTCTCGATCACGACGGTCGCCCCATCGATCAGACCGTCGCGCAAGGCGTCGTCGGGGTGCACCGAAACCGACGGAGCTTGTGTTCGCCCCAGCGTCACTGCTGTCCCGGCAAAGACCGAATTGATGTGCCATTCACTGGCTGGAGCGACCAAGTGGTACCGCCCCGGCGCTCCATCCAACGCTGCGGTTTCGGCTGGCGGCCGATAGTTCGGCACCAGTCCATGACCATCGGCTTCGGCCCGTGCGCTGGCAAACTCGAAGCGCCGACTCGCCGTCTTGAAACCCTCGGCGAATGGCCGGTAGGGCGCAGCGTTCGGCACCCGTACCCATCCGTCGGCTCGTAGCCGATCGAGGGTGATCCCTGCAGCTCGGTACGCATCGGTGTCGAGGAGGGATGCGGCGATTTCGAGGTCGGTGAGGTGGAGCTCGGGATGGTCGAGCCCGAGCGCGGTTGCCAGGCGACGGAAGATTTCGGTATGCGGAAGGCACTCACCCGGCGGTGCGACCGCTGGTTCGTTCCAATTCAGATAGAGGTGGGCGAACGAGTCATGCATCTCGAACTGCTCGTGTTGCATCGTCGATGGCAGCAAGAGGTCGGCATGGTCAGCCGTTTCGGTCTGGTACAGATCGATCACGACCGTGAACAAGTCGTCTCGTTCCAGGCCGCGCCGCACCAGATCCAGTTCGGGGTTCGACACCATCGGGTTGGCCCCGTAGAAGATGATGGCTTCGACCGGCGGGTCGTCGAGCTCGGTGAGATTGTGTCCGAGGTTGGTGGTTGCCAGCTGTCGAGGCCAGGTCGTTGAGGCTGGCTCATCGGAGGTGAATGGCGCGAGCTGATAGGCATCGCCGGTGCTGTAGACGAGTCCGCCTCCCTGACGGTCATAGGCGCCGAGCAATGCCGGCAGGCACGACACGACCCGGGCCGCCTGACCCCCGGCGGCGTGACGCTGCATCCCCTGCCCGAGTTTGAGGCACAACGGGCCCCGAGCAGCGTCGGCTACCGACCCACTCCCACCGCTGACGGTTTCGCTCAGCAGCACCACCAACGAACGAATGTCGCTTCCATCGAGGCCGGTCACCGCCGCCGTGCGTTCGATCGTCCACTCATCGAGCGAACCTGCGAATGCATCGAAACCCTGCGTCCGCTCAGCGAGGAACGCCTTGTCGACGCCATTGTTGTCGATGAGCGCTTTACACAGTCCGAGAGCCAGAGCGCCGTCGGTGCCGGGAATCGGTGCGAGGTGGCGATCGGCTCGCTGGGCGGTGCGGTTGGCGATCGGGTCGATGACCACGATCTCGGCCCCGTTGGCTCGAGCCTGTTCGACGAACGGCCACCAATGCTGGTTGGCAACGAGGGTGTTCGACCCCCAAATCAGAACGACACCAGCGTCGACGACCTCTTCGGGGTCGAGTCCGGCAGCCGTTCCGGTGGTGTAGCCGAGGCCGACGTGACCGCTCACCGAACAGATCGAAATCTGGTGCCCACTTGCGCCGAGATGCTGCCATAGACGCCGCGGTCCGGCCGACCCCTGGATCCAGCCGACGTTGCCAGTACCGGGAAATGGCCAGATGGCTTCGCCGCCGGAGCGTTGGATCGTGGCCGCGAGCCGCTCCGCCATTTCGCCGATTGCTTGGTCCCACGAGATGCGCTCGAACCGGCCCTCGCCCTTTGCCCCCACTCGGCGCATGGGGTACAACACCCGGCCAGGGTCGACCGCGTAGTCGAGCCAGGGGTTGACCTTCTTGCACAACCCGCCCTGAGTGAACGGGTGATCAGGATTGCCACGCAGCTTGGTTGCCCGACCCAGCTCGTCGACCGTCACCAGCCAGCTACAGGCATCGGGGCAGTCGAGTGGGCATGCCCCATGAACAACTCGCTCGACACCGGTCGCACCGTTGGATGTCGCACCGTTGGATGTCGCACCGTTGGATTCGGATGCGGTCACTGTCCACCTCGGAGTTTTTCGATCTCGCGACGATCACGTTTGGTGGGGCGCCCGGCTCCCCGATCACGTCTGGCGACGTCACCGAGGAAGAGATCGTTCGAGTCGCGAGGCGGCAATGCCGGGGATCGATCATCGAGACACTCGGCCGCCCGTGCCGCCGACACTCGCTTCTCGATGATCTCGATCACGCCGAAAATGATCGTGCGGTCCCGACGACGAGCGGTCACCTCGTCGCCGACCTTGATCTTGGTGGCGGCCTTGGCGATCTCGCCGTTGACCAAGACCTTCCCGGCCGAACACGCATCGCCGGCCTGGGTCCTGGTCTTGTAGGCCCGCACCGACCACAGCCATTTGTCGACTCGGGTGCTGGCGGTACTCATTCCTTCAGTGTGTCAGCGCCATCAGGTTTCTACGAGCGGGTTTGGGTCAATCAGCCGGAAGGTTCGCGCGCTTGGCGGCAAAGACGTTGCGAATCATCGGCTCGTAGTAGTCGAGTGGGTTCGATTTGTAGGAATCGTCGAATGCGGTCTGGTCGTATTTCGCGCAGAACTCTTCGGTGTACTCGAAGTAGGGCGAATCACGGAAGGCCTCTCGGGCGTTGCCATCCATGCCGAGGTAGTCCCAGAAGTAATAGCCCTGGAAGATGCCGTGTTTGGCCACCATGAAGTGGTTGGCTTCCGACACGTGACCCTTGACCAGTGCCGCGGCAATATCGGGGTGGTTGTAGGGGGCAAGGGTGTCGCCGATGTCGTGTACGAGCGCACACACGATGTACTCCTCGTCGCGACCATCGCGCTCGGCCCGGGTTGCGGTTTGCAGCGAGTGCTCCAACCGGGTCACCGGGAAGCCACCGATGTCGGCCTCGAGGCTTCGCATCAAGTGCATGACGTGATCAGCGACCTTGTCTTGCGTGTGTGCCAGCTGCGGAACGATCTTGATCCAGTCCTCGGCCGTGGACTCCTCGAAGCTCTTGAAGCTGGTGAGGCGTTGCTGGGTTGGGGCGAGGAGATCGGGCTTGGCGAGATCGGTCATGCTCAGACCGTAGTTCCCGATGCGAGGGCAAGGGAAGTGCAGCGCCGGCTTCCGGCCTCAGTAGCGGTGCAGTAACTCATCGAGTTGGGCGGACGTGATCGGTGTTGCGCCGTGGTCGAAGGTCTGGGTTTCGAGTATCGCTGCCACGGTGTCGCGGACATGACCGAGGGCCGACCGATAGAGCGAAGCGCCAACGCTGACTCGACGCACGCCGGCGTCGGCGAGTTCGGCGAGGGTGAGCGGGGCACCAACGGGTACCAGCGCATTGACGGCACCACCCGTCCCCTCGACGATCCGTCGGAGCGTTGCGAGCGAGTTGTCACCCGGTGCGTACAGGCAGACAGCGCCGACCGCCTGGAACGAGTTGAGCCGCTCGATGACCGATGCCAAGGTGACACCACCCGGGTAGGCCTCGGGGTACAGGAAGGCCTCGGTTCGCGCCGTGATCACGAAGGGCCGACCAAGCGTACGAACCGCTTCGCACGCCGCAGCAACCCGTGCGGTTGCCTCCTCCAGCGAGAAAAATCCGCGATCGGGATCGCCGGTCCAGTCTTCGATACTCGCACCCGAAGCACCGACGTCGGCGAGCAGTCCGATCGTGTCGGCAACGTCCTCGGGCGTTGCTCCGTAGCCCTCCTCGGCATCGACGGTGACCGGAAGCGATGTGGCATGCACGATCTGCGCCGTCCGTTCGACACATTCGGACCGACTCACCTCGCCGGCACCATCGGTGCGACCGATCGACGCAGCATGGGCTCCGCTGCTGGTAGCGATCGCCGACGCACCGGCCAATTCGATCACTGCCGCCGTTGCGGCATCGCCCGCATTCGGGATGAGGAACGTGCCGGATTCATGGAGCGCAGCGAATTGTTCGTGTCGGTCGGTCATGGTCGAACTCCTTCGGCGATCGGGCTTCGTTGCCCAAGTCGGCGGCAACAGACTGCCCCATCGCGGCGCGGAGTGAGTGCACCGGCGTCGACGAGGCTGGTCGGAGACGGCCTGTCGATCACGAATCAGAAACGTCGAGCCTGCCCACCAGCGTTGCGGGGAGCGACAGGTTCGCTCGTTCCTCGTAGACGAGCGAATCCAGCCGAGGACGCCACCGTCGATGGACGAACGGGTCGATGACCGCTTCGGCAAGCAACACCGCAACGTTGCGGCCGGGGCAGCCGTGTGCACCGCTGCCAAAGGTCAACGGCAACGGCCCAACCGAGTCGAGCCGCACCACGATGGGATCGGCGAGCTGCGGATCGATCGGCACGACGCCGGCGGGGAGATAGCGCAGGGTCTGTCTGACCGGTGCTGCGTGCAGCACCGCCCAATTCACTCGGTCGCGCGCCGTGCACCCTGGTTCGTCGACTGCCAGCGCCTGACCGATCAACGCCGCGGTTGCGTCTTGGGTTTGCACGATGATCGAGATCGCAGCGACGCCGTCGGGGTCGTCGCCGAGGTGGCCAAGAAGTCGCTCAGCAGACTCGTTTGACTCTTTTGATGGCGTCACCCCAGGCCCGAGCGCTCCGACGAGCAACCGCACGTCGTCGACCACGGGCTCGACATCATCGATCTCGGGAAGGAAGAACTGCAACAACGAGGTGACCGGGCGGCGGCGCGCGAAGTACGGCATCACATCGAGCGTCATTCCCCCGGACTCGAGCCATCGTCCGTAGCCAACATCGACCGTCTCCCGCTGACGATCGTCGGCCCAGCCTTGGGCGAGCTCGGTGAGTCTCGCCTCGGTTTCGTCCCTCGTGTGATTGAGGATCGGCACGACGGGGAGCGAGGCCAGCAACTGGTTGACAGCGCCTCGACGTTCGGCATGACCGTTGCCATCGCTGAACCGCGCCATCTGACTCTGGATCCAGCGCGCCGGATCGTCTCGCCGCTGCGCCCGTATCGGGGAGCTGACTACTGAGAGGTTCGGATTGTTCAGCGCCTCGATGGCTTCGATCCGTCCCCCATCGTCATCACCAGCGCCCTCACCATCAGCTCTCATCCGACCAAGCTAGCCCTCGGGCCTCGTTGCCAACGCCGCCGCCAGGTGAGTCAGAGAGCAGTGGCAAGGCCGTAGATGCGGCGTTTCGCAAGTCCAGTTGCGGCGACGACAGCGGCGACGGCATCTCTCGTGCTCGCTCCAGTTGCGAGTTCGGCTCGCAATGCCAACACCAGCTCCTCGTCGGATCGTTCGCGGGTGATGGCGGGGGCACCGGCCAGAACCACGACGAACTCACCCCTGGATGGCTGAGCTGCGAAATGACCTGCCACGGCTGTCAGCGTGCCTCGAACCACCTCTTCGTGCAGCTTGGTCAGCTCTCGGGCCACCGCAATCTGACGCCCGGCGCCACACACCATCGCCAGTTCGGCGAGCGTTGCCGCAACACGCTTCGGTGATTCGTAGAAGACGACGGTCCGAGATTCGGCAGCGATTTCCGCCAGCCGCTGCCGACGCTCGGCCCCTTTACGGGGAAGGAAGCCTTCGAACACGAAGCGGTCCGTTGCCAGCCCGCTCAGCACCAGCGCTGTGGTCATGGCCGTTGGGCCGGGGACGATCTCGACCATGTGCCCTGCATCGAGGACCGCTCGGATCAGTCGCTCCCCCGGGTCGGAGATGCCGGGCATGCCCGCATCGGAGACCAGCGCCACCGTCTCCCCCGCAGCAATGCGATCAACGATCTCGACACTCCGACCGACCTCGGTGTGCTCGTTGGCCACCAGGAACGGTGGCCGATGGATGCCGAGAAGTGAGCAGAGCTTTCCCGTCCGTCTGGTGTCTTCACAGGCAATGACCGAGGCGGTCGTCAGGGCTTCGATCGCACGCGGCGACATGTCGCCGAGATTGCCGATGGGCGTGCCGACGACCATCAGCGACCCTGCCCCCGATTCGCTCACTCTCGAATCTCGAGCTCATCGCCGATCTTGAGTTCCCAGTCGCCAAAGGCACCCGCCGCCGCTTCGAGGACGGCTCGTGCCCGAACGATCGGCGCCGAGACACGATTGCGATGCAACCGAAGTGTCTTGATCACCACGTTCTGCTCATCGAGCAGCGCGATGTCGAGATCGAACTTCATCCCGATGGTGTGCACGGACCGCGCACCACGAAGAAGGATCGCTCCATCGAAATCGTCGCGTCCGAGAAGGCCCTTGGCCTTGCCACGACGATTGCTCGGTATCTCGAGCGAGGCCAGCACACGACCATCGCGGACGAGCCAGCATTCTGACACTTCGGAGATATGCGGATCGGCCATGAATCGCTCAGACGTTGAACCGGATGTCGACCACGTCGCCGTCTTGCACGATGTAGTCCTTGCCTTCGGACCGAACCTTGCCAATGTCTTTGGCCTTCGACCAGGAGCCGATCTCGACCAGTTCATCCCAGCGGATCGTCTCCGAGCGGATGAAACCGCGCTGGAGATCGGAGTGGATCTTGCCTGCGCACTCGGGTGCGGTCGAACCAACTCGGAAGGTCCAGGCACGAGTCTCCATGGGGCCGGTGGTCAAGAACGTACGCAACCCGAGGACGTGGTAGGCGGCCTGGATGAATCGAGGAACGGCGCCCTCACCAAGACCGAGTGCGTCGAGCATCTCGGCTCGGTCGGCAGGGTCGAGCTGGGACGCTTCGGCCTCGAGTTGGATGCACGCACCAAAAACGTTGCCGACCTCGGAGCCGTCGTCGTTGCGGTCGATGGTGCCCAGTTCGGCGACAACGGGAGCGATGATGGCATCGACGTCGGCAAGTTGTTCCTCGTCGACGTTGACGATGGCGAGCACCGGCTTGTTCGTCAAGAGGAACCAGGGTCGCAGTTGATTTCTGTGCTCGTCGCTCAGCTTGCTTCGGTATAGCGGTGTGCCTTCGGCCAGGATCGCCAGTGCAGCATCAGCAGCGTCGACCTCTGGTTGGAGCGACTTGTCGGCCCGGGCTGCCTTGCGCTTCTTTTCGATCTGGCGCTCGACGGTGTCGAGATCGGCCAGCGTGAGCTCGGTCTCGACGATGGCCAGGTGCTCCATCGGGTCGGTCGGACCAGGAACGTCATCGTCTCGGAAGGCTCGAAGGACGAACACGATGGCGTCGACTTCACGGATACCGGACAAGAACTTGTTACCGAGACCTTCGCCCTGTGAAGCGCCGGCGACGAGACCGCCGATGTCGTTGAACTGCACCGTGGCGTGCACGAGCTTCTTCGATCCGCTGAGCGCTGCCAGTGCTTCGAGCCGCTCATCGAAGACCTTGGCAACGCCGATGTTCGGGTCGGTGGTGGCAAACGCGTAGGGCGCAGCAAGCGCACTTCCGCCGGTCAACGCGTTGTAGAGCGACGACTTCCCTGCGTTGGGTAGTCCGACAAATCCGAATTTCTCCATATTCGGGTAAGGATATGGGCCGCTCGTGCAGTTGAGCGGTTCACGGCGCAGCGCCGAGATCCGGCGATCAGCGGATCGTCGGTGTGTTCGGCAGCGGGGTCGGCAGCGGGGTCAGCGAAGCGTCGATGGTCGAGTGATCGGCTCGAAACGTCGAGCGATCAGAGCCATCAGGTCATCGGCGGTCACCGCACCGGCGTAGAGGAACCCCTGCGCCATGGTGCAACCGAGTTCGACGAGGACCTTTGCCTGTTCGACACGCTCGACACCGAGGGCGATCACACCGATGCTGCGGTCGTTCGCCGTTGCGATCATGTCGGCAAGTTGCTCACGGCTGCCGTGGTCGACGCCCAACGACGTGGTGAGGCTTCGATGCAGTTTCACGTAATCGATCGGAAGCCCCTTCAGCACATCGAGCGACGCAACATTGGTGCCGAAACCATCGACACCGAGCTGGAACTTGGGCTGGAGCATGAGGCACAGCTGGTGGAACACGTCGTGATGCTCACGGATGACGATTTCGGGAACCTCGACCGCGAACCGGGCATTCGGAATCGAGTCGTCATCGACGATGCCGGCCAGCGTTTCGAGCAAACGGTCGTCGGCCAACTGCGTTGACGAGAGGTTCACCATGACCATGCGTTCGTCGCTCGAGCGCAACAGTGCGCCGAGCTGCTCGTCGACACCCTGAAAAACCAGCGATCCGAGCGTTCCCATCAGACCGCTGTGCTCTGCCGCGGCGACGACCTCGACAGCCGAGAGCCCGATGTCACCGCCGAGTCGAAGCAACGCCTCCGCGCCGATGACTTCTCCTGTTGGGAGGTGTACCACTGGTTGGTAGGCGAATCGGACGTCTTTTTGTTCGATCGCCTTCCGCAATTGACGTTCGACGACCAGGAGCCGCTGCGAACGAGTCCGCAATTCCTCGTCATGCACTGCCACACGGTTGCGCCCTCGGCCCTTTGCCAGGTAGACCGCGGTCTCGGCGGCGGAAAGCAGCGTGTCACCACTCTGATTCTCATCGGCGAGCGCGACGCCCACCGACGCAGTGAGCGCCAGATCGTGACCGACATCAGACAGGGTGGCCACACAGGAACGGACCCGTTCTGCGAGTTCTTCGGCGATTGCCGAGTGCTCGAGATCGGTCGCGATCACCACGAATTCGTCCGACGGCAACCGGAACAAGAGGTCGTTCGGTCGAACGATGCCGGCGATTCGTCGACTCACCAGATCGAGCAGGCGCAACGCCTCGACATTGCCGACCAGGTCATGGACGACCTTGAATCGATCGAGATCGACATAGAGCACAGCGACCGAGCCGATTGGTTGATCCGTGAGTGCTCCATCGACGATCGAGATGACTTCGGCTCGGTCAGTGATGGCGGGGCCGGTGCCCGTGCGATCGAGAGCCACGATCGACACCACCTCGGCGCCGGATTGGTTGGTTCCGCCGAGCATCATCAGCTCAGCCAGATCTTCGGTGCCATCGGCGAACATGAGCGAACGCGTCCGTTGCCACGACTGACCCGGCGGCGGAAGCGGCGCTTCGCCTCCACTCCCACTCTCGGGCGAATGGCGAGCCCACGTCGACTGTTGGCCGAAGCGATCCAACCATCGTTGGGTAGTGAAGACGATCCGCCCCGAGGCGCGATCGACCACGACGAGGGGAACATCGAGCGCATTGACTGCCAACGACAGTCCAACGTTGATCAGGCTCAGTGCGGCAGCCTCCGACTGATCGATGACCACCGTCTGGCTGTCGCTGACCGGTACTGAGGAGGAAGGTCCAGAAGGTGGCACTGCATCGGCCGCTGCCGCTGCTGTCACGCCAGCAGCGGAGGCAGCGGCATTTGGTTCGTCGAGAGGCGAAGCGTCGCCTGCGGTGGCGGCCTTCTGGCTCGCCCCTCGCACTCTGGCATCCCAACTTCTCGCCACTGCGGCTCCTTCTGACCCTGTTCGTTGACGATTCCTGTCGGCTGAGTTGGCGACACGATGAGGGTTTGGCGTCAGGCCCGATAGCTTCGAGGGCATGTCGAAGCGTCGGAAGAAGAAGAGAATCAACGCTCGCCGTAAAAAGGCGAACCACGGCCGCAAGCCAAACGCAGGTCGCTAGCGCTGATTCGACCCGCCCTGCCTGCCCGCTTGGTTGCTATCGGCGACCAAACACCGAGCAGTTTGGCGCCACTACTTCAGCCAGAGAATCGCTGATCGAGCTCGGTTTGGAACTTCTCCAACCGGGCTCGTGCGCGTTCCCGGGCTGCGGTGAGGTCAACGATGTTGCTCACCGCTTCGACGACCTCGATGTACGCCTTGAGTTTCGGTTCGGTGCCGCTGGGCCGAACGATCACTCGTGTCTGCTCGTCGAAGCGCATCACGAACCCCGGTGTTGGCGGCAGGTCTCGACCAAGTGAGAGGTCGAGCTGCTCGACGAGGTGTGCTCCGGCGAGCGTCGATGGTGGATTGGCGATCAGATCGGCCAGCAGTGCTGTTCGTCGCGCCACACCGTCGATCCCGGGAAGCCTGACCGTGACCGGTCCAGTGAGATGGAGCCCATGCTCGATGGCCAGCCGATCGAGTCGGTCCCAGAGCGTCTCACCGTTTGCCAACGCGTCGGCGGTCATCTCGGCCGCGACCAAGGCAGCCGAGATCCCGTCCTTGTCACGGACCGCATCCCCGACGCAGTACCCCAGGGCCTCTTCGTAGCCAATCACGAGCCGCCGATCTGGCCGATCGACGATTGGGCGGGCCACCCACTTGAAGCCGGTGAGCGTTTCGATGTGTTCGACGCCGTGGGCTGCGGCCATCCTGCCCAGGAGTTGGCTGGAAACGATCGAGTTCGACACCATGCGGTCGGCACCGCTGGTGTGACGCAGGAGGTGGTCGGCGAGTAGCGCGCCGATTTGGTCACCGGTGAGCGCCTCGAATCCCGAGCCCGAGCGAGAAGGAATGGCGAGGGCCAGGCGATCAGCGTCGGGGTCATTGGCAATGACCAGGTCAGCGTCGAACTCTTTGGCGAGTGCGAGAGCGAGATCGAGCGCACCCGGCTCCTCCGGGTTGGGAAACGCAACCGTCGGGAAGTCGGGGTCGGGCTCGAACTGCTCGATCACCAGCTCCGGCGCGGGAAACCCCGCTTGCTCGAAGGCGTTGACGAGATGGCGACCTCCAACGCCGTGCATCGCGGTGTACACCGACCGCACGGAGCGTGTCGTCAATTTGAGCGCTCCGACCGCTGCGTCGATGTGCGCCGAGACTGCGTCTTCGCTCAGCCGCTCGATGTGCACGTGTCCGAGGTCGATCGGCGGAAGGTCACCGTTGGCCACGAGATCGATGGCATCGGCGATTTCGCCGTCAGCCGGCGAGACGAGTTGGATGCCATCAGCCAGATACAGCTTGTAGCCATTGTCAGCCGGCGGGTTGTGACTCGCCGTGATCATCACGCCGGCATCGGCGTGCTCCGCCAAGACCGCATGGGCGAGCACCGGCGTGGGAAGCGGGCGAGGGAGCACGAGAGCCCTCCCCCCAAGGCTCGCGACGACACCCGCGGTGTCGTCCGCGAAGGCGGCAGAGCCATGCCGAGCGTCATACCCGATGACGACCGTTGGATTTGGTGAGCCCTGGGCTTGCAGCCAACGTACGAGGCCGGTGGTGGTTTGTCGGACGACCAGGCGGTTCATTCGGGTCGGGCCGGGGCCGAGTGCCGCTCGCAACCCGGCCGTACCGAAAGCGATTCGTCCGTTGAACAGTGCTACCAGTCCAGTGGCAGCAGCTGACGAAGGCGCTTCCTGAGCTGCTGCGATCATCGCTTTGAGTTCGCCAGCCGTCGCAGGATCAGGGTCGATCTCGACCCATCGTCCGGCCAAGTCTGATGCGGTAGCGAGTTCATCGGACGTCGGTGCGGACGGGAGTGAAGTAGACACCCTCGGATTGTCGCGCAGCTTGCGCCATGCGCGAACCCAAAGCGCCAACTTGCTCGCTCCTCCAGCGCCCTCGATGCACTCATCACATCGATCGCGGCCAATGATGGTCGCTGCCGCCGTGACTACCCTCGAGCAATGACCTCCCTCTGCGACCGGGTTCGCTCATCGTGTGCGGCGCTGATGAACGAGGCGAGCCTCGTCCGCCTCGACCATGATCGTGTTGTCTTGCTGGCGAACGAGTACGCCGATGCGACGAGGGAGCTTCTCGGCGCTGCTGCGCCAGTGACGTTGGCTGGCCGGATGCTCGATCCCGACGCAGCGCTGCTGGTCGCCGCGCTCGACGCGATCAACTTCGGTTCGGGGTACCACGACGTCATTCGCAAAGACCCGGGGCTGTCGGGCGCCCGGTCGATGTCGGCTCGGCTTCGGGCGTACGTTGCTGCGAGTGGTCCGCTCTCCAGCACACGCCTGCGGGCGATCACACCAGTCGACTGTTCCATGATCTTCGGCCAGGAACTCGACGGCGGTGCGCTCGAGGAGCTCATGATCCATTTCTCCGTTGCCCTCAACGACCTCGGATCGTGGTTGGATGACGGCTACGGCGGATCGATTGCCAGCGCCATCGAACAGGCCGACCGGTCCGCCGTGGCCTTCGCTACCTCATTGTTGGCGATGCCGTACTTTCGCGACGTGGAACGGGTCGAACTCTCGGCCGGACCATTCGAGGTGTCGCTGTACAAGCGGGCGCAGATCACTGCGGCTGATCTCGAACGTGAATGCGGGCCTGGGCTGTTCGACGATCTCGATCAGCTCACGGCGTTCGCCGACAATCTCGTGCCTCATGTCCTTCGCGTGGATGGCGTCCTCGTGCTCGATCCCGACCTCGAATCGGGGATCAATCACGGCCTTCGCCTCGATCCCGGCTCACGAGCCGAGGTCGAGTTGCGTGCTGCTGGCATCGTCGTCGTCGAGCAACTGGCTGGGCTGACCTGTCTCCGGGCCATGGACCTCGACCTCATGCTGTGGGAACGCGGCGCCGGCACCAGGTACAAGGCCATCCCCCGCCACCGAGCCAGGGGCGTATTTTACTGAGGGCTGACTTGCTCTGCGGGATCCCCTCCCGTGAACGGTGTCGGCGACTGCGGTGCGCCGACGGCGGTACGGACCCGAGCCTTTGCTGCTTCGAGATCGGCGACCATGTGCTCCTTCGCCCCTGCCGCATGACAAAAGACGAACCGACAGTCGACCACTCGAAGGCCGGTCGAGATCTCGAGGGCAACGGCGTAGGCCGCGCCTTGGAGTTCGTACCCTTTGGCCTTCGCTTCCACCTCGGCATCGGAACGGGCGGTGTCGGTCTTGTAGTCGACGATCACCAACCCATCGGGGCCTTCGATGAGCAGGTCGACGTAGCCCTCGACGGTGACGGCATCGTCGCCTTCGCCAAGCGGGGCAGCAACATAGAGCTCTCGGTGGGAGGGATACTGGCGGGCCAGGTCGACCGCAGGTGATGCGAACGCAGAGCGCACCAGCGCCCCCACCGTCTCGACATGCTCAGGTATCGCTTCGAGGTCGCACTGCCGAGCGATCTGAGCGTCGAGATCAATGGGGAGATCGATTGCGGATGCACCAAAGTCGATGTGCTCCAGCGTGGCGTGAACGGCGCGGCCAATGGCGGATCCTGCTCGGCCCTTGCGACGAATGATCGGCCGAGCCTCACCCGGCTGCGGATCGGGAGCGGGTTCGACTTGGACGGTGTCGTCGTCGACGTCGATGATCGACCCATCGACCGATCGCGCAATGGCGGTTGCCGAGAGCGCCGTGACTCTCGATGCCGGTGCGAGGATCGCTGTTCGCTCACGCAACCACCGCTCACGCTCGGCGAGAACCACCTCGAGGTCGGGAACGAGCGCTCGCTCGCCTGCTCGTCGAGGGGCATCCGGTAGGTCTGGAAGTTCGATCGTGCGCGAGAGGGTGTCATTGAGTGAACTGAACGTGGCGAGGCGCCCGGCGAAGGTTTCGTTCGGATCACCGCCTTTTGCCTTGTGATGACCCGAAACAATCAGGTGGTCCTTCGCCCTCGTTGCTGCCACGTAGAGCAGGCGGAGTTTCTCGAAGGCGCTCATTTCTTCTTCGAGATCGGCGCGGGGCTTGTGTTCCATTGTTTCGACTGCGGTCTTGAGCCTCACCGCCGGCGGGCCATCAGCGCCCCACAGCACGCTCACGCCGTTGCGACGACCACCCGATTTCGTGGTCATGCCCGACAGTACGGTGATCGGGAACTCGAGGCCCTTCGCTCCATGCACGGTGAGGATGTCGACAGCGTCGTCGTCGGTCTCGGGAAGCAGCGGCTCGTGAACCCGGGCCCCGTCGGCACTCTGGAGATCGGCCCAGTCGAGGAAGCCCCGAAGATCGACCCCGTTCGCCTCTTCGTAGGCGCGGGCTTGGTCGATGACGAATCGGAGCCGCCGCCAGACTTCGGCCGGGCGAGCATCGCCAAAGCCCAGCATGAACGCTCGACGTTCGCGCAGCACTCGCTCCAACAGCGCCGCCGGACCCAGCCACCAACGCTCGAGCCAGAGTTGACGCAAGGTCTGCAACGCAGCGACGACCGGGTGGGAATCGTCGAGATCGCCATGGCTGATGCGACGAAGATCCCACCGGTTGACGACCCCGAAGTAGGTGAAGAGGTCGGTGTCGGCGCAACCGAAGAGCGGCGAGCGAAGGGCTGCGACAAGACTCAATGCATCGTTCGGGTCATCGATTGCCCGCAAGGTCGCCAGCGCGTCTCGTACTTCCTGAGTGTCATAGACCAAGGTGCCGGTCGCCAGACGGTACGGGAGGTCGAACCGTTCGAGAGCGTCGCGCAGGTACGGCAACGAGGTCCGAGTTGGGATGAGAATCGTGATGTCGGACAGTCGCGCCGGGCGCCAGGCGTTCGCCCGTTGTTCGGGGAAGGGGTCGGGACCGGCGAAGTCGGTCGCATACACCGGCCAGGCATCGGGATGTGCCCGGATCGAGGCGATGGCAGCGGCAACGTCATTCGCCTCGGCTTCACGAAGCGCACCGGCTTTCACATTCGGGTCGGGGTGCGCACCGCCGAGGATCACGGGCCGGTGGTCGGCTCCTGAGTCGGCGAGACGATGAGCCAGCAGTGGCTCGTACTTTGGCTGGGCCCCAGGTTCTTCGACCGGCATTGCCTCGTCGAAGACGCCATTGACCCACTCGATGATTGGTTCGACGGTGCGGAAATTGGTGCTGAGCCGGACGGGAACGTCACCGCTGAAGACGCTACGGGCGTCGAGGAAGAGCTCGATATCGGCTCGGCGGAACCGGTAGATCGATTGTTTCGGATCGCCAACGAAGAACAGTCGGCCACCATCGACGTGGTGTTCTCGCCAATCGGATGCTTGGACGTCAGCGGGTGTGGCCGCGATCAGTGATGCCAACTCGATTTGGATGGGATCGGTGTCTTGGAACTCGTCGAGGAGTACGTGGCGATACCGCTCATGCAAGCTCGCTCGCACCTCGGGGGACGTCCGTAACACGCTCCTGGCGAGCACCAGCAGATCGTGGAACTCGAGTCCGCCTTCGGCCTGGCGGGCTCGCGCTGCCTCCACCACCTCATTGGCAGTCAATCGCATGAGTTGATCGATGACATCGTTGCTGGCCCGGGTCTGGACTCCCACGGCTGCGACCTCGACCGCTTTGACGAGATCTTTCACCTCTGACGCGGGAACGTGCCACTTTCCTTTCGCCCCGCCGTTCCCTGGACCCCACGTTGGACGACCGGTGAGGGCACGGAGTTTACGATGCGGGTCGGACATGTCGACCACGGCACGCATGGTGGGAAGCAATGTGGTTTGGATGTGGATGTAGAGCTTGTCGCTTCGGTCGGAACAGTGTTGCTCGGCGGCTTCGGCGAGGGCGGCGACGCCAGCATCGAACGTCGTGAAATCGATGGGCCGCAATGCCGGTAGCGGTTCTGCGACAAGATCGACGATGCGATCCCAGTTCTGGGCGAAGTTGGCGGCGACGTCTTTGAAGGTGGCGTGGCCCTTGTAGCGCTGGGTGAGCGCGACATCGAGCAAGATGGTCCGGTAGAGCAGCTCTTCGTGATCGAGGTTGTCGTGCAATTGGTCGACGAAGCGTTCCCAGCGCTGCTCATGCGCCAGCTGCGATGACACTTCATCGAGCACGCTGACTCGGGGCGGAAGGTGCGCGGCGATCGAGAACTCGTTGAGGATTCGGCTGGCGAATCCGTGCACGGTCGAGATGGCCGCCTGATCGCTGTCGGCGATTGCGTCCAAACACGCCGCCCGCTCCGCTGCCGTGGTCGAAGGGTCAGTCGCCCGCTTCTCGAAGGCGACACGGATGCGGGTGGAGAGCTCCGATGCTGCTGCTTCGGTGAAGGTGATGGCGGCAATGTCTCGTAGCTGAACTGGGCGTGTTGGGGTGTCGAACAGCTGCCCCTGTTGCGAGGCAGGGTCGTTTGCGTGTTCGAGGACGAGGTTGACGACTCGGCTGACGAGCTGGGTGGTCTTGCCCGTGCCCGCTCCGGCCTCGACGAACAGCGTCTCGCCGAGACCGTCGGAGCTGATGCGATCACGATCGGCCGCATCGGCAACCGGTTGCGCTGCCCTGATGGGGCTCATTGGTCGTCCTCGGAGTTGGTCGTGGCATTGGCTGCACCAGCAGTTTCGAGATCCACAGCAGTTTCGAGATCCACAGCCGTGTCGAGGTCAAACGCCAACCGGCGGCGAATGGTGACGCCGTCGGCGTCGACTTTGGCCTCGGCTTGTTCGCCCCGGCTGCGGGGGCAGACCGAGTCGAAGTCGCAATAGGTGCACGCCTTGTTGGTTTGACGGAACGTGTCCCACTCCCCTGGCTCAGCGGCAAACGTGCCGGCATCGATGCCGTCGGTGATTGCTTCGAGCACGTCGACGAAGCGCTGGCGGCGTTCCGGCGTCCACTGATAGCCCCGGAACTCCTTGGTTGGCTCGCCCTCGACCAACCAATAGTTGGCTTCGGCTGCTTTCAAGCCGGTGTGCTGCATTGCTGCCTCGGCGTAGAGGCCGAGCTGGAGTGTGGTGCCGGCTTGCACCGGATCGACGATGGGATTGGGCCTCGTTGGAACGAGCCCGGCGTACTTGGTGCCCTTCCCCGACTTGTAGTCGGTGACCACGGCGCGGCCGTCGCTCGACACGTCAACCCGATCAGCCAGCCCGCGGAACGACACGGTTCGCCCGTTCGAGAGCGTGATGTTCACCGGCGGGAGACCGCGCAGACCGAACCCAAGCTCGACATCGGTTGGTGTTGCTTGGTGTCGGGCACGAAACGCGTTGTCGGTGCGCACGAACTGATCGAGTGCGTCGCGCAGGTCATCTCGCTGCACTTGCCAGTGCAGTGCCCGGCCTGTCCGGCCACGGGCTTCGACCGCGACGAACTCTTCGTCGGCGATGGCGTGGAGCCGCTGGTGCTGATCGTCAGTCCAGGCCTCGTTCGGTGCTGGCGGCCCGGCAGCAATGGCCTCGGCGATGAACCGCTCGAGAATGACATGGAGCAACGAGCCACGGTCCATGGCTGTGATGTCATCGAGGCGTTCAGGATCATCGCGATCGGCAAGCTCGAGCACGTGAGCCAGGAAGTATCGGAAGCCGCAGGCCGCCCAGGATTCGAGCCGCGACGGTGACAACGGTCGGCTACTGCTCGAGGGGACGTCGTGCCCGGCCAGGTTGCCGTCGAAGATGGTGAAGTCGGCGCTGGCCCGCGCCCGTTGGAGTTCGAGGCCCCGACGAGTACTCGACGCCAACGGGTGATCACCGGCCCAACCACCGTGGTCGACGTGGTCGGCAACAATGGCGAGGTCGCGGTCATCGGTCGAAGCTGCGGCACCGGGGCGTCGTACTCCCGAGGCAAAAGATCCAACGGCATCGACGACGCTCTGGTCGAGCATCTCGAAGTCGGTTGCGTAGACCGTGCGACCAGCAAGGGCCGACGCTGAATCGAGGAGCCAACGCGAGGGAAGCGAACGGCGGCTCGATCGGAGGCTGCCACGAGGGAAGGTCAGCGTGGCTGCGCCGGCGGGAGCAGCGGCCAGCGCTGCGAGAAATGCCCGGTGCTGATGCTGCAAGCGCATGGCCTTGGTTTCGAGCTGGTCGATCGAAGCGATGCGGACCTCTTCCGGCAGGCGGGCTTCAGTGGTGCGCAGCTTTTCCATGGTGGCAATGCGGATCTCTTCGGGCAGAACGGCGTCGTCGCGACGTGGCACAGGCAGCAAGCCTTCAGCGGCGCCGAGGATGAACACTGCGTCGAGGTCGTGGCCAACAGCACTCGAGAGCGGTCCGAACAACACCCCCTCACCGAACCGCCCATGGCGACCACGAGCAACATCGAGTTCGGAGCGCAGCGCTCGCCGAAAGACCTCGGTTGACGGGTTGGGTTCGATGGCGTCGAGGCTCGAGAGACGAACAAGTGCTGCTTCCACTCGCCCGAACGCCGCCTGCTCACCCTCGGGCCACGACGTGTGGCGTTGCTCGGCGCCAAGGAGCCACACGAGGAGCTGCCGTGCTGCACTGCACTTTTGCAGCCACGACTCAGCATCATCGACGGCGCCAACCCGCGCTGCACCGGAGTCGATGAACGCCACCAGCCGATCGAGGTCGGCGAGGCGGCCCGTGAGCTGGTCGAGGCGGCGTGTGTGAGGCCGGTCATCGATGGTTTCGTTGGCAAGGTCGGCGATGCGCTCCTCGAGTACTGCTCGTAACGCAACCAACTTGGTGCGCCAATCCGTGAGATCGCGGACCACACCTGCCTCACGGGAGAGCTCGTCCCAGGTGGTTGGAAGCGCACGTTGATCACCAACACCGACCGGCCCGCCGGCGACGAGGGCCATGACTCGATCACGCCGCCAACGCTGCGCTGGCAGACCCAATGCCGCCAACAACGTGCGGCCCGCCACCGAATCACGAAGGCGGCGTTGGTCGGGGCCATTGGCTGGGATCTCTGAGGCCGCAAACTGCTGCTCGATGATGCGTACGTACGGGTCGGGCGCCGGGTAGAAGACGCCAACTCGGTGGAACGGGATCGGCGAAGGCTCGCCGTTGGCCGACCCATCAGCATCGAAGCCGCGAGTGGCGAGATCGAGAATTCGTGCTGCCACCACCCGTACCTCCTCGGGTGCATCGGTGACCGAGACGATCGCACCGGCGGTTTGCGGTTTTGCGACCTCGAGGTGGCGGTCGGCCGGGCGAACAACGCCCGAGGCTTCACAGCTTCGAAGCACCGGTTCGTCGGCGCCTGGTTCCCCGGTGAGGCCCAGAATCACCGAGCTTGCTGGAGCCTCGTGGAGGACTCGGTCGAGGAAGCGTCCAAGCGCGGGAGTGACGGGTGCTGGCAAGTACCAGATGACGTGACCAAGCGACTGCACCCGACTGGCAAGGTCGTCTCGGTCGGCCGCAGCAGAGGCGAGATCGTGCTCGGTATGAAAGTCGGCGAGGTGGGAATCAATCGCGCGATAGAACGAAACGGCGTGTTGGGCCGAGCTGGATTCGAGCTCGGCGATCGACTCGATACCGATTTCGTCGACGTTCGACAATTCGGCGAAGAGTGCAGCCAACGCAGCCTCGGTCGCCTGATGGTCCTTGACCCGTTCGTAGGGACCGGGTGCTTCGGCCAACACTCGGCGCACCGCCGCACCGAGCACCGGGTTGGTGATGGGGCGAGTCGACAGCAACAGATCGGCACCGACGAGTTCGGCGAGCTGGAACGGTGTGACGAACGAGACGTTGGCGATCCCACGACCTGCTGCGCCGAGGATGCGACGAACCGACAGTCCAACGAAGTTGCTGGCGACCACGACCGTGACCGGGGCAAGCGGCTGACCAGCCTTGGCCGCGGCAATCACGCCCCGTAGGGCATCAGTGGCGGGTCGGCCATAGGGCACGATGTGGGATGGCTCGATCACACCGACGATCGTAGTTCGTCCCTATGACATCGGACTTGGCGTTGGCCACTCGCTCGCTGCGACCTGGTCGACGAACCTGATCGGTTGGTCCCACCGGCGCTACCGAGTGAGGCCAGAACGAATGTCGTCATCGAGGAGTGCTTCTCGGGCATCGGCATCGAGTCTGGTGATCACCGAACCGAAGAGGTCGTCTTTGGTCACGTTGAACACGGTGTCGACGTACTCCGCCACCGGGTGGAGGTGGGAGATGAGGGCAACCAGCTTTCCACCTCCTGCCACCGATCCAAGGGTGTCGAGCGCAACGTCGAGCGCGGCGCCATCAAGCGAGCCGAACCCTTCGTCGACGAACACGGCGTCGAGCTTGCCCGCGCCGCGAGAGGCGATCTCGACCAGTGCGAGCGCGAGTGCCAACGCAGCCTGGAACCGCTCGCCACCCGAGAGCGTGTCGGGGCTACGGACCTCGCCGGAGGCGATTCGGACCACGCCGAAGTCGGGAACGAACCCGTAGCGCCCATCCGAAATCGCTTTCAGCCTGCGGGTGGCTTCACCGAGAAGTTCGACCTCACGGGCTGACACCAGATGGTCGACGAAGTGTTGATCGCGCAGCGATTGGATGAGCAGGTCGAGATTGGCCAGGTACGGACGGCCGATATCGAGCATGGCATCGAGCGCCGCCGCTGACGCCACCTGCTGCTCGAGCGTTGCGATATCGGTGCGAGCCCGCGCCGCTTCGACCTGGGCGGCACCAGCTTGGGAATGCAATGACGCAATGTCGCCGGCGCCGACCTCCTCGAGGAGCCCCGATAGCTGTTGCATTTCAGCCCCTCGTTTGGCATCGAGACGTCTCAGTTCGTTCTGCACCGATGACGCCACCGGATCGATTGCCAGCAACAGTTTCTGCGATAGCGGAACGACGTACGCGACCTGGTCGAGCAGGACCGGCGTTGGAATGGGCGTCGGCAGTGTCGCTACGAGCTGATCGATCTCATCGGTTCGCTCGGTCGAATGCTCGCCGAGCAGCATCAGCAGGGTTGTTGCCGATGTGAGTTGATCGTTCAGCTGTCGGGCGATCTCGCTTGCCGGTGCGTTCACGTTCTCGACCGCGTCGACCCGGAGTTCCGAGAACCGTTGCCGGGCCGCTCCGAGCTCGGTCTCGGCCTCAGCAGTCTGGGCGATCAGCTGGTCGAGGTCGCCGAGCATGGCATCGATCGACGAGGCCAGCGCTTCGATGTCGGCGACGCTCGCATCGGCTTCGATTCCCCAAGCTGACGGAAGCGCTCGCAGGTGCGAGCGCTGGGCGACTCGTCGGGTGTCGATCTGAAGGAGGCGGCCCTGTGCCGCGGTCAGCTCGCTGCTGTGGACGGCGATCGCCGTCGAGCGTTCGGCAGCGGCCGCGACGCGGGATTGCTCGGCGACGGCGGCGGCAATGTTGGCCGCGTCGAGCTCGGTGGCCTGGGCATTGGCGGCGCGGCGCAAGCTGGCCAGCGCTGCTGCTTCGTCGGCGGCATCGGGATCGAGCAAGCGGGCAATGGTTGCCGCCCGGGCCTCTCCAACGGTGACCAGCGCCGAGTCGAGTGAGGCGCGGGCAGCGGTGAGTCCTTCGGACCGGTGAGACGACGTGGTCTCGGCGGTGGTTGCTGCCTTGCGAGCAGTGGCGAGTTCGGCTTCGCTTGCGCTCACGAGCTCGTTGGACGCATCGATATCGCCTGCTTCGGGGGCGACGAAGTCAGCCGGCGTCAGTTGTGCGCAAACGGGGCAGGGGTCACCGGCGTGCAGACCCTGCGCGGCAGCAGCCGCAGCGTTGGCCCGTGTGGCCTGTCGCTGCTGGGCCTTCGCCGATTCGAGCGCCTTCTCAGCCGACACGATCGCCGCACCGGCGACCGCTGCCTCCGTCCGCGCTTGGTCGGCGGCAGCCTGAGCGAGCTCGAGCGCGGCGCGTTGTTCGGCAACGGCGCCATTCGCTTCGGCGAGCGCTTGCCACGCCGCGAGCGCCTGCTCGACCGCGGCATTGGCGTCGGCGGCCGATTGCTGGGCGGCAACGAGCGTTGCCGCGGCGGACTCGACAGCGGCAGTGATCGCCTCCGGCTCGCGGTTGGTTGGCACTTCGCTTTGGAGCCGGTCGATCTCGGCGGTCGCCGCCTCGGCATCGCTGTCGAGTTCGTGCAGCGATGCCGCCACCGACCGCAACGAGGACGCCGCAGCGCGAGCCTGTCGATGATCGTCGAAGCCGCGTAACAACGACGCTTGTGTGGCAACGGCTGCGTCTCGCCGCTGCTCGGCATCGGATTGTTGGACGTTGAGCTTGTCTCTCTCCTCCACCAGTCCAGCGGCTCGGGCCGCGAGGTCCTCGAGTGGGCCGAGCAAGGAGCGGTCGGGGGCGAAATCGTGAGCGGCCCGTTGGAGTGTTCGGTGCCGCTCAGCTGTCTGCGCGACTGCTGCGTTGAGCGACTCGACCTTGGCAATGGCGCCCGCCAACACGCCATGGCGCGACGAGGCTGTGTCGGCACTGGCGGTTGCTGCTGTCAGCATTCCTGCCGGGTCTGGCGGCAGCGCGTCTCGACGGGCGCTGGCTTCGAACAAGACCGGCCGCCACGAGTCACGACGTCGGGTGGCGTCGTCTCGCACCCGTCGGAGATCGTCGAGTCCGAAGATCGAGCGAAGGATCTTGTTGCGGTCGGTACGAGTCGCTTGCAGCAGTTCGTCGAAACGTCCTTGGGGCAGCACGACCGCACGGACGAACTGGCTGTGGTCGAGCCCGAGAAGTTCTTCGATGCGCTCGTTGACGGCGCGGTTGCCGTCGACCTTTTCGCCCGTTGCCCGGCATTCGAGCTTGTTGATCGGTGCTGAGGAGTTGCGATGCCGAGACCTGGTGACGGTCCAATCGTTGGCTTCGGCGTGGAAGGTCAACTCGATCGCCATGGTGTTCTCACCATCGGCGATCAGTTCTTCGAGGTTGCTGCCTCCGGTCCAGGTCTTGCGACCGTAGAGAGCAAGACTGAGCGCTTCGATGACGGTGGACTTGCCGGCTCCGGTGTCGCCGATGATGGCAAACAGGTCGAGGTCGGCGAAGTCGATCGAGGTGGCCGATCGGTAGGAACGTAACCCTTTGAAGTCGAGTCTGATCGGCCTCATGGTGTGCCGTGGCCAGGGTGGCGAATCGAACCCTGGAGTTGCGCCGCCAACAGCGCTTCGTCTTCAGGGAGATCGCTGGTGTCGCCGTTGGCAACCGCAGTGAGGAGTTGGTCGAACAGTTCGACCACTCGCTCGGGGTTGGCTTCGGGCGACTTGTCGAGAAGCGATCGACCGCCGTCGAGCAGCCAGTCGCGGTAGGACTGATGGATGGACACGGTGGCCCCAGCCGGTGCCGAGAGCTGATCGGCGGTTGCGACCGAGGCGCGCCGAGCATCGATGACCGACACGATCTCGGGATCGGGCAGCGCTCGAGCCACTGCCGCCGACAACGTGTCGAACGCGTCGTCGCTGCCTGGCAGCATGATCGGACCATCGAAGCGGTCTTGGCCTTCGGGGTCGGGTGTGACGGTGATTTCGACGATGTCGTGACCGAGGTCGTCGGCCATGGCGCTGAGTTCTGCCAGGGGGCTACGAACCCTCCGTAACTTGCGGGCAGCAACCAAAGGGATCTGGTGTTGGCGCGATGGGCGACCGGGTTCGAGGTCGACGATGACCACCTGCTTCGTCTCGCCCTCTTCGCCGAAATCGACCTCGAGGATCGAGCCTGCGTAGCGGCCCCGCCCACCGGCGACGGGTTGCGGTACGTGGATGTGGCCGAAGGCCAAGTAGCCATATTCGACCGGCAGGTGGCCGGCATCGGTGGCGTAGTCGGTGGACACGTGGACGGTCCGCTCGCTCGACAGCGCCGCCTCGGTGACATGCACGTGTGAGGCGAACACCGCCACCTGTGACGAGGGGTCGAAGTCGGTCAAGGCCGTTTTGGTGAGCACGTTGACGATTTCTCGAAGCTTGTCGGCGTAGGTGGTGTTGGCCTCGGCGAGCTGATCGAACTCTTTGAGCACCCGGTTGGCATGCACGAACGGCAGCGCGGTGAGGCGTATGTCGACCCCAGCAGCTGAGGAGTACGTGGCAACGGCGCCCTTGGCCGCGGTGGTTGGTCGGGCGTGAATCCGGATGCGATGGCGACAGGACGCCAACGGGTCATAGCCATCCACGGCGAACTGCTCGGCCAGTTCGTCGCCGACGGCCGTTCCGAGAACTTCGAGCGCAGCAGCGGAGTCGTGATTGCCAGCGAGCACGACAACCGGGGCGATCACTGCCAAGTCTCGTAGCGCAACGATGGCTCGCCCGAAATCAGCCATCGGTGGCCGGTGCCCGTCGAACAAATCGCCCGTGTGAAGAATGAGGTCGGGCGTTGCCACCCTGGCAATCTCGATGAGCTCGGCGATGGCGGTGTCGTGGTCTTGAGCCCGGGATCGGTTTCGAACCGAGACACCCAGGTGCCAATCGGAGGTGTGCAGAACACGAGCGGCCGCCGGATCGAGCGGCGGGACGGCCGGCGGCGGAACGACGTCGTTCGATCGGTTGTCGCTCACATGTCCTCCAACAGCGCATCGGCTTCGGCATCAGCGGTCGGTGATGCCATCACTTCGGCCAGCCGAGTGGCATAGGGCGGGAACGGGAAGCGGATGGGGACCGGCGCCGGCAAGAGGGGCTGCGAGGTGATCATGGTGCCGGGAGCGATGATCTGCGCTCGTGCCCGCATGTCTGGCGGGAGGAAGCCGAGCTCGGCCGATTCCGATGACTTGATCTGGCCAACGACTTCGAGGGCAGCGTTGTTGGTGATATCGCGATCGACGCCAGACGGATTCTGCTGGGCACCGATGAGGATGACCCCGAGGCTTCGGCCACGGGCGGCGATGTCGACCAAGAGGTGTTTGATCGGTGAGGACTGCTGGCGAGGGGCGTACTTGTTGAGCTCGTCGAGGACCACGAACGTCTTGCCTGACGCTGTGGAGTTCTCGTGCTCGGACCACACTCGGGCCAGAACGGCGGCCACCACGAACCGCTGAGCATCGGCGTGGAGCGCATGGACGTCGACGACCGAGACCTGCTCGGTGAGATCGACCTCGGTGAGCCCGGCCCTCACCAGACGACGAAGCCGGGGCACGGCCTTCCACAGACGACGGGCGAAGGCTTGGCGGGTACCGATCGCAACGCCGGCAACCCAGGTGGGGTCATAGTTCTCGCCGCCGTCATCGGCGACCTTGTTGTTGATGAAGTCGATGAGCTCGTCGAGGTCTTCGACCACCACACCGGCAGTTCGAGGTTGTGAGTTCTTCTTGCCGAGCGACCGCAGGGCACCCTCCCAGGTGTGGCCGACGGTGTCGCCCACCATGGCGGGGTCGACGAGCACGATACGCCCGAAGTTGTCGCCCGCCAGTGGGTACGCCCAGCGGAGCAACTGGATGCGAACCGTTTGTTCGATGAAGGACAGCTGACCGGACTCGAGGTCGTCGAAGACGTATTCGAGCAGGCCGTTGCTGATGAACGACTTGGGCGACCAGCCATACGCGTGGGCCTCGGATCGGGGGCGGACCGAGATGTCGGGCACAGGAGTGACACCGGGGCCGGCATCTTCTGCTGGCGCGTAGACCGCGAACCGCTTGAACGGGCCGGGCTGGTCGACACCAAGCGCTTTCCATTGCTGGCGGGCCTCGGTCGCCATGTCGGTGGCGGCGTTGAACAGCTTGTTGTGCTTGTCGAGCAGGCAGAGGTCGGCGCCCTTGACCGAGAACAGCACGGCCGAATCGCTCGGGTTGCCGTTGCGTGCCGTGGTGCCCCAGCGGGTTTCGAACAGCAGGTACAGCAGGAACAGGGCATAGCTGGTCTTGGTGGCAACACCCGACTTGCCCGAGATCGACACGTGGGCGCCGCGGTCGCCGTTGAGGAAGCTGTACGGAACGAACACGACCTCGCCGTGCATGTCGAGTCCGATTGGCAGCCGCTCGGCGTCGTCCATCTTGTCGAGGAAGAGCGCCCGCCGGCGATGGGACCCGGCAGCGACCCAGACCGGCGCGCCCGATGACGGGGGCAGGTACTGCTCGGGATGGGTGCGCATCCACGAGACTTCGGCCCGGCGGTAGCGCTCGCCCGGCAGGGTGTTGCGCGCCAGACGAGCGGTATCGGTGGCGGTTTCGGCTCCTTCGACTCGGCCCGACACTTCGGTGACGATGCCGTAATGAAACAGTGACGAGCCGTCGGCGAGGCGTTGAGCCGACACGACGAAGGTGTCGAGCGAGACGTCGACTGCCGGATCGATCAAGACGTTGGCGACCCGGGTAGAGGCATCGGTAGACGCATCGATGAGCCCGATGGGCGGGAGCGCCGGAATGTCGGCCATGCCGTCGAGCGAGTTCCGACGATCGATGTTGGTGATGTCGTCAGGGGTGGTGACGGGGGTGATCTCGATCTCGGCCGGGTCGAGCGTTGGCTCGTAGCCGTCGGCTGAAGGAAACGCGCTCATCATGCAGCTTGGGTGGCGGCGGCGTCTCTTGCTGCCCGTTTTGCGAAATCTTCTGCCCCCATCTGTCTGCCGAGATGGTTCTCGAGATTGCGAACCAGCGTGAGGTTGACGGGAGCCCGCGGGTCTCGGTGGGGTTGACCGGCGTACATCGGCAGCGTGGCGGCCAGCTGATCGGCTCGTTCCACGATGGCCTCGATCCCGGCCGTTGCCGGGAAGTCGAGGCGAGCGATGCCGGTCCAACGGCTGCCCCCGGGCCGAGGCTTTCCGACTCGCACATAACAGGTGTAGCGATCGGATCCGGCGGTGTAGAGAGCCGTTCGCCAGCCGACGTCGAGGCTCGGTACCAGGGCATGCTGTTCAGCTGGCAACAGCTGTCGACGATGCGTCTTCACGTAGCCGGTGACCAGATGATGCAGCGAACGAATGCGGTTGAGCGGACCGTCGAGGACGACGGTCCAACCCTGCGAAGCGGCGTCGAGCGCCAGCTGACCTTCGGCCAGGCGCATACGGTCTTGAAGGCGGGCCAACAATTCGGTCGGGTCTTCCGACGTGGTGGAGTCGGACACCCAATGGTGACCGGCAGGCGAGCGGAAGTCGCCACTGTGGCCACCACCCCAGATGGCCGCACGACCGACACGCACGCCTTCGTAGCCCGCCGATTGCCCGGGGCGGACTGCGACCGCACCCACTGCGTAACAGCCGAGAATACCAGGCACCCGGGTGCCGGTGAGGCGCTGCTCGGCCCACAACTGGAGCTCGACCCGACGGCGACCGTCGATGAAACACATGGGGGCAGGCACGATGCGAACAGGTGGGACATGGGTGTGATCGAGCTCGGCGAGCGAAACGTCGTCGGAGTCGTCGAAGTCGAACGTGGCCGGCATGCCATAGGACGGATCCCAGTCTTCGGAGAACACCTCCCACGAGCCACCACCTGAGCCGGTCAACTCGGCCGTGTCTGCGCCCTGGTCACCCGCACCTCGAACGAGGGTGCTCGACGGCCCAGCGTCGGTACGGCGACGCATCGGTTGCGTGGATCGGAGCGATGCCGGTGCGGTGCCGAGGTGGCCGCTTGCTGGCTCCGTGAGCTGGGTGTAGGACATGCAAACGATCGTAGTCATGGCCTGTGACACTCATGCCGATGGCCCAACCCCGCGGCCAAACCAGCTCGTGGCCCAGGTTGAGATCGGTGAACGGAAACGGCCGAAAACGGTCGTTTCTGTTCATCGACCTCTCCGGGCCCTGGCTTCGCCTGGCTCCGGGGGCGCTCGACCATTAGCGTTCGGCGATGCCCGCTGTCTTCGTCCATGGAAACCCTGAAACCGCCGCCATCTGGGGCCCGCTCGTCGATTCGCTCGATCGAGATGACGTCATCGCCCTGTCGCCGCCCGGCTTTGGGGCTCCGGTGCCTGAGGGCTTCGGTGGCACCCGCCTCGATTACGTCGATTGGTTGATCGCCGAACTGGAAGCAATCGACGGCCCGATCG
>JBBQUN010000016.1:0-30925 GCA_038212405.1 Acidimicrobiales bacterium | reverse complement strand
GCCATTGCCTCTGCCGGTTTCGTATCCGGGCTCTTGATCCAGCTCCTCATCGCTCCATTCGCCGACCGAGGCGGCGTTTTCGGCCTTGGTGTTACTGGGCTCACTGCCGGAGTCGGCGGCACACTCTGGTTCATTGCCGCCGACAGTCTCTGGCCCTTGATCGCTGCTCGCCTGCTCCTGGGCTGCGGGTTGGGTTTGTTCGACGTCGTTGCCCGCAAGGCGTTGGTCGGTCTCATGATCGAGGGCAGTGGCGCTCGGCTCGGGTCCTACCTCTCGGCAAGCGTCGCCGGCTTCCTCCTTGGTCCGTTGCTCGGCGCCTCGCTCCAGCGCTTTGGTTTCCACGCCCCTTTCGTCGCCGCTGCGATCCTCACCGCCGTTGCCGCCGGACCGGCGCTGCTGTGGTTGCGGAGCGCTCCCATCGCCCGGTCATCTGCCGGTGAGAACGCATCGATGCTGCAACTGGCAGCACGCCCGGGAATTCGAGCCGCCATGCTCGGCCAGGGTGTCGTCTTCGCCAACATCGGCATCTTCGACGCCGTCATCGACATCTACCTCGAAGACCTCGGAGCAGGAAACACCACGATCGGCATCGTGCTCCTCATCGTCGGCGCCCCACTGCTGGTCGTACCGACATTCGCCGGGCGCTGGGTCGAAACAATCGGCCCACGCCGGGTCCTCGTTCCCCTCCTCGCTGCGGCTGGGCCGGCGATCACCGGCTTCGGGCTTTTCCCGATCATTGCCACGATCGCGGTTGCCGGATTGATCCAGGGCACGATCGAATCAGTGGTGTTTCCAACAACGCAGCTCCTCGCTCTCGACGAGAGCGGCACCGAGATGGCGGCGACCGGGCAGGCGGTCCTTGGGGTCACCGGCCTCGCTGCCGCCGGCGTATCGGCGTTCATGGCTCCTTCGGTGTACGCCGCTGTTGGTGCGCGGCCGCTGTTCCTGGCGATGGGAGCCCTTTCCGCCGGTTCAGCACTTCTCGCGGCACGACAGCTCCAGCGGATGGACTAGGGTCCACTTCATGGTCGTCGTCGCTGCCGTTCTTGGGCTTGCCGCAGTGATTCTGCTCGTTCTGCTGGTCATCGCCCGCCGAAAGGCCGCTGCTGCCTCATCAGCAGCGGCGTTGTCGCATCAGTCGATCCAGTCCGACCTCACCACCTCGCAACGGGCCACCACGCGAGCGATCGATGAGCTCGAAGCGGCAAAGAAGCAGTCGTCAGCCGATGCTGAAAAGGCAAAGGCCGAGCTCGTTGCATTGAATCTCGACTACGACCAAGCACTGAAGCGAGCAGCAACCGCCGAACAGCACAAGCACGAGCAGAGCGAAACCATCGGATCACTCGAGCGATACAGCGTCGAACTGAAGGCCAACGTGGCTGCGGCCCAAGAACGAGTACGAATGGCCGAAGCAACCTCCGCCGCCGCTGCGCTCGAGCTCGAAGCCGCTCGGGCTGAAGCTGATCAGCTTCGTAGCGCTGTCGATTCCGGGAGTGACCCACTCGCTGGCGACATCGATCCTGAGCTGCTGTGGGCGTTGGAAATGACTCGGGCCGAACGAACGTGGCGCCACAGCGTGGCCGTCGATCCCGACGGACCGAGCCCGTTCCCCGATGCGCCAGACCCGCTGCGCTTCGCCGTCGAGGTCGAGGCCGCAGCGCTGCGTGAAGAGGTGGGCGCGTTCATCCAACTCGATTGGCGGGCCGAGGCCGTTGCCGATCCCATTCGCCGACTGCTCGTGCTGCGCGTCGCCAACGAACTCCTCGCTGCGGCTGCCCGTGAGCCTCAACCGTTCGAGATGGTTTCCACCGGGTCCGGCGAGATCAGGTTGCTCGTTCGAGCGACCGAAGACGGCGACCGTCAGATCGACTTGCAGCCACCTCGGTTCGGCACCGACGTGATCACCTTCGCCTCATCCGACGAGGGGATCAGCGTCACCATTCGGTGACCCCGATCCCCTGTCGCAGCAGCCCGATCCGGGTGGATCACTCGTAGCTGCGGAACAGCACCTGGGCAACACAACTCGGCTTCGATGCGCCCTCGCACTCGATCGTGACGGTCATGTGGAGTTGCACGCCGCCTGCGATCTCACCGACCTCGTCGAGTTGCACACCGGCCCGCACCTTGGCGCCAACCGGCACTGGTGATGGGAAACGGAGCTTTTCGAGGCCGTAGTTCACACCCATCGAGAAACCCTTCTGGATGAAGACCTGAGGCAGCAGCATCGGGATGAGCGACACGGTGAGATACCCGTGCGCGATGGGTCCACCGAACGGGCTCTCTTTCGCCGCCCGCTCGGGATCGGTGTGGATCCACTGGTGATCGCCGGTGGCCTCGGCAAATTGCATGACGCGCTCTTGGGTGATCTCGAGCCAATCGCTGTAGCCGAGGTGTTGGCCGACGAGCGCCTTCACGCCATCGACACCGACAGCTTCAACAGGAGTAGACATGGTGGTGACCCTTTCGAGGTGACAGTTACGACAAGCAAGGCACCGTTCTTCGGGCCTCGTGCGATCGCCGTTGTAGCACCCTCTGCTGGCCAGGCGCACGCCCACCACCAGCTCCAGCGGTGTCCCCATCCGCCTGGCCCTGGGCCACCGCCCCGGTCCCTTTGTCCCTTCTGTGTGCAAGAGTGTCCACTCCTTTGGTTCTGTGGGCCAACGTGGTCGCCAGCGGCAACTTCGGCACACACAACGCAAGTAGCGACAAGTGCGGCACACAGAAGTACCAGCGGGGGGCAACGCTGTCCGCGGTCGATGTCACACGTCGCGACCAGACTCTTGCGATGATCACAACGGCGGAAGCGCGAATCATCGAACTGGCGGCTCCACGGCATGGCGTGTTCCTACGCCGCGATGCCCTCGCTGCCGGTGTCTCATCGTCGGCGCTTGCTCGTCGCATTCGATCGGGCTGGATCGTGCGCAGGCATCGAGGTGTGCTCGAGATCCCGGCCCTTCGCGATAACCGGACCGATCACGCGCTTGCGGCCCTGTCGATCGAAGGCGCAGCGTTGTCGCACCGCAGCGCGGCCAACCTGCATCGGTTCACCCTCCCAGTACCCCGACGCATCGAGGTGGTGACCACCTTCTCTGGGGCGAGCCGCTCCCCCTTTGCCAGCGTGCATCGGAGCCGTCGACTCCCGAGTGCCGACCTCGTCGTGGTCGACGGCCTCCTCGCCACCAACCCTGCCCGCACGCTCTGCGATCTTGCCGGGGTCCTGCGACCAGAACGGCTGCGACACCTCGTCGAGACGCAGCTGGTGGCGAGGTCTCCCTCGCCTGACGATCTCGTCACTTGCTTCGAATCGTGGTCGGGAAAGGGTGTCGCAGGCTCGGTGGCCATGCGAGCGGTGCTCGAGTCGACACTCGACGACGAGCCGTTCGCCGAATCGAAGCTCGAACTGCTCACCATCGAACGCCTGGCCGAGTACCGCATCTTGGGCGCTCGCCGCCAGTTCCGTCCGCCGTGGTACGACGGTCGTCGGGGCATCGTCGACTTCGCGTGGCCCGAAGCAAAGGTGATCCTCGAGGTCGATGGCCGCCGGTTCCACACCACCTCCCAATCGAAAGACGACGACGAACGGCGAGACCTCCTGGCAGCCGAGTACGGCTGGATCGTGATCCGAGTCGGCTGGCGCACACTCACACACCGCCCAACCGAGTTCATGCAGCGTCTGGCCTCGATCATCGCCTTCCGCTCAGTCGTCGCCGCCTGATGGACCGTGCCGCCTGATGGACCGTGCCCGCCCTGAGCGCTCGCCGTGCGTTCTGTGTGCCATCGTGACCGCCCGATTGCTTCTGTGTGCCAGAGCGGCCGCTGACGACCACTTCGGCACACAGAACGTGCCAGGCGGCGAGTGTGACACACAGAATCAGGGGACTCAGGGCTTCCCCGCGCGTTGCTGAGGAAGCGGGCTCGACCAGCGGAGCTGATCAGATCATGGTGCGTTCTTCCCAGAGTCCGAACTCCGAGCCGAGAGCACCGATGATTTCGCCGACGGTCGCGTAGACCCGCACGGCGTCGAGGATCGGGGGCATGGTGTTGACGAGCGGATCGGCCGCGGCCGCCGTGACGACAGCGAGCGATTCGGCGACAGCGGCACTGTTGCGATCGTGCTTGATGTTTCCCAGCCGCTTGAGCTGGCGCTCTTCGACCTCGGGCCCGATGTAGAGCAGTGGCGGATTCGCCTCGTCGCCCTCGGTGAACGCGTTCACGCCGACAACGATTCGCTCACCGTTGTTGACCTTGCGTTCGAACGCGTACGCCGAGTCGGCAATTCGGCCCTGGAACCAGCCCTCTTCGATGCCTTGGAACGTGCCTTCGAGCATCGAGCCGCCGCCCATTTCGTTGACTTTGGCGAAGATGTCTTCGGCCTGGCGCTCCATCTCGTCGGTCATCCACTCGACGTACGGGGCACCGCCGAGTGGGTCGGCCACATTGGCGACCCCGGTTTCGTGGGCAACGATCTGCTGGGTCCGCAACGCGATTCGAGCGGCCTTTTCCGTGGGGAGCGCGAGCGCTTCGTCGTAGGCGTCGGTGTGCAAGCTCTGCGTTCCGCCCATCGCTGCCGCCATCGCCTGCAACGCAACACGAGCGATGTTGATCTCGGGCTGTTGCGCGGTGAGCGAAACGCCGGCGGTTTGGGTGTGGAAGCGCAACTTGAGTGAACGCTCCGACTTCGCGCCGTAGCGGTCCTTCATCCAGCGGGCCCAGATACGCCGGGCCGCTCGAAGCTTGCCGATCTCCTCGAAGAAGTCGATGTGGCTGTTGAAGAAGAACGACAGCCGAGGCGCAAAGTCGTCGACATCGAGCCCGGCAGCAACCGCCGCCTCGACGTAGGCGAAACCGTTGCCGAGGGTGAACGCCAGTTCCTCGGCGGCCGTCGAACCGGCCTCACGAATGTGGTAACCCGAGATCGAGATCGGATTCCATTTGGGCATCTCGGCCGAAGTGAACGTGACGAGATCGCTGATGAGTCGAACCGACGGCCGCGGGGGAAAGATGTATTCCTTCTGAGCCTGGTACTCCTTGAGGATGTCGTTTTGGAGCGTGCCATTGAGCACGGCTCGAGCGGTGCCGTTCTTCTCGGCGACCGCCACGTACATCGCCAACAGGATCGAGGCAGGCGAGTTGATGGTCATCGAGGTCGACACCGCAGCCAAATCGATCCCGTCGAACAGGTCTTCCATGTCGGCAAGGGTGTCGACGGCGACACCGGCCTTGCCGACCTCGCCGAGGGCGAACTCATCGTCGGAGTCGCGGCCCATCAGGGTTGGTAGGTCGAAGGCAGTGGAGAGGCCGGTACCGCCGTCGGCGAGGAGCTGCTTGAACCGAACGTTGGTGTCTTCGGCGGTGCCGAACCCGGCGAACATTCGCATGGTCCACAGCCGAGACCGGTACATCGAGGCATGAATACCTCGGGTGTAGGGGTACTGGCCGGGGAAGTCGCCGTCGTCTGGCCCGTAGACGGCATCGACGGGCACGCCCGACATCGTTTCGAACGGACCTTCCCGCAAGGTCGAGTTGGCGAACTCTTCTTCCCACTGGTCTTTCACAGGGAGAACTTTAGACGTCCAATCAATCGTCCGTCGATTCATCGACCAGCACATCATCGACCAGTGCTTCATCATGCAGTGCGCCCGCACCGGCGACGAAATCACCCTCGGCTGACCGCAGGGTCTTGATGATGGCGTAAAGCGTCTCTCGCATGTCTTCGCTCAGCGCACCAGCGCCGTAGTCGATCTCGCCAAGCGCCGCTGTGGCTTCTTCGACCACCACTCGACCACTGTCGGTGATGACAGCCAGCACGGTACGACGGTCCGCCGCTGATCGACGGCGTTCGACCAGACCCTGGCGCTCCAAGCGGTCGATGGCGTTGGTGACGCTGGCGGGGTGCACCATGAGCCGATCACCCATCTTGCCGAGCGGGAGTTCGCCTGCCCGGCTGAACGAGATGAGGGTGAGTGCCTCGTAGCGAGCGAACGTGAGGTCGAACGGCGCGAGCGCCTCGTCGACAGCTCGCTGCACGATCTGATGGGCACGCATGATCGAGGTGGTGGCGACCATCGCTGACGAGGCCTCGAAACCGCGGCTGGTCCACTGACGTCGGGCCTCGGCAATGGGATCGAAAGTGAGCGGTTCGTTGCGAGCCACCCGGTGAACTTACCGCGTCGCGAGCGCTCAGAGGTCGTAGAACGAGGCCGCGGTGTCGTGGAACAACGCCGACCGCTCGTCGATCGAGTAGCCAGCAGTGATCTTCTGGAAGGTATTCCAGAGCACGGTGTAGCTGGTCGAACGCCGATCGACGGGGAAGTTCGATTCGAACATCGAGCGGCGAACGCCGAACTGTTCGATGCAGAACTCGATGTCGGGACCCCAAGCTTCGACGAGGGCGTCTGAGGTCGGCGGTGTCGCCTGGTGATGCCAGTCGAGTCCGAACACCGTCATTCCGATCCCTCCGAGTTTGATGCTGACGTTGGGGCACTCGGCGAGGAGCATGATCGAGCGACGCCAATCGGCCCGCACCTCCTCGCGCTGACCGGCGTAGGGGCCAACGCCCAGTGGTCCGCCAAGATGGTCGAGCACGATCAGCACATCGGAGTGGGCGTGTGCCAGGTCGACCAGTTCGGTGATCTGAGGATGATAGAGCCACGCATCGAAGCGAAGATCGTGGTGCGCCAGTTCGGCGAATCCTTCACGAAACGCTGGCTCGGCCATGAGTCCTGGCGTCGGTCGGGTATGTGAGCGGCGAACCTCGGGGCTCGGATCGAGCGCTGTCGCATGGCGAATCCCCTTGAACCTCTCGCCGCCCGCCTCGATGTGGGCTGCGAGCACCTCGGCAACGCTCGACCCGAGTGACAAGTCGGCCAGACCCACGATTCCTCTGATCTCACTACCGCTGGTCCGCTCGCTCTCGAGCGCCTGCGCAAGAACGAACTCCGTCTCGCCGACCGGGCGCAACGCCTCGGGACCATCGCTGCGGTACCCGGCGGTGCACTCGATGAAGACGGTGCTGACCACGTTGTGGCCGGCACCCGTGTCGGCCCGAAGCTGCTCGAGAAGGTAAGTGTCGTCCGGGAACTCCCAGAGGTGGTGATGCGGATCGCAGATCACCTGATCGGGGTCCACGGGCTCCTCGGTGTAGGACGCCAACCACTCTGCTTGCGTTTGATCCATGACTAGGGCTCGATTCCTGCTCGGGTGGCGGCCAAGTCGGCCAGCGTGAGATCTTCGATCGACAGGCCGACGCTCTTGAAGATGCGGGGACGGTCGCTTGACAATGGGGCGGCACTCGTGACCAGGTCGACGAGGTCGCCCCGCAAATCATTCCACGCCCAAGTTCCTGCGTCGACGGCTTGGATCAGGTCGCCGGCCTCGACTCGGGCAGCAGCCTCGGCATCGACCCAGACGTCGGCGCTTGCCACCAGCGATGGCGACATCTCGGCCTGATCGGGCAGATAGGCACCGATTGCGCTGAGAAACGTCCACTCGGAAAGCGAGTCGGGCAGGATCGGTTGCTGGGCCGAGGTACAGGCGCAAACGATCTCACACCTCGACGCCTCTTGGATCGAACCGACTCGGGCCTGGAGCCCTTCAGCTCGAGCAACCGCCACCAAGGCCTCGGCCGATTCGCTCGAGCGGCTGGCAATCACGACCGATGACAGCGTCGGCCGAACGACCAGCATTGCTTGGAGATGGCCCCGGCCCTGCACACCGGCACCAATGATGCCGATGGTCGTTGCTGTCACAGGGGCAAGATAGTCGGCGGCCAGGCCAGACGCGGCAGGCGTTCGTAGTGCCGTGAGGCAACCGCCGTCGAGTAGCGCCCGCACCCGGCCGTCGACGGCGCTGAACAACACGTAGAGACCCTGGATGGCCGGAAGCCCTCGCTCGGGATTGCCCGGAACGAGCGTGATGATCTTGACCCCGGCGCTCGGACCGGCAACGGCCGGCATGGTCAGCAGGTTGCCAAGATCGAAGGGAGCAACACCGCGCTCAGGAGCGGGTCGACGCTCCGAGAAGGCAGCACGCAATGCCTCGATGGTGTCGCTCATCGACACCAACGAGTTGACGTCATCGGCGGAAAGGAACGGCACGCTCGACGATCCGTTCATGCTGAACGCCGTATCGGGTTCACCAGTTGGCGGCGATGTATTGGGTCTCGCAGAACTCATAGATTCCTTCACTCGCGCCCTCCCGGCCGAGGCCGGACTGCTTCATGCCGCCGAAGGGGGCAGCGGGGTCGGACACCGCCCCGCGGTTGAGGCCGATCATCCCGGCTTGGATGCGTTCCGACACCGCCAAGCCGCGACCGATGTCGCGCGTGAAGACGTAGCCGGTCAGGCCCATCTCGGTGTCGTTGGCCATCTCGATCATCGTGTCGGTGTCGGTGAAGGACACGATCGGCGCCACGGGTCCGAAGATCTCCTCGTGGATGATGGGCGAGGAGTGCTCGACGCCTGAGAGCACGGTCGGTTGGTAGAAGTAGCCGGGACCCTCGACGGCGCCTCCACCGGTGAGCACGGTCGCTCCTGCCCCAACCGCCGCCTTGACCAAGCCGTCGATGTCGTCGATCGCGGTTTGGTTGATCATCGGTCCGCAACTGACCCCGTCACCGTGGCCATCACCAACCTTGACGGCTCCCATCGCTGCTGCCAGTTTCGTTGCGAACTCATCGACCACCGGTGCCTCCACGTAGAAGCGGTTGGCCGCGGTGCACGTCTCAGCCGAATGGCGCATCTTGGCGACCATGGCTCCCTCGACGGCGGCGTCGATGTCGGCGTCGGCGAACACGATGAAAGGCGCATTGCCACCCAACTCCATGACGGTCTTGAGTACACGATCGGCCGAGCGGGCGAGCAAGACACGACCAACTTCGGTCGAGCCGGTGAACGACACCATCCTCGTGGCTGGATGATCGACGGCTGCATCGAACCAGGAGGCCGACGACTTGGTCGGCACGATGTTGACCACGCCGGCCGGCACACCGGCTTCGACCATCAGTTCTCCGATGCGAAGAGCGGTGAGTGGCGTGTCTTTCGCCGGCTTGATCACGGCGGTGTTGCCAGCAGCCAGCGCCGGGGCCAACTTGCGAGTGATCATGGCGGCCGGAAAATTCCACGGGGTCACGATGATGACGACCCCGATCGGCACGTGGTGCACGATCATCCGATTCGCCCCGGACGGTGCCGTTGCGATCGAGCCATGAATCCGCACCGCCTCCTCGGAGTTCCAGCGGAAGAACTCCGCAGCGTAGGCCACCTCGCCCCTGGCGTCGGCGAGCGGCTTGCCGTGTTCGAGGGTGATGAGGTCAGCCAGTTCCTCGGTGTTGTCGATCATCAGCTGCCAGCAACGCCGAAGTATCTCACCGCGTTCACGCGGCGCCGTCTTGGCCCAACCGGCCTGGGCGTTGGCGGCCGCATCACATGCGGCCGTCGCATCATCAGGCGTACCGGCAGCGACCGTGGCGATCGTGTCGCCATTCGCCGGATTGATGACGGAGATTTCCTCCCCTGTCGAACCGTCCCGCCACTGGCCACCGATCAAGAGTTGTGTCTGCATTGCGCCATTGTGTCACTCGGCGGGCGAAAGGTGACAGAGGTACCGACGGTCTCAGGGCCTGGTGAGTATCGCTGTTGCTCGAACAGAGCGGTGTTGCCCTGATCCGTCGGACACCGAAGCGATCACGGTCGGGTCACCGTTCGCGAATCGATCACCAACGCGCCCATCGAGCGGGTGATCACGACGTGAGGCGCCAGATCGAGAACGTTGGCGCGGTTGCGTCGAGGGCCACGTGATCGTTGCCAGTGACGATCGGAGCTTGGCCGAAGACCGGATCGAGCCCGCTCGCCCCCAAGGCCAACAGCGACAGCTCCAATGGTTCAACGCCACGACGCGTCACGCGAACGAGGAGACGCTCATCAGCGGACTCGCGCAGGAAGGCCAAGGCATCGGCGCTGCGCTCGACCCAGCGGAACCCGCCAGTGGCCAAGGCATTGGACTGCGATCGAAACCGGATGAGCTCGCAGTAGAAGTCGAGCAGATCGTGGTCCCACACTCGTTCGTCCCACGGCATGGTCCGCCTTGCCGCCTCCGATGAGCCACCCTCGAGGCCGATCTCGTCGCCGTAGAGGAAACACGGAGATCCAGGAAGCGTGAGCAGGAACCCGAAGCCGACTCGAGCAAGTGCCGGAGAGCAGGCCATGGTCTGCCAGCGAGCAGTGTCGTGCGAGCCGAGCAAGGCCATCGAACCAATGACGACCTGCCAGGGCAACGACGCTCGTACCTCGTCGATCGCCTTCGCAACCGCAACACCGTCGCGTTGGTCCTGCCCGGGGCCCGGCATCATCGCCGCCAAGGTCGAGAACTCACCGAGCCAACTGACCAGTGGTCGAGCGACCCCGGCATAGTTCATGACCCCGTGCCAACCGTCGCCGATGGCGTCACCCGAAGGGTCGAAGAAGTGTTCGGCGACGAGCCACTTGTCGGGATCGATCGCATCGACCGTTGCCCTCGTGGTCTGGCGCACCATGGGGTTGAGATCGACCAGGCCGTAGCGACCGGTCATGTTGGCCACGTCGATGCGCCAGCCGGCAAGGTCGAAGGGAGGCCGCAAGTAGCGACCGACAACGGAGTCCGGCCCGTCATAGAAACGACGGCGAAGCTCGACCGAGGAATGATCGAGCTTGGGCAGACTCTTGATACCGATCCACGATTCATACTCGTCGGGATGATCAGTGAAGTAGTAGTACCCGGCCTCGGTACTGGACGCGTCGGCTTGGGCGGCAACGAACCAGTCATGGCCGTCGCCAGTGTGGTTGAGTGTCAGGTCCGTCATCAGTTTGAGGCCGCGCTCGTCGCACGCTTCCCGCAACCGCACCAGAGCGTCGTCGCCGCCGAGAATCGGATCGACGACATCGAACGTGGTTGCGTCATAGCGATGATTGGATCGTGCGGGGAACACCGGGTTCAGATACACGCCGCCAACACCGAGATCGACCAAATGGTCGAGGTGTTCGGCAATGCCGTCGAGGTCGCCGCAGTACAGCTGGGTCATGGCGCCAGGCCCCGACGCCACCGGCGCATCCCACTCGGCGCGGTCGGCCCAGTTGGGGAGGTTCTCCGAGTGGTGACCCGACGTCGCAAATCGATCAGGGAAGATCTGATACCACACCGTCTGAGGCACCCAGGAAGGAGTGGCCCCGGTGGTGATCAGACGAAAGTCGTGATGATCGAGGGGGTCGAAGTCGACGAGCCCGATACCGGTCAGCCACTGGGCGCCGGCGCTGCCTCGACACCAGAACCGATACGAAACGACCGCGTTCGGGCATGGCAATGCGAACCGCCAACGCGTACCCGTCGATGTTGGCTCGACGCTGGTCGGCTCGATCCACCTGACCTCGCCATCTTCGGGAGTGCGAAGGAGCCAGGTGTCGAAGCCCGACGCGGTTGGCACGTCGACGGCGACCTCGACCACCTCACCCGGCCGTGGCGTTGGGTTCGAGACATACCGACCTGATGGATCGTGGTGTGGAAGATCGAGCAGCGACATGCGCGACTGTTCAGCCCTTCGTTGCGCCGGCCGTGAGACCACTCACGATGTAGCGCTGGAGGAACTGGAACAACAGAACGACCGGAATCGATGCCAGAACGGCGCCGGCGGTGAACGCACCCCAGCGACTGCCCCGGCCGTCGACGAATCGGAACAGCCCGACCGGCAGCGTGAAGTTTCCGCTGTCACCCTGGCCCAACACCACGAGGCTGACCAGGAACTCGTTGAACAAGAAGACGAACGACAGCAGCGTGACGACGGCCAGCACGGGCGCCGCGAGCGGGAGGATGATCCGGAAGAAGATCTGCACGTGACTGGCACCATCGATCAAGGCTGACTCGTCGAGGCTGCGCGGAATGGTGTCGAAGTAGCCCTTCATGAGCCACGTGTTCACTCCGAGCGCGCCGCCGAGGTAGATGAGAAACAGCGTGAGCCGGGAACCGAGCGAGATGAACGGGACGGCCTCGTTCAGGTCGGTCACCATCACGAAGATCGCAGTGAAGGCGAGTGCCTGAGGAAACATCTGGACCAACAGCACGGTCAGCATCCCGGTGCGCCGGCCGAGGAAGCGCATCCGACTGAATGCGTAGGCCGCCATGGCCGAGAGAAAGGTCTGGCAGATCGCAGCAGACGCCGAGACCAGCAGCGAATTCGTCAGCCAGGCACGGTACGGAATCGAGCCGTCGAAGAGCTCGGAGTAGTTGTCGAACGTCGGACGGGACGGGAGGATGCCCGACCCGGTCAAGGTGCCGGTGCCGTCGAATGACGAACTCACGGCGTAGATGGCGGGAAAGAGCGCGAAACCGATGGCGACGAGCCCCACGAGGTAACGCCATCCAACCTCGCCGAACCAGCGCCGTGGCGTGAGCGATGACGTCATGTGGCCGTCGAGATAGTGCTCTCGTGCCGCGATCGCCGAAGGCGAATAGACGTGACCCTCCGGCGCATTTCCGGTGAGCGGCTCCAACTTGCTCATGACATCTCCCTCCTGGTCTGACGACCGGGCCGGGCGGCCCCCGCTTCGCTCATGACAAATCCTCCAATGCCCTGGTCTGACGGAAGCTGATCGCCGACACCAACACCACCATGGCGAAGATGAAGATCGAGATGGCCGAGGCCAAACCGAGGTCCTGTCCTCGCCCACTTTCGAACGCCAGTCGGTAGGTGTAGCTGATCAGGATGTCGGTGTGACCGGCCGGGGTCTGGGCTCCGACGATTGGCGGCCCGCCACGATTCAACAGATAGATGATGTTGAAATTGTTGAAGTTGAAGGCGAACGAAGCAATCAGCAGCGGCGCCAACGGCACCATCAACAACGGGAAGGTGATTCGCCGGAACGCCTGAACGCCTGAGGCCCCGTCGACCACCGCAGCTTCGGAAAGCTCTTCGGGCACCGACTGGAGTGCCCCGGTCGAGACCAGGAACATATAGGGAAACCCGAGCCACAGATTGGCCAGGATGATCGACAGCCGCGCCATCCACGGGTTGGTCAGCCACGGCACGTCGGCACCAAGAAATTGGTTGATGATCCCGAAGTCCTGGTTCAACATGCCCTGCCAGATCAGCGCAGTCATGAAGCTCGGCAGCGCGTAGGGAACGATCATGATCGACCGGAAGAAACGCTGGCCCCGCAGCCGTTCGGAGTTGAGCGCCAGCGCCAGGCCGAGGCCGAGAGTGAATTGGGTGAACACCGACAGAATGGCGAACGCCCAGTTCCAGATGAAGACCCGGAGGAACGGACCTCGAATGGCCTTCGAGGTGAGCACGCGGGTGTAGTTGTCGGCGCCGATGAAGGCCTGCCAACCTGGCGTGAGCCGCTGCCCGTCATCGGAGGTGTAGCGCCCTTCGACTGGTCGATAGACCACACCGGTCTCGACGTCGGTGATCGTGTCGGCCGACTCGTCGTATTGGAGTCGATAGGCCTGCAAGGCGGCCGAAGAAAACGTCTGCAGCCGGATGATGCCCTCGTCATCGGGCACCTCGAGCGCCGTGAGCTCGGCTTGGATGTTGCTGATGTCGCCGAGTTTCAGCACGGTGTACCCGTCCACCGAGACCACCTGGTCGTCCTCGGTGACGATCTGTGAGGGATCGAGTTCGGTGCGACCATCGAGGGTGCCGAGGAAGCTGGCACCTGTCGCGTCGACGAGATACAAGCCGAGCTCACCATCACCGTTACGCACGGGCTTGGCCTCGAAACGGCCACCTTCGACGCTGCTGGAGATGCTCGACCGGAGGAGTTGCTCAGTGGCACCTTCCTTGTCGAGTACGTTGCCGGTGCCCAAGTTGGTCATCGAGATGTAGCCCGAATACAGAACGGGATACACCTGGAAGATCAACAGGAAGAAGGTGCCAGGTACGAGGTAACGCAGCGGAATGGACCAGCGACCTCTTGCCAAATACACCACATCGGTGACGACGACGCTCGTCAAGAGGAACCCGAACAGCGTCCAGGCCCTGCGGTCGATCAGGATCGGCAGCGCGTAGACCGCGCCACCATTGATCACCGAAAGGAAGAGAAGCTTCGAAACAAGCCCGAGGCTGAAAGCGCTGCGCTTCATGTCGTGCGACCTTTCCTACCGAGACCAATCATGGGTGCGCTGTCAAGGACGACGCCCCGGGTCAGCGGACCTGACCCGGGGCGACATCATGGTTGCTTCACTTCGAGGTGAAGCGGGGAGGATCAGCCTTCGGCGATGAGGGCCGTGATCTGGTCGTTGGCGGTGGTGAACGCATCCGCTGGCTCAGCGCCACCGGTGAAGATGAGCGAGTAGGCGTCGGTCCAGGCGGTCCACACCGATCCCATTTCAGGTATGGACGGCTGGGCCTGGCCGTTGATGCCCGAGAGGCCGAAGCCCTGGATGTCGGGATCGCTCGCTGCTGCCTCGAAGGCAGCCGTGTGCGCCGGCGGACGTCCGCCGGCAGCGAAGAGGGCCGTCTGCGCTTCTTCGGTTGCCATCACGTCGACGATGAACGTCTGCGCGAACAACGGATTGGCAGCCTGAGCAGAGACCATGAAGCCCTGCACACCGACGAACGGCGCCGGGGTGCCACCATCGATCGAGGGGATCGGCTCGACGACATAGTTGACGCCCATCGCCTTGAAACCGTTGTCCGGTTGAGCGACAGCCCAAGGACCGGTGATGGCGAACGGCGCACGGCCGGTGCCAAACGACTCGATCATGATGTCGTAGCTGACATCACCAGAAATCAGACCGGACTCGGTCCATGCGCCGAACTTTTCGGCGGCGGCGAGGCTGCCGGGAGAAGCGAGGCCGAGGTCATCGGGATTGAGACTGCCGTCGGCATTGGTGCCGAACAAGTAGCCGCCAGCCGCGGTGAACAGCGGGAAGTTGTGGTACGGATCGCCCGGGCTCTGTTGGATGGCGAGCGGCACATCGGCCTCACCGGAAGCGACGAGATCGAGAGCGATCGTCTCGAGTTCTTCGAACGTGGCCGGGGCCTCGGGCACCAAATCGGCGTTGCGGATCAGGGCGACGTTCTCGACCGCATACGGGACGCCGTAGAGCTGGCCTTCGTAGCTCATGGCCGAGATGGCAACATCGCTGAAGTCGGCGGCGGCCGCTCCGAGATCGACCGGGGCGACGAGGCCACTGGTCACGAGCTGGCCGAGCCAATCGTGGGCACCGATGATGATGTCGGGGCCTTCGCCGGCAGGGCCGGCCGTGGCGAGGCGATCACGGATCTGATCGAATGGGACCTCTTGCACCGCAACGGTGAGTCCGTTCTCCTCGGCGAAGGCCTCGGCGAACGGAGTGATGACCGGCGCACGAGTGTCGTCGGCCCAGATCACGAGGTCGGCGTCAGCACGGACGATGGCCTCTTCTTCTCCGTCGGCGGGCTCTTCTTCATCAGCTGGTGCTTCGGTGGTGGTCGACTCCTCGTCGGTATCAGCTGCGGTTGTGGTTGTGGCGTCGCCGTCGGTACTCGTGTCGCCGGCGCTGTCGCTACCGCACGAGGCGGCGAACAGGGCCAGGACTGCGAGCAACACGGCAATGAGCCGGAAGCGTGAGTTCATGGTTTCTCCCCAATGGAACGATGTCGCAGCGAGTCGCCACAACAGCGGGACCTATGGTCCAAGAGTGAACGTATTGACCCGTTGGTGAAATTTCAACGCGCTTTCTGAAATGGTGACCAAGGTCCCGCTCGCCCTCGTACGATGCCTCTCGATGGCCCGACCACCACTCAAAGTCGTCGCCGAACTCGCGGGCGTGAGCGAGCCAACGGTGAGCCGCGTGCTGAACGGCCGCACCGGCGTTGCGATGGCCACTCGTGATCGCGTGACCGCTGCGCTCGCCGAGCTGGGATACGACCACGATCTCCGCCAGAGCGATCCGACCAGGCCGAAGTCGCGCGGCACCATCGGCATCATCAGCGGCGAACTCGTCAACCCGGTCTTCCCTGAACTGGCTCACCGGATCATGGAACGCCTGGCCGCACACGGATTGATCGCCACCATCGGAGTCGCTGACCCGAACCTGGCCGAGGAACAGCGCTACGTCGAAGAGTTCATGTCGACCGGCGTCGACGGCATGGTCATCATCGCCGGGCAGCATTCCGAGGTCGACGGTGACCTTGCGACCTACCAAGAACTCGTCGCAAACGACGTGCCCTTTGTCTTGGTCAACGGCGCAGACACCTCACTCGACGTGCCTCACGTATGGGCCGACGAGTCGATCGCCGCCGAGCGTGCCGTCGCTCATCTGGTCTCACTCGGACACACTCGGATCGGCTGCATCCTCGGCACTCACAAGTATGTCCCGACTTCCCGATTCATCAGTGGGTACGAACGAGCAATGGCGACGGCCGGTCTCGACATACCGGCATCATCAGTCGCCACCACGAGCTTCACCTTCGAAGGCGGGCTCGCTTGCGGTCGGACGCTGGTCGAACGTGGTTTCACCGGGCTGATCTGTGGAAACGATCTGATGGCGCTCGGTGCCGTTGCCGCCGTACGCCGACTCCATCTCGACGTTCCGGCGAATGTGTCGGTCGTTGGCTACGACGCCACGATGACCAGCTCGATCTCGGATCCGCCGCTCACCACGGTGCGTCAACCGTACGAAGCCATGGGTCAGATGATCGTGAACGCCCTCATCAGCGAGATCGATCGAGGCCGTCATCTTCGTCAGCTCATCGTGTTCGACCCCGTGCTCGTTGTTCGCTCATCGACCGGGCCTGCACCCACATGATCCTCAGCGTCGAGCTCGGAGCACCACGAATTTCGGGTTCGATCCAACGATCTCACAGCGGCTGAATCGTCGACGCAGTTGCTTGTGATAGTCGAGGTGTCGGTTGCCGACGACGATCAGTTGCCCGCCCGGCCGTAGCACCCGATGGGCATCGGCGAACATCGACTTGGCCGTCTCGTCGCTCCGGCTCTGATGGGTATGGAACGGCGGGTTGTTCAGCACGACATCGACCGAAGCCGATGCGAGCGATGCCAGGGAACGATCGGCGATGAAGCTCGTCGGCACCTCGATTGCCCATCCCTCGACGTTCGCCTTCGCCGAAGCAATCGCCTGATACGACTCGTCGACCAAGGTGAGTGAACCCAGGTTGCCGCGGCGTGCCGTGGTGAGACCGAGCAGTCCGTTGCCACAACCGAGATCGAGAACGTCGGCGCCATCAGGGAGGGATGGGAGGTGTTCGAGCATGGCCCTGGTGCCGAGGTCGAGATGCCCCCGAGAGAACACGTTGGCGTGCTCGGTCAGTCTCGAACCGTCATCGAGTGCGTAGGTACTCGGATACGGGCTCGACTTGGTGACGAGCGCCGAGTCGAAGGTCGCATGAACGAGGCGAGCCTTCTTCTTTGCCAGTGACGTTGGCGAAGGACCGACCGTCGACTCGAAAAGATCGAGGGTGGAGCGGTGGATCGACTTGACCATTCCCCCGGCAATGATGACCGAACCGGCATGGAGCAGCGGACGGAGGCGACGAAGCTGATCTTCGAGCAGAGCGAGCGTTCTGGGCACCTTGACGATGGCGACGTCGATGGGGCCTTGCGGCAGGGCGGTGCTGGGAACCAGGGCCACCGCGCTCGGGTCGAGGTGATTTCGTTCGAGATTGGCGACGGTTGCCTGATGCGAGGTCACCGAGTCGCTCCATGACTGGGGCTTTCGATCGACAAGCGCGACGGCCAGCGCTCCGAACAGGTCGTTGACGACCAGCCATCGAGCATCGGCGACGCCGACTTCCACAAGATGTTCGAGCAGATATTCATCGGCCGCGTCCCACGCTCGCAGTGTGCCATCGCCAGCATCGGGCAGACGGCGGAGCTCGATGCTGCCATCCGAAGTGGTCATGATGGCATCGGTATTCATCGATGCCGACGCTACCTCGGCATCGAATCGAACGATGCCGCTCGTTGTGCCAGGCTGAGCAAACTCAGCGGCCGAGCAACCGGCGGCCACAGAGCCCTGCGACGTCGAGGAGACACCATCATGCAAGCTGTCGTGCTGCGCAACCACGAACTGATCGTCGACGACATCGCCGAACCGCAGCCTTCGGCCGGTCAGGTACTGGCCAAGGTCTTGGCCTGCGGGATCTGCGGCAGCGACCTGCACGCCGCCAAACACATCGACCGCATGGCCGCGCAGGGGCTCGGCACACCGAGTCCGAAACGACCCAAGATCGATCCGAGCCGCGACCTCGTGATGGGCCATGAGTTCTGCCTCGAGATCATCGATCTCGGCCCCGGCGACGACCACACCTCGGCCACTGGAACCACGTTGAAAGTCGGTGACAGGGTCTGTTCGCTACCGGTCTCGATCGCCCGCGGGATCGTCCAACCGCTTGGTTACTCCAACGACATGAACGGTGGCTACGCCGAGCGCATGGCGGTCGATGCTCGCATGTGCCTTCCCGTTGCCACCGACGTGCCAACCGAGCTGGCGGCACTCACCGAACCTCTGGCAGTTGGCGAACACGCGGTCGCCAAAGCTCGCCTCGAGCCAGGATCGGTGCCGCTCGTCGTCGGGTGCGGACCCGTTGGACTTGCGGTGATCGTTGCCCTTCGTGCGCGTGGCGTGGGACCGATCATCGCGTCGGACTTCTCGCCGACCAGGCGGGCACTCGCCGAACAGCTCGGCGCCGACCTCGTGATCGACCCGGGCACCGATTCGCCCTACGACACCTGGGCCACCATGTGCTGGCCCGACGGTGTCGACCGCCATGATCCCTACAACGGTTTCGCCGGCATCACAGCCAAGCCGAACGTGATCTTCGAGTGCGTCGGGGTTCCCGGCATGATTGCTCGCGTCGCCGACGGCGCTCAGCGGGGCACCCGCATCGTCGTCGTCGGCGTCTGTATGGAGAGCGATCAGTTCGAACCGTTCGTCGGCATCAACAAGGAGCTCGAGCTGCAGTTCGTGCTCGGCTACTCCGGCGAAGAGTTCGGCTCGACATTGGCCAAGATCTCGGCGGCATCGCTGCCGGGCATCGAAGCCCTCGTCACCGGCTCGGTCGATCTGTCGGCAACACCACAGGCATTCGCCGACCTCGCCGACCCTGAGCAGCACGTCAAGATCCTCGTTCGCCCAGGCGACTGATCACCGGCCCGCCCGGAGAACGCTCAGCTACTCACCAGTGAACTCGGCGGCGCGCTTTCCGACGAAGGCTGCGATGCCTTCGCGACCGTCATGGCGGCGCATCGACTCGGTGATGACCGCAGCTTCGAGTTCGCCGGCTTTCTCGAGTGATGAGTCGTGGCCTTCGTAGACGATGCGCTTGGCCATCCCAAGTGCCCATGACGGTCCATCGGCGAATTGCTGAGCGAGCGCTGCGGTCTGGGCGTCGACTTCTTCGGGAGCGACCACTCGGTTCACCAAGCCCCACGACTCGGCCTCGGCTGCGGTGAGCACTCGGTTCGTGAGCGTGAGGTCGAGCATGCGCCGAACACCGATGTGGCGAGAGATGAAGTACGTGGAGGTGCCGTCGGGCGTGACCCCGGCCCGGGTGTACGCCATGGTGAACTTGGCTGTTTCGGACGCAATGACCAAGTCGAACGATGACATCAGGGAAAGGCCCGCTCCCCCCGCCGCACCGGCAACACCGGCAACGAACGGTTTCGGTGTGCGATTCATTCGGTTGATGGCGGCGTGGAAATCGATCAGCATCTGGCTGGCCATGGTCGGCAGCCCCTCGCCCGCTTCGTTGAATTCCTTCAGATCGCCTCCGGCACAAAAGACCTTGCCCTCGGCGGTGACCGAGACAGCCTTGACTGCGTCATCGAACTGGATCTCGACGATGACGTCTCGTAGATCTCGAGCGAAGGCCGGATTGACCGCGTTCGCTCCCTCGGGCCGGGTGAAACGGACGTGTCCGACGCCGTCACGGGCGTCGTAGCTGATCGTGGTGAATGCCATCCCCCGAACGTAGCTGTTCGACCGGCTCCACAGAAATGGTTCAATCCCCGATGGGCACGAACCAACCGTCACCGACGGTCGAGGCGTTGCCGCAACGTGTACCGGGCGCCGGGATCGACAGGTCGACGAAGTAGTCGACGACGATCTGGTCGACACAGGCATCGGAGAACGTGATGGTGTGTCCAGGACCGTCGTAGGTCACCAGCACCGAGTTGGCGAGGAGCTGATCGAGCAGCACCGAGTCGGCATAGGGCGTTGCGTTGTCACCGGTGTTGCCAATGACGATCAGCGGCGGCGTGCCATTGGTGTCGAGGGTCGGAAGTCCGTCGATCTCGCCAGGGAAGCGATCGCAGAAGAGACCGCCCGGAAGCTGTCCAACGATCGGAGAGAGGTTCAACGCCTCGGCATACAACGACTCGTAGTCGCTGTCGGACAAGATGCCAGTGCCGTCAGCGCACAACACCGACCAGAACGTTGCTGTTTCGGATCCACCTTCGAAGGATGCAGCGATCTCGAGGATCGGGTTGAGGTCACCGGCGTCGAGTGCAGCAACGGTATCGACGAAAACCGGACCCCATTCGGTCTGGTCGAGGTAGGTCATGCTGACGACGAGGTTGCCGAGATCGACCGGTCCAAAGGTGGTTCCGTCGGAGAGTTCGATTGGGTCAGCCTCGAGCTCGTCCATCAGCCGGAGGATCGTCTGCTCGTAGCCTTCGTCGCGCAGCGGGCAATTCGGTGACTGCTCACAACCTCGCCCCCATCGGACGATGGCGTCGTTGATGGCAACGAGCTGGCTGAAGGTCTGCTCGCTCAACCCGTCAGACGGTGGAACGGCACCGTCGAGGACCATGGCCCGAACGACGTCGGGATAAAGCGTGGCGTACACCCATCCGATCTCGGTGCCGTAGCTGAACCCGAGGTACGTCAGGGCCTCGTCGCCAACGGCTCGCCGCATCATCTCGAGATCGTTGACGACAGCGACCGTGCCGAGATCATCGACGACCGGGCTGGTGGCCACGCATTCCATGACCCGGTCCCACACGATCGTGTCGGCTGCGACATCGTCGTCGAAACCGTCCTCGAAACTGACCAAATCGGTCGGCTCGTCGCCGATCGCTTCGTCGCAGCCGAGGCCGGACGTGTCCTCGACACCCCGCGGATCCCACGACACGATGTCGAAGCGCTGGCGCAGGCTGTCGGGAATGAATGACTCGTAGCTCTGGATCGTCTCGGTTCCTTCGCCACCGGGACCACCGAAGTTCACGAAGATCGAGCCAAGCCGTGCCTCGGCCGACCCGGTTGCTGCCAACCTCGCCATGGCAATCGTGATCGTCGGCCCAGTCGGATCTTGGTAGTCGAGGGGCACCTCGAGGCCGGCACACTCAGCACCGCCACAGGCACGCCACTCGACTGGGGCCACGTCGAACGCCACTTCCGGCGCGGTGATGGCGTCGCTGGATTGGTCGCCTGGGGTCGTGCCCTCTGGTGAGGTTCGAGTCGAAGATGCGGGCGACGACGAGGCGAGTGGACCGCTGCCTGGCGATGCCGAACTCGTCAAACCACTCGAATTGACAGTCGAACAGGCGCCAAGGACGAGCCCGAGCCCCAGGGCCAACGAAGCCCAGCGCTTGCCCCTGGACACTCGACGAGGCGGTGTCGACCGCGGAACTCGGCTCGTTGACATCGGGGAAGGGTATCGAGCAGATCCGCAGCGAATGCGTCGCCGAACCTTCCGGCAGACGCGCCGACGGCGACTGCTCGTTGGCAGTCACCGTCGGTCGTGTCCATCAGTGAACCTTCAGACCACGAGGGCCCTCAGGCAGTGATCAGGCGTTGCCGCCGAAGATCGACTTGACCTCGAGGAATTCTTTGAGGCCATGGGCGCCGAACTCGCGGCCGTTACCCGACTGCTTGTAGCCACCGAAGGGGGCCTTGTTGTCGAGCGGTGAACCGTTGAGGTGCACCATGCCGGTGCGCAGGCGGCGTGCGACGTCTTTGGCATGAGCCTGGTCGCCCGATGACACGTAGCCGGACAGGCCGTACTCGGTGTCGTTGGCGATCTCGACGGCCTGGTCTTCGGTGTCGTAGGCCAAGATCGTGATGACCGGGCCGAAGATCTCTTCACGGGCGATGGTCATGTCGTTGGTGACATTGGCGAAGACGGTTGGCTTCACGAAGTAGCCCTTGTCGATGCCATCAGGTCGACCGACGCCGCCGGTGACGAGGGTTGCTCCCTCGTCGATGCCTTTCTGGATGAGCGCCTGGATCTTCAAGAACTGCGCTTCGGAGACGACCGGTCCGACGGCGATGCCTTCCGCAGTGGGGTCACCGACGGCGATGCCTTCGGCGGTTGCCTTGGCAACGGCCATGGCTTCTTCCATCTTCGCTGCTGGGACCAGCATGCGGCTACCGGCGTTGCAGGACTGGCCGGTATTCATGCACATGCCGAACATGTCGCGGCCAACCGTTGCGGCAAGGTCGGCATCGTCGAGGATGATGTTGGCGGACTTGCCACCGAGTTCCTGGGCGACACGCTTCACGGTCGGAGCAGCATTCTTTGCTACTTCGATGCCGGCGCGAGTCGAACCGGTGAAGGAAACCATGTCGACGTCGGGGTGCGACGACAGTGGGACACCGACGCTGAGGCCATCACCGTTCACGAGGTTGAACACACCGGCCGGGACGCCGGCGTCGTGCATGATCTCGGCGAAGATCAGCGCGTTGAGCGGGGCGACCTCGGAAGGCTTGAGCACCATGGTGCAACCGGCAGCGATGGCTGGTGCGACCTTGGCCGCGATCTGGTTCAGCGGCCAGTTCCAGGGGGTGATGAAGGCGCACACACCGATGGGCTCCGAAACCACCGAGGTGGTGCCGATCTGCTCTTCGAACTCGTACTCCTGGAGGGCGGCAAGGGTCGACATGAAGTGGCCGAGACCGGATGGGGCCTGGGCGCGACTGGCCAAGGTGGACGGTGCGCCCATCTCGGAGGTGACCGCAGCCGCGAGGTCGCCGATGCGGGACTTGTAGACCTCGATGATCTTCTCGAGGAGAGCGATCCGCTCTTCCTTCGAGGTGGCCGAGAAGGTGACGAAGGCGGCCTTGGCTGCGGCAACGGCGTCGTTGACGTCGCTGACGCCACCGGCAGCAATGGTCTCGAGGACCTCTTCGGTGGCGGGGTTGATGACGTCGATGGTGTCGGTCGACTTGGCGTCGACCCATTTACCGTTGATGTAGAACTGGCGTACGTGATCCATGGGATTCTCCGGTTGCTGGTCAACGCTGATTGCGCATGACCACAATCTTGCAGCCGATGGCCGTCGACGGCAACCCGCGTCAGTCGTCGAGTGTGCTTTCGTAGTGTTTGGCCCCCGGTCCCTGGGGCGAGCGGATGCCGCGGAACTCCCAATCGCCACCCATCGCTGTCGAAATCACCTCCTCCGAACTCGACGGCTGGGCCCCGACATCGGTTCGGATCGGGGTCGGGCCGGTGACGATGTGATTGCGCAACATCCCGAGTCCTTCGACCTCGACATCGACGACATCACCCGGTTGCACCGGGCGCGAGTTGGCCGGCGTGCCCGACAGGAGGATGTCGCCGGGTTCCAGCGTGATGCTGCGAGCGATGTCGGCAACGAGGTAGTGCATGTCCCACTCCATCTCGTTGGTGTTGCCGTCTTGCACCACCTTCCCGTTCACGATGGTGCGAATCTGCTTGTCGTGAAAATCCCAGCCGGTGACGAGGCCCGGACCGACGGGGCAGAGCGTGTCGGATCCCTTGACCCGCAGCATCGAGCCAGAGTCGGTGTCTCGGAAATCATGCAGGCCATAGTCATTACCAACCGAGTAGCCAGCGATGTAGTCACCGACCTCAGCCGGTGCAACGTTTCGACAGGTGCGCCCGATCACGATGGCGATCTCGCCCTCGTAGTTCAGCCACTGCAACCCGTCGGGTCGGACCACGGCTGCTCCGTGGCCGTTCAACGCACTCACCGGTTTGTGGAAGTACGTCGGCGCCGGCGGCAACTTGGTCATGAACTCATCGACCCGGCTCCGATAGTTCAGGTGCACGCAGATGATCTTGCTCGGCGTTGAAGGGGCGAGGTGTATCGCCTCGTCGATTCCCACCGACCGTCCATCATTGGCGACGAGCTCGTCGCCATGTCGGCGTGTGATCGTGGGATAGCCATCGAGCAGCACCCGGCGGTACTCGATGGTTCGTGCTTCGACGGGGTTGCTCTCGGGCATGGTGCGGCCTCACTTGGTCGGTTGGTGGGCGGTGCGACTTCTCGAATACCGCTGGCGAACGTTTGGATCCGAACGATACTGTCAGCCCATGGCGACCGTCCACGACAACCACTGATGGCAACCGGCTTCACCTCCAGTAACGACGACGACCTGATTGCGGCTGAGCGTGATGTCCAGCGGGCAATCGGGGATCTCCAGATCGACTTCGACTCGCTGGCTGCGGTTTCGAACATCTTTCGCGTCGCCAACCTCGCCCGCTATCACATGGAACGCACGGTGCTCGCACAACACGATCTGTCGTTCACTGCGTTCACCACACTGTGGGTTTTGTGGGTCTGGGGTGAGCGCGAAGCTCGACACCTCGCGGCCGAGGCCGGGATCTCCAAGGGCACGCTCACCGGTGTGGTGTCGACCCTCGAGCGGCGCGGACTCGTCGAACGCCATACTCACCCCAATGACAAGCGGCTCGTGCTCATCTCGGCCACCGACCTCGGCAATGACACGATGGCGGTGCTGTTCCCCACGTTCAATGCCGAGGAAGCACGGATCACCGATCACTTGACGACCAAACAAAAGAAGGCCCTGGCGTCGAGCCTGCGGTCGATACTGCGCACTCTCGAGGGAGACAGCAAATGACGACACAGAACGCCGACCGACGAGTAGACGTCGAAGGGATCTCGGTCTCGACGCTGCACCTGATCGGGGGTGAGCGAGTGGCGTCGGCGGCCACCTTCGAGTGCCGCTCCCCCATCGACTGGTCGAACAAACTCGCCGATGTCGCGGCCGGTGATGCGACAACGGCCGACCTGGCGGTCGCTGCTGCCGTGGAGGGTTTCGCCGTTTGGTCGACGATGCGTCCCGCCGAGCGAGCCTCGTACCTCTACCGATTGGCCGACCTGATCGACGAGCACAACGATGACATCGCCATGGTCGAGACCCTCGACATGGGATTCAAACACTCATCGATGCAGCAACGTCTCGTCGCCAGAGGCGCCGTCAACTTCCGCACCTACGCCGAACTGATCGAGCAACACGAAGATGAGCGCTGGCAGGCGAAAGGCACCGAACACGTGGTCCGCAGGCTGCCCGCCGGCCCGGCGGTCGTGATCACACCGTGGAATGCGCCGTTCATGTTGTCGACCTGGAAGGTCGCACCAGCGCTGGCCGCTGGCAACAGCGTGATCCTCAAGCCGGCTGAATGGTCACCGCTGTCTGCCTCGATGCTGGCTGATCTCACCGTCGAAGCGGGCTTCCCACCCGGTGTCTTCAATGTGGTGCAAGGGGTCGGTGAGGTGGTGGGCCCGCCCCTCACCAGCGACCCTCGTGTTCGTCGGCTCAGCTTCACCGGCTCACCGGGAACCGCCCGCATCATCGGCAAAGCGGCCGCCGAGAACATCGTGCCCTTCACCGCCGAACTCGGGGGCAAGGGTCCCTTGATCGTGTTCGCCGATGCCGACATCGAATCAGCAGCCAAGAAGGCTGCGGAGCAGTACGAAGACTCGGGCCAGGTATGCCTTGCCGGTACCCGGCTGCTCGTGCAGGAATCGATCCGCGCGGAATTTGCTGCGGCGTTCCGCCGGCACACCGAGGCGCATGTGCTCGGCGATCCTCGAGATCCGGCCACCACCGTTGCCCCCGTCGTGCATCCCGATCACCTTGCGAACATCGCGGCGTTCGTCGAGCGGTCAAAGGCTGCCGGCGACACGATCGTGTGGGGCGGCGACGCCGTCCTGGGCTCACAGCACTATCAGCTCACCCTGATCGAACCGGCCTCGAACGAGGCAGAAATCGTGCAGTCCGAGGTCTTCGGACCGGTGTTGACGATGCAGACCTTCGTCGACGATGCCGACGCCATTCGTTTGGCGAACTCCACCGTCTATGGCTTGTCCGCACTCCTCTATACCGGCTCACGTGAGCGGGCCGAGCGGGTCGGCAGTGCGATTCGAGCAGGCATCGTCTGGGTCAACACCTTCCTCGTTCGCGACCTGACCGCACCGTTTGGCGGCATCGGTGTGTCGGGCATCGGACGAGAAGGCGGCCAGTACGCGCTCGAGTTCCACTCCGACCTTCAAACGATGGTCATCCTCGACGACACCACCAGTTAGACAGCCGAAACCCAACAAAACTCCTCTACGAAAGCGCCGCACTCGGCACCCTGGTAGAGGAGATCCCAAGCCCGGGCATCCGTCGGCCACAACTCCTCTACGAAAGTGCCGTACATGGCATCCTGGTAGAGGAGTTGCCGGGCTGGGGGCTGAGGTGGTGGGGGTGGCTCTATACTTCGGGGACTTGCAGTTGGCTGCTGGGTCGCTGCGCTCGTGAGGACTCTGTGATGACCCGATCGATCGATCTGAACTCCGACCTCGGCGAAGGATACGGCCCGTGGTCGATGGGTGACGACGCCGCCATGCTCGCCCTCGTCTCGAGCGTCAACATCGCCTGCGGTGGCCACGCCGGTGACCCCGAGACGATGCATCGCACACTGCGACTCGCCGGCGAGCAGGGAGTCATCGTTGGGGCGCACCCCGGCTACAACGACCGAGAGGGTTTTGGGAGGCGCGTCATCCCGATGGCCCCCGACGAGGTCGGTCGGGTCGTCGCCGCGCAGGTCGGGGCGCTCCGAGCGATCGCCGCGACCGAGTCGATCGAGGTTCGATACGTCAAACCGCACGGGGCGCTCGGCAACCTGGCAGCCGCCGACGGTGACGTGGCCCGAGCGCTCGTTTCGGCGATCCACGCCGTCGACGAGCGGCTGGCGATCCTGGCCATTTCGGGGACCATGCTGGAACAGGTGGCCCGTGATCAGGGTGTTTTGGTGTACTCCGAGATCTTCGCCGACCGGGCCTACCTCGCTTCGGGCCAGCTCGTTCCTCGAACTGCCACCGGTGCCGTGCTCCACGATGTAGGAGAGGCCACCGAGCGTCTCCTCGGTTTTCTCGAAACCGGACTCATGCCCGTCATCGATGGCGAGCCGATCCCACTCGACGCGCACTCGATCTGCGTTCATGGCGACAGTCCTGGCGCACTCGAAATGACTCGACGTATCCGTGACGCACTGGCCGCGCACGACATCGAACTGGTCGGTTTCGCGGCAGCGAGGTGAGCGCTCCGACCTTCACCGCTATCGCTGACCATGCGTTGCTGGTCGAGTTCGCAACCGAGATCAGTGACGACGCCAGCCAACAGGTCGTGGCGCTCGACGGAGAACTGTCGGCGGATCCACCAACGGGAATGCTTGAAGCTGTCCCTGCATTCGTGAATCTCTTGATCGCATTCGATCCGCTCCTCACCGACCACGATGAGCTCACCGCTGCCGTGCACAGACGCCTTTCGGCCGAAGTGAGACACGAACCGCACCCGACGAGTCATGTGGTGCCGGTGTGTTATGACCCGAGCTTCGCGTTCGACCTCGAGGCAGTCGCAGCTGCGACCGGTCTCAGCACCGAGGCGGTCATCGCCGAACATCTCGCCGGCGACTACCGAGTGGCGATGTACGGCTTCGCTCCCGGCTATGCCTACATGGCGGGGGTTCCCTCGTCGATCCAGCTACCCCGCAAACCGGCGGCGGTTCGGGGCATCCCTGCGGGCAGTCTCATCATCGCCGGACCGCAGTGCCTGATCACCACGCTCGACATGCCGACCGGATGGTCGGTGATCGGCCGTTCCGCCACCCAGGTGCTTCGCCCCCACCACGTTCGGCCCTTTCGCTTCGACATCGGCGACCGCGTGACCTTCGAGCGAGTCGACCGTCCCACCTTCGACCGCTTGGCGACAGAAGCCAACAACCACGAGCGTCAGAGCGGGTTTGGCGAATGAGCAGCGCCAAGTTCCGCGTGATCCAGGTTGGTCCCCACGTGTCGTTCCAAGACCGCGGTCGCTTCGGGGCCATGAGGTTCGGGGTTCCGGCGTCGGGCCCGATGGATCGGCTGGCTCACGCCGCAGCCAACGTCGTGATCGGCAATGACGCAAGCGCGACTGCGGTCGAGGTGTCGCTGGGTGGGCTCACCCTCGAATGTGTCGAGGGCACGGTCACGGTGGCGGTCGTCGGCGGCGACTTCGCCGTGAGCCATCGATCGGGGTCGATCGACTCGTGGGCCGTCCTGCATGTGCGACCCGGCGACCGACTCTCGATCCGCTCCGGTGATGCAGGGAGCTGGACCTACCTGGCGTTCGCCGGTGCGCTCGATGCTCCGGTGTGGCTCGGTCACACCGCCACTCACTCGCAGTCGGGTCTGGGCGGTGGCCAGCTCCAACCAGGGCAGGTGCTGGTCGTCGCCGAGCCGCGAGACGAGCGTCGCCGCGTTGGCCCCGTGCCCCGGCCCCCGCTCGGACCGGTCTCTCCGCGGGTCGTGATGGGTCCCCAAGACCATCGATTCGAACCGGCAGCCATCGCTGCGTTCGAGACGGCGACCTATTCCTTCACGTCCGCCTTCGACCGCATGGGGGTTCGGCTCGACGGGCCACGACTTGGGCTGAGTGGAGCCCTCTCGATCCCATCGGAGCCAATCGTTCGCGGATCGATTCAGGTGGCGGGCGACGGTGTTCCCACGCTTCTCTTCGCCGATCATCAGACCACCGGCGGCTATCCGAAGATTGCGACCGTCGTGTCAGCTGATCTCGATACGCTCGCCCAACGACGGCCCGGTGACACGGTGCAGTTCGATCCGATCAGTCCGGCGCAGGCCATCGCCAGCGCCAGACACCGAGCGGGTGAGGTCGAGCGCTACCTCACCCGTCTCGCTGGTAGTGGGCGGAGCTTGGCCCATCGTCTCATGAACGAGGATCTCATCGGGTCACACCAACCCTTCGACGGCGACTGACTCGGGCCGGGCTCGATCGGCTGTCGCTCTACACTCCAGCGATGCTCGCTGTGCTTGGTGACCTGATCGAGGACCTCGTCGTCGTGCTCGATGGACCGATCCAACTGGCTTCGGACACCAAGTCGAACATCACCAGGCGGCGAGGCGGAAGCGCCGCCAACGTCGCAGCAACCGCGGGCCTGCTCGGCAAGCGAGCTCGTTTCCTCGGCCAGGTCGGCGATGATGCCATCGGCGCGGCCCTCATCACCGAGCTGTCCAACAGTGGCGTCGACACGAAGTTCGTTCGTCGCAGCGGCGGCACCGGAACGATCATCGTGCTCGTCGACGAACACGGTGAGCGATCGATGCTCACCGACCGCAAGTCCTGCAGCGGGCTCGACCAACCCGACCAAGCCTGGCTCGACGGCATCGACACACTGCACGTCCCGCTCTACGGATTCGCCGAGGGTGAACTGGCAGTGGCAGCTCAGACCATGGTCGGCTGGGCTCACCAACGCGGCATCGGTGTGTCGATCGATGCGTCGTCGGTCTCACTGATCGAAGCCATGGGCGTCGATGCGGTGCGTCGCTTACTCGACCAACTGGCACCCGATGTGTTGCTCGCCAACGAAGCCGAAGCAATCGTGCTCGGTTTCAGCAACAGCACCGGCGTTGGGGCGGACGCTCTGGCGCCGCTCATGGTCATCAAGCACGGCGGCGCACCCGCGCAGCTGTTGCGCGCCGGAGCACCGCCGGTCGAGGTTCCGGCCGAGCGAATCGAACGGGTACGGGACTCCACCGCTGCCGGTGACGCTTTTGCCGCCGGCTTTCTGACTGCGTCGTGGCGCACGGATCCGGTCGAGGCCTGCCGTCGTGGTCATACCGCGGCAGCGATGGTGCTTCGGGGACGCTGATCTACGTCAGGTGGTGTGGCAGATCGGGGTCCAGTCGAGCACCTTCACCGGGTCGGAGCCGGGTCGGTGGGCCTCGACTTCGACACGGATCGCTCGACACCAGCCATTGGCGACCGGCACCTCCTCCACCAAGGTGTGACGGAACGACAGCATGTCGCCCTCGAACACCGGCGCCAGGTGATCACACGACCGCCAACCAACCACGGTCGCCAGCCCGCCAAGCGTTCGGGTCAGCGACGCCGAACCGAGGGCAAAGGTGTGACCGCCATAGACCAGTCGGTGTTCATAGGGCGATCGCTCGGCGTCTCGGTGGGCGGCGGCGACGTTGTGCGACAATCGCACCAGCGACGTTGCCTGATCGACGACATCGCGCAGCGAGTCAGCCCGCTCCTCCCCGACGGCCCACGTGTCGTGTGGTCCCAGTGGTTCGAGCGACCAGGTCGTGTCGATGCCGGCGATGAACCGGTCGAGTTCGAGATCGTTACCTGCTCGCCCGAGGTCGTCGTTGTGTCCGGGAGGTTCGCTCGCTCGGCAGGGCAGCAGCGGGCACCGCTCGTAGTCGATGATGACATCGCCGGTTCCGGTGCTGACGGTCTGCATCCCCAGCAAGAGCTTGCCCCTCGGCGCTATGCCGGGCTTCGACGAGGCATCGGCCATACCGAGCACGGTGGTCGTTGTTTGGAGGGTTTCGCCCAAGAACACGGGTCGACGAATGATCACGTTGCGGTAGAAGAGATTGGCGATCACCAGTTTGGTGGCGACCGTGCTTGCGCCGACCGACAGATGCATCACGAGCGCCGCGTTGGCCAGACGGTCGCTGCTCCCAGTGACCGCTCGACACAACTCGGCGTCGATGGCCAGCGGCGGTGCATCGCCGCTGATCGCCAGGTAGGTGGCGGCGAGCCCGGTGTCGAGGGTGACGCCGCTCGGCTTCGGGAACTCGTAGCCGGTGGCGAGATCGTCGTAGTAGGGACCATCGGGCGGAATCGTCAAACTGGTTGTCATCGCTGTTGCCTCGTCATCACTGTTGCC
>JBBQUN010000015.1:0-31463 GCA_038212405.1 Acidimicrobiales bacterium | reverse complement strand
CTGCGCGATGATGCACTCACAGAAAGTGTCTCCTGTTGTTGCGATTCCGTTGATGTAAGAGACCAACAGACTCCCAGCTCAGGAGGCCTTTCTGGTGGACGCGACCTTTCTCACACGCTCACCAGGCGGTGGATCGAGGCTAATGATGATTGGTGCCCTCGGTGGCGTAGACCGTGTTCAGTGACCCGTCGACGTCATGATTCGAGTTCCGGGATCGGGCCGAAGAAGCCGACAACGTCGGCCAGCCGGGCGTTGTCATCGAGACGAGCGAAGTCGGTGCCGGTGACGGCAACGTCACCGTCGGGCGAGACGAGCTCCCATTCGTAGCGGGCGAACCCGTGATGGATGTCGACGCCGCTCGTGCGACGAAACGTGTGTGCGACGTAGTGGGATTGTGCGATGGCGAACATCTCGTCGAGTCCGTCGTGTCCCGCTGCGGCCAAAGGCGGGTCGGTCAAAGGACCCTCGGGTCCGAACGCGTCACCAATGAGGCGACGCCGGCGAACAGGATCGGGCTCACCGAAGGCTGCGAGGTAAGCGTCGACGGTTGCTGCAGCGTCGATGCCTGAGGTGTCGATGGTGATGGTGGTCATGGTTGTATCTCCTGGCGGCTCGTGAACAAAGGGACTCTTGCGAGCACGGGGGCGATTGTGGACGGGTTGCGGGCCACAACGGGTCAACGTCACGGTCGCGGGCATCGCCACCGCGAGCGTCGTTGCTGGCTCGTTGGAAGGTCCGCTGCATCACCTTGGATGAACACTGACCGGGCGTCAGGGTCGGATCAGACGGTCACGGCATCGTCAAGAAGGACACCGGATACCGCCATTCCGCGACGCCTTTCACGATTTCGGTAGTTGTCGTGGTGGGTGGGTGCGGATAGTAGACCTGTCTACTATCTCGCCGGACTGGGTCGGACGTATCGGACGGTTCGACTTACCTTGCCAAGGTGAGGGTCGCGGGTTCAAATCTCGTCGTTCGCTCCAACATAATTCCTGTTCAGAGGCCCATTTCGATGGGTCTCTGCCTGTTTCTGATCGGTGCGCTCTTCAAGCGGTTTTGTCGGGTCTGTGTGGTTGCTGCCATCGAGGGTGGCATGTTGCTTCGGTCGCGTTCAGTGATGGGTTCCATACCCCTCCTACGTGCGCGAGACCTTCGATAGCCACGAAGAGCGCCACCGCAATGAGGAAGAAGAGCCCTTGGACCGTCGAACTCATGGTGCTGATTGGAACACGACTGTCTCCTTGGTGTGTGAAGTGGACTGACCGGTGAACGGCGACGATTTCCGGTGGCGCTCAGCGACGGCTCCGACGGCTATAGCCGTAGCCGCCGCCCGTCAGCAGCCGGTGCGCGGTGCGCCGGTGGTTGCGAAGGTGAATAGCCACCTGCGTGATGCCTCCATGCGGCCGACCTTGGTGACCAGATCAGTTCAGATGCGAGGCCGGTCAGCATCGTCTGCCGCTCGCACGTCCGCTGCGTCGATGTCATCCATCCGCTGGACGTTCATCACGTGTTCGTTTCAGCGAGTGGGTCGGGAGTCCTGCTGGTCACGGCCACTTCAGAGACGCCCGTATTCGAACACGAGGAGTCCGCCGAAGGTCGCACCCACGCATGACCAGGATGGGCTCCGATGCCGGTCTCGAACCGGTTCGCAGATCGAACCCAACTCGGCCGAAGCTCCGGAGGCGTCCACGGCATGGACGTCCGGCCCACCCCAGAGGTAGTTTCTGTAGAGCAGTCATCGGCTGCCTCGCTGCGCCGCTCCAGACCCCGGTTGCGCTCCTCAACGGATACGCCCATGCGGATCGACAACAAACTCACGGTTCGCACGATTTCGATCGCGGCGTCCCCTCGGCAAGTCGTGGACTGGCCGACAAGGTCGACCTCTCTGCGAGGAACCGAGTCGATGCCGGAGCACCCGTCACGCTCGCGATCCTTCCCGCAGGTACAGCCAAACTGCTGGCCAACAACCTGGGCATCCCGATCGACCTCGAACAAGCCGTCGACGTCGGTCTGCACGGGAACAATCACACCATCGACGTGGGGAAGATGAACGGGGAGCACTTCGCCGTCATGGCCGGCATCGGGCTCGATGCGCTGATGATCCGCGATGCCGACTCAGGGATGAAGGACCGCTTCGGCCGGGCGGCCTACATCTGGACCGGCGCCCGACACATCCACTCGACCCCGGTGCGCACCGAGGACCGCATCGACGGTCACACCTCGTTCGACGACGAAGCCAGCTGCGTACTCATCGCCAACGTGGGGTCCATCGGGGGAGGAGTCACCGCCTTCGATCACGCCTCACCCGACGACGGCAAGCTCGACGTCGCCGTGATGACCGCCAACGGTGTATGGCAGTGGCTGCGCGCCCTCACCCGTGCCTCCGTCGGACACGCCGACAAGTCGCCGCTGGTCCGGATGACGCAAGCCGCCAAGATTGAGATCGAGACTCGCAAGTCGCTGTCCTACGAGCTCGACGGCGGAGCCCGGACGAAGACCGACACCTTGGGGGTCGAAGTCGTCCCCCACGCCGTTACCAGCCGTGTGGTGTGCCGTGCAACTGGATGACTGGTTCCTCGCCACGGGAGAGAGAGGCAACACCAGCACCACCATCGACCGGCGTCGCGGCGGGGTCGCGTGGACAGAAGGCAACCAGGCCGATGTGCTGATCGACGGGACCGAGTACTACGCCTGCCTGTACCTGGCGTTGCGGTCGGCTGGACCGGGTGACTCGGTTCTCGTTTGCGGTGTCGAAGGCGATGCCGACGAGCTGCTGTCGGGTCCCGGGACCGAGGTGGCCGAAATGCTGGCCGCCTTGGCTGACACCGGCGCCGCTATTCGCGGGTTGGTGTGGCGATCCCATGGGCTGGTGTACTCGGAGGAGAAGAACCTGATGTTCTCCCGCGCCGTGAACCAGGGTGGCGGTGAGGTCCTGCTCGACAACCGCATCCGTCGGGGCGGCAGCCACCACCAAAAGATGGTTGTGGTGCAATACCAGGGCCGACCGTTGGAGGACGTCGCCTTCGTCGGTGGTATCGACCTGGTCCACGGTCGCCGCGACGATGCACGCCACCTCGGTGATCCGCAAACGGCCGCGCTCGACGCCGACCACTACGGGGATCGGCCCGGTTGGCACGACGTCCAGGTCGCCGTGCGAGGACCGGCGGTCGACGATGTGGCGTTCACATTCCGAGAACGCTGGAGCGATCCGACACCGCTGGACACCCGCTCACCGTGGCGGTGGCTCATGCATCGAGTGTCGCGTGACCCGCAGCAGCGTTCGCCGCTCGCTGCCGAGCGTGACGACGTTCCCGCCCAGGGCCCGCATGCGGTGCAGGTGCTGCGGACCTACCCGGCGCACCGCAAGGTCTACCCGTTCGCTCCGGACGGCGAACGCAGTATCGCCCGGGCGTACATCAAGGCCTTCGGTCGGGCGCGGAGCTTGATCTACCTCGAGGATCAGTACCTGTGGTCGTTTGCGGCCGCCAAGGTGCTAGCGGACGCGCTGCGACGCGAGCCGCAGCTTCTGCTCGTGATCGTCGTGCCCCGCTATGTCGACCCAGCCGGCCGCATCATGGGTGCCGCCAGCACGCTTGGTCGCGAACGGGTACAGGACATGCTCTACGCCGCAGGAGGGGACCGCGTCGCGATCTACGACCTCGAGCGGGAGGACGGAACAGCTATCTACGTGCACTCCAAGGCTTGCATCGTCGACGACGTGTGGATGTCCATCGGATCGGACAACCTCAACCGGCGGTCCTGGACCCACGACTCCGAACTGTCCTGCGCCATCGTCGATTCGACCCGCGACGAGCGCCAACCTCGCGATCCTTCCGGATTGGGCGACGGTGCCCGCAAGCTGGCGCGGGACACCCGTCTCCGCTTGACCTCCGAACACACCGGCGGGGTCCTTGACGCCGACGCGATGGTCGATGCCCACGAGTGGTTCCGCGCGCTGCGCGAGAGCGCCGAAGCCCTCGACGCTTGGCATCGAGCCGAGCGGGACGGCCCGCGCCCGTCAGGCCACCTACGGGCCCACCAAATCGAACGGGCCCGTGCCCGGCGACACGGGCTCCTCCGTTGGGTCCACGCCCACTTGCTCGACCCGGACGGTCGCCCGCAGCACCTCAAACGAGGCGATCGATTCTGACAGGGTGCTGAAATCCGGCTGAGGTGCTCGCGTTCGGCCCGAAGTGGGCGTGGATCCGCGATCGAGCACTGGAACACAGCGGTCACCTCGTGCTGGCGACAATCCTGCCGTTGTTCGTCCCGAAGTGTCTGCACGACCTTCAAGTCTGGAACGAGCTGGTGTGCAACGGGTCGTGGGTCGTTTCGCCATGCGAATGGGGCGAGCGGGTCCGTCGATTGCTCGATCTCGAGGACTGGAGTGCGTTCGCGGAGTCGTGCGCGTGGTTCGTCGCGCTGGTCGACGATCTGTACGGCTCGGGTGAGGGGCCGCGGTCGGTCGTCATCGCGTCGGGCGACAGACATTTCTCCTACACCGCGTCGGTCGCGGTTGGTCCCCCCGATGCGCGGGTGCATTCGGTGCCGGCGTCGGGCGGGGTTACGGGAGTTCCGGTTGCATGATCTGCGGCATTTCATGGTCACAGAAATGTTGGAGGCGGGGTGTCGATCGCGGTGGTGTCGAAACGGTTGGACCATCGCCGAGTCTCCACCACTCTCGATCGGTACAGCCACGCGGTGCCTGGCGGTGACTCCGCGGCGTCGGCGACGTTGCGGGCGGTCATGGGCAAGCCATCGACGACGGCGCAGGACCATCGACAGGCCGGGTGAGGATCACTAGCAGCCAAGCGGGCGGCATCAAGGTGATCAACGGCTCTGGTGCCGTTACCTGGCATGATCTTCGGTCGCTGGCAGATGTCCCGGGCATGAAGCTGCGCTGCTCGCTGGTCGTGCTCCACCTGCGGCTGCCCATAGAGGCATACATCGATAGGTGATTACGTGCGGGTCACACGCGCCCCAACCCCGACCGACTTCGCATGATATGTGGGTGGCCGCTGGAGCGTTTCGGCACGCGATTGTCGCTCGGGTGCCGGCGCGACTAATCGACCGATCGAAAGTGCTTCGCTATGCGCTCCCTGCGGCCCACTGGGCGAACGTAGTACGGGGAAGGGCGTGCACGGCATCGAGTAGGAGCTGGTGATTCTCAAGAACAACCTGGCTCTGTCGGTTCGCACGGGGGCGATCGCGCAGATTATCTTCCTGGTGATGGGGAAGCTTGTCTACGACACGACAGCAGGCATTGCGGACAAGATGTTGTGGATGGCTGACAAGGCGCACGGCCTTGTCGATCTGCTGCTCCGCCCGAATCCCGCCGCCTGACCGGTCATGTGTCAACGTCGCAGGCTCAGTTTGCTCCTGCCGGACCAGACGGGTCAGACAATCCTGATCGAGCGAGACGGGTTGCCCTCGCTCGACATCGAACTCGAAGCGGGCGAAACCACCAGCGCCGGAGCTTGGCGACTGTTGCCGACGATCGGTCTGGCCGGGCCGCTGGTCGACTGTTACGTCGACCAGTCGAACGACTCGGCAGACGCTGACGGGGCGATCGTCGGCGTTCTCATCGAGCTCGCCGCACCACCAGCGGGTTGGGTGCCGCCGGCCGGTTGGATACCGACGGCTCTGGCGACGGCCGCGCCGGCCATCGAGCCGGGGCTCGCACCGGCGCTTGGCGAACGCCTCGCTGAGCTCCGGGGAGATCATCCGATTGCCGACCTGCGGATCCCGTGGGGGCGGCCCGGGTGGTACGAGCGAGCCCGATCGTGGATCGAGCAGGTACTCCACGACACAGGTCGCCCCCCGCCAACCGCCGTCATCCAGTCGCGTCACTGGGGAATCTCCGCAGTGATGGAGGTCGACACACCCGAGGGTCGCTGCTGGTTCAAAGCCCCATTCGATCCGTTCCGACGGGAGGCCACGGTCACCAAGTTGCTGTACGAGGCGCTGCCGAAGCAGATCGCCCCGGTGATCGCGATCGACGAGGACGAAGGGTGGATGCTGCTCGCCGACATCACCGGGCGGGTCGTGGGCGAGGATCGCGGGCCGACTCGGGCGGCGTTCGAGGCGCTCGTCGCCGTCCAGATGGGCATGGTCACGCATGTCGCTGAACTCCGTGCGGCCGGCTGCCCGCACTGACCGATCGGCGATCTTCCGGTCGAGCTTCGGCGCACGCTCACCACGCCGTTGATGCACTCGGTGCTCGACCTGACTTCGCAGCGGGTCGACCAGTTGATCGACGGCCTCTCGGCCGCCGTCGCCGCCGTCGAGCAGGTCGGCGTCCCGGACTCGTTCGTGCACGGCGATTTCCATCCGGGCAACGTCATCAGCGCCCCCGACGGCGTCCGACTGTTCGACTGGTCCGACGCTGCGATCACGAACCCGCTCGTCGATATCGCGACATGGGCCTCGTGGTTCGATGACGGCCCTGAACACGTCGACACCATCTACCGGACCTTCCACGACGTGCGCGCCGTCGAACTCGGCCACGAACCCGGGACCGAACTCGACCGCATCGACCGAGAGACTCTTGGCGCCGTCGCCGGGGCGTATCACACGATCAGCTACGCCGGGATCCTCGAGGCACTCGAACCACACCGTCAAGCAGAACACATCGGGGGCATCGGCGAGTTCTTCACCTTGCTCGACTCCGCTACGCCGCGCTGACCCGGTAGCACTGCCCCTGGCTCACACTTGACCTGAAGTCACGATTGGTGCTTCAGCGGACCGACCCGATCCCCCCTCAACGAGATCGGCAGATCTGGTCGACCCGATCCGAATGCTCAACTCGCCGACTACGGCGACCACCCATAGCTGGCGAACCCGCGCACTCGAGGTTCCGGCGACGGCGCACATGACCCGGGCGCTTCAACCCGTCGGGCGCAGCCGTCCGACCTGCACAGTCCGGCCCGAGTGCGGTGCCAAGGAGTATCGATCGATCTGGCCGCACGCAGCGCTGGCAGTGCATCGCTAGGAATCGTGTCCGTTGACTAGCTCGCGGACGTTCTTTCCTCGTCAGCGCACGATCCTTTGCCGATCATTCGCTTCGCCGAAGTCACACCACGAGACGTTTCAGCGTCGGCGTCGGCTGTCTGTCCCGATGACGAGCAGACCAAGCCGGTCGATCGACGCGAGTGTCGGTTCGGGGAGCGGGATGTTGTTGTGTTTGCGCCGTCGAGCGCTCAGCCGATTGGATCCCGTTGGCGTCGACTCCGAGCGACCATTAGTGGCCGATCGTGCCGCGATCGGTTGGATTCGGGCCGGTTCCAACGAAGATCGTCGCTACAGGTCGATGCGCATGCCTTCGATCGCGGCGTCGACGATCACGTCTCGAGACCGGCGCAACGAGCTGACGATGTCGGCGATCTGGTCGTCGGTGCGGGTGGGATCGTGGTGGAACAGCAAGACGCGACGGACACCGCAGCGACGTGCCAGTTCGACTGCGTAGGCGCCCGCCGAATGACCGAATGTTGCACGCTCGGAAAGTTCGGCGGTCGTGTGTTGGGCATCATGGATCAGCACGTCAACCCCGTCGCACAAGTCCCGGGCGGCTTCGTGATACGGCCCGAGCCCGTCGTCGCCAGGACCCAGTGCGCCGTACGGTCCATGATCGGAGAGGTAGGCCATCGAGCGCGATCCGTCGGACACGCGATAGCCGAAGGTCCGCCCTCCCTTGTGCGGGATCTCTCGGGCCAGCACGCTGAATCCCTCGATGTCATGCTCGCCCTCGTCGATCGTCTCGAATGTCCACGAGCCTCTCAGTCCCGTCGGGCCGATGGGGAACGATGGTGGCGACATGAACCGGGCGACGAGATCGGTTGCGTTGACACCTTGTTCGGGGAGCAGGACCCTCGTCCGGGCGCCCGGGTGATCGGCGGCTCCGAAGAACGGGAGCCCCTGCGTGTGATCCCAGTGGAGATGACCGAGGAGGATCGTGCCACGAAACGGTGCGCCCGCGAACTGCGCAGTGACCGAACTGATGCCGGTTCCGGCGTCGAGCAGCAGCGTCGGAAGTTGCGAGGCGTCGTTGGCGACTGCCACGCAGGACGTGTTCCCTCCGACGCCGACGAACTCGCGACCGGGGGAGGGGGTCGAACCCCGAACACCGCAGATATCAATTCGCACTACCGGATTCCCGACTCCGGACGCTGGTCCTCGCGGCGGTGGCCATCCGCCAGTTGCTGCAGTCGAGTCAGGTCGATGCGATCTCCGGGAACGCCGGCCACCTTGCAGTCGGTCGCCGCTCGCAACGTTGCAGAACGCGTGCCGCCTTCGAGGAGTGCTCGCTCGCCGAGCACCGCTCCCGGCCCGATCTCGGCGAGCGGTTCGCCATCGACCTCGACGACCAGTACCCCGTCGAGCAAAAGGTAGAGCTCGTGTGAGTCGGGGTTCCCTTGCTCGACGAGCGTCCGGCCACGTTTGACGCGTCGGATCTCGGGTTGGACATCACCGTGCATGATCGCGTCCTGGAGTTCTCGCTCGAGCAGCGTCTCGACCTCGGTGACCAACGCAGGCGAGTCCTCGCGGCCCCACGGTGTGCGCCGCCCGGACGATTCGCTCATCCATCGCTTGTACGCAGCGACGCTGCTCTTCGCCGTCAGGGCGCCGCGGTCATCGAACACCCAGTGCCGAGGGAAACCGGACGCTCCGATCATCGCCCCGTGATGGGTTCCATCGGCGTAGATCGTGAGCTCGAGGGTCGTCCAGACGATGGGTGCGCGGTAGTGCACGAAAGGCGGGTGTTTCACCGCACGCGGCATCGGAGCGCCAGTGCGGCCGCCGACGGTCTGGGTGAACCGGGCCGAGGAGGCGGTGACCTCAGGGTCGGATCGGCGGTCGTCGAGTTTGATTGCCGGGATGGTGATGGTTCCGACGCCGAGGCCTACCGTCGTCGCCCCGATGGTCCCGCCTCCGCAGTACCCGTGGCCCGTGATGATTCCCCCATCGTCGACATCGACGTATGCTCGCAGCTCGTTGGCGAAGCGATACCGATCGTCGAGCCGCAGTACTTCGATGGCGGCATGGACGTCGGGGCCGAGCGAGTCGGGTGGGGGCGGATCATGGTGTGCCATCTTCATCCTGGTTGCCATTTTGCCCATACCCTCCAGAAGATCGGAGGGGATCCACGACACTGTCGTGATGCTTCGTTCGATCCGCATGATGAATCGCTCCCTTGCCCGGCGTCGAGTCTCCGGTGGCCTCTCCATCTTGCGCCTCGGACCCTGGTGACTTCGATGGCGTTGACCGGTGTCTCGAGGTGTTGCTGGCACCACCGTCCGACACCGGGTCACGCCCTCGACTGTTTGTGCCGAACGTTGTTGAATGGCGACTGTGGGAGTCATCACCGTTTTCCTCGCCGACGACAGCGTCTTCATCAGAGAGGGTGTCGTTGCGATGCTCGCCCGACAGGTCGATCTCGAGATCGTCGGGACGGCCGAGGACCATGACGGTCTTGTCGAGGGCGCTGAAGCCTTTCACCCCCATGTGGTCGTCAGCGACATTCGCATGCCGCCGAGTTTCCAGCGTGAGGGCATCGAGGCATGCAAGCTGATTCGCAAGCGCCATCCCGGCACGGGCATCGTGATCCTCAGCCAGTACGACGATCCGGACTACGCCATCGCATTGCTCTCCGAGGGCGCCTCCGGCTACGCCTACCTTCTGAAGGATCGCATCGCCGAGGGTGATCAGCTGGCTCGTGCGATACGCGAAGTCGCAACGGGCGGGTCGATGATCGATCCGGCGATCGTGAGTGCGCTGGTGAGTCCGGTGCGGCGGACCGGGGGTCTCGACCCCGAGGACGACGCGCTCCTCGAGATGATCGCGGAAGGCAAGCCGATCAAAGCCATCGCCGCGGCGACCCACTCGACACCGGCAGCGGTCGAGGCGCAGGTCGAGCGCCTCTTCGTGCGACTCGCCGAGGGTGTCACGACCGGAACCGCCGGTGCGCTCGATCGGTTGAAACGGCTCCACTGGGCGATCGTCTCACGGGAGGAGCAGGGAGAGTCGCTTTCTCGGATGCTGCCAACGGGAGTCGCCGATCGGATTCGGTCACGTGGTGCCCGTGCCGGTGAAACCGAGAAGTTGAACATCACCGTGCTCATGAGCGACATCCGTGGCTATTCGACCATCAGCGAGCACACCGACCCTTCCCGACTGGCCCAGCAGCTCAACCGCCACCGGGCCGAGATGAATGGTGCCATCCTTTCCGCCGGAGGTACCGTGATGCAATACGTCGGCGATGCGGTGATGGCAGTGTTCGGCGCACCCGAACCGTGCACTGACCACGCAGACCGGGCGCTGCTCGCGGCCCGATCCATGCACCGGGCGCAACAGTGCGTCAACGAGGAGTGGGCGGATGCCGGTCTCGAACCGTTTCCGCTCGGGATCGGATTGTCGACCGGCGACGTCGCAGCGGCGATGCTCGGATCGGACGAGCGGCTCGAGTACACCGTGGTGGGTGACGCGGTGAATCTCTGCCAGCGGCTCCAGCAATTCGCTACCGACGGCGAGATCGTCGTGAGTGACGTGACGTGGGAGCAGTTGTCGGTCAAGCCCGACGCCGTGGATCTCGGGCCGCACCTCGTGAAGGGTCGCACCACCCCGGTGTGCCCCCGAAAGATCGCCTCCGTCAACCACCCAATCATTCCGTCAACGAGCCAGGAGGACCTCTCATGACCATCAGCGAACCGGTGCTTGACCGCCAAACCCTCGCCAACGATCTCGTGATCGAAGTGCGGCAGGTCTTTCGAACCTTCGAGCAGGACACCGCTCCCGTCCGGGCGTTGCGCGGCGCCGACCTCTCCATCGATCGTGGCGAGTTCGTTGCGGTCATGGGTCCGTCGGGTTGCGGCAAGTCGACCCTCCTGAACATCGTTGCCGGACTCGATGTCGCCGACGAGGGCGAGGTGTTGGTCGCCAACGAGTCGCTCGTCGGACGAACCGAGGGCGATCTCGCCGTGATGCGTCGTAAACACATAGGCATTGTCTTCCAGTTCTTCAATCTCCTCGAAGGCATGACGTCGCTCGAGAACGTGCTGATGCCCGCCCTCATCGCCGGGCACAAGCGAAAGCGGGCCGAAACCCGGGCCAGAGACCTGCTTGACCTCCTCGGTATCAGTGACAAGGCCCGCCAGCTGCCCACCGCACTTTCGGGAGGACAGCGACAACGTCTGGCGATCGCCCGGGCACTGGCGAATGAGCCGACCCTCCTGCTGGCTGATGAGCCAACCGGCGCGCTCGACTCCGAAGGGGGCGAAGAGGTGCTCGAGTTGTTCACTCGCCTCCACAGTGGCGGTCAGACCATCCTGCTCGTCACGCATGACCGACCGGTGGCGAATGCGGCGGAGCGCATCGTCCGCATGAAGGACGGGCGGGTCGTCGACGATGGTCGCAAACCGGCTGTGGACTGATCGGTTGGACTCGACCATGGACACGGTTCCGGCGAGAGCTCCGATCCTCGCCGCCGTCGAGCGCCCAGCCCGAGCTTCGGCGCTCGGTTCGGCCCTCAGCGCGGCAACTGCGGGAGCGAGCGTCGCGGCGGTCGCTGCAGCGCTGGTGATCGCCGGTGGTGACGTCACCGGGACCTTCATCGTGACGTCGTGCCTCGTTCTTGCCTGGACGTTCGCCGGCGCCGTGATCGCGAAACATCAGCACTGTCCTGCGGCCTCGATCGTCCAGACGTTCGGCGCCGTCACTGCGTCTGGGGTACTCGGCTGGTCGCTCGACACGCACCGAAACGTGGAGGGAGTCGGCGGTTTCGCAACAGATGCCCTCGTGCGGCTCGCCCTCACATCGGCGGCGGCGGTGGTCTTCCACCTGCTGTTGACCCTGCCGGACGGGTACGTTCGCCGGCCGAGGCATCGCCGTCTCGTGTGGGCCGGCTACATGGTCGCCGGCACCGCGGGTCTCAGCCTGTTCGCCGACCGCAGCGAGGTCGTGCGCTGGCCGGTCGCGCTGCTGTGGGTGGCGGCGTTCTCTGCAGTGCCGATCGCCCATGCAAACTACCGCTCCAGCAGCGCTGCCGACCAACGTCGCCTTCAGTGGATCGGCTGGGCTGCAGTCGTTGCCGCCGAGATCGCGCTGGTGTGCGGTGCCCTGACGTTGATCGCCGACTGGCCGCATCATGTTTCCGAGATCGCCCTTGCGGCCACCGGTCTGGTGCCGCTGGCGATGGCAGCAGCGACTGCTCAACGCATGCTGGCCCGGGTGGATCGGCTGCTCACCCACACGGTGTCGCTCACCGGCCTCACTGCCCTCATCGTGGTGGCGTATCTCCTGGCACTTGCGGCTTTCGGCCGAAGGCCGAACGAGAGCGAACGAACACTGCTGTTGCTGTCGATGCTGGCCGCTGCCGGTGCGTCGATTGGCTATCAGCCCACCCGTGCGTGGCTGACCGAGCGGGCCAACCGGGCGGTCTACGGTGAGCGAGTCTCGCCCGACGAGGCACTGCGAACCTGGGGCTCTCGCCTGACCCGGGCCATTCCGCTCGATGAGCTGCTACTTCAGTTGGCCGAGACGTTGAAGAAGTCGATGCAGCTCCGCAGCGCACAGATCTGGACGGGGGCCGACGGACACTACGAGGTTTCGGCCATGGTTCCTCACCGGGCGCTGGCCCCCTACCTCGTCGACACCAAGGAACGGTCCGTCGTGAGCAGGGCAGGCGTCTCCGGGGGAACATGGCTCGACATCTGGCTACCTGGACTCGTCGACCCCGGGCAAGCGTCATCGACCAGGGTCGCGCCGATCGCCCACGGTGGCGAGCTGTTGGGGATCGTGGTGTGCGAACGCGCACCCGATGCCGAGGCCTTCACCGAGGACGACGATCGTGTCCTCACCGAGCTGGCCCGTCAGGTCGCGCTGGCGTTGCACAACGTGCAGCTCGACACCGCACTGCAGGCATCGCTGGACGAGTTGCGCCAGACCAACGACGAGTTGCGTGCCTCTCGCTCACGTATCGTCGCAGCCGGCGACAGCGAACGGCGCAAGCTCGAGCGAAATCTTCACGACGGCGCTCAGCAGCACCTCGTCTCCCTTGCCGTCAAACTCCGCCTTGCCAAGGATTCGGTGGTCGACGATCCCGACGATGCCGTGGCGATGATCGACGAGATACGCGGCGATCTGCAGGAGGCGATCGCCGAGCTTCGCTCACTCGCTCACGGGATCTTTCCGCCGCTGCTGATGTCGGGTGGTCTGGCCGAAGCGCTCCCCTCGGCCGCGGCACGAGCTGCGCTACCCACCTCGACCGACATCGACGTGGGGCGACATGATCAGGAGATCGAGACGGCGATCTACTTCTGCTGCATGGAGGCGTTGCAGAATGCTGGAAAATACGCCACCTCCGAAACCGGAGGGAGCGCATTGGTCAAGGTCACCCAAGACGAGCAAGCGATTCACTGGGAGGTCACCGACGACGGCCCAGGATTCGACGCCGGCTCGAGCGCCGCCGGTCACGGCTTCGTCAACATGCGTGACCGGATGGGCGCGTTCGGCGGCACGCTCGAGGTGATCAGCACCATCGGTCAGGGTACGACCGTCCGCGGCATGGTGCCGCTGCCGTGATCGTGCCTTGGTTCCAAAGGAAGCGGTGAGGTCGTGATCGCGTTGCGATTCAGGGTCCTTCGCTGGACGGCGTCACACCCCCGCTCGATCGCTCTGCTCACGCTCGTCGTTGCCGTTGTCGGGTCCGTCGTCATCGGCCTGGCCGCGGGAGCCCGCCGCACGGCGACCGCGCCAGATCGATTTGCCGAGTCATTCGGGACGGAGGCGTCGGTGAACGTGATGCAGGAACGTGGCATGCCGCTCGATGTCGAGCTCGCCGCCCTCTCCGGGGTTCGCTCGGTGGAGGCGATGACGTTCGTGTTCGGCGGGATCGTGCCGGCCGAGTTGCCTGAGGGTGCGGACGTACTGGTGTTCTCCGGTTCGCATCTCGCATCCGGCGCTCAGCTGGTGGCGGGGCGGGCACCTGAACCGGCACAACCCAATGAGTTCGTCGCCTCGTCGAGGTTCGCTGCGGCCAGCGGCATGGGCATTGGTGACACCGCCCAGCTGTTGGCCATCGATCAGGCCGACTCGGCGGCGTACGGATTCGATCCGACACGGGCCAAACCCGTGTCGGACGCGGTGCTCGTCGGCATCATCGAGGCGCCGGTGACACTCGATGGTTTCGATGAGATCGCTGTCTTCCCACGCTCACTGATTGCCGCAGGCGACGGGCGAATCGGCATTTCGGCCACCGTCATGACCCTCGCCCTCGACGACGGCGTGACCCTCGCCGACCTGAGCCGTGAGGTCGGCACGCTGCCGCAGCCCGAGAACTTCACCCTGACTCCGATCGAGATCGTCAGCATGGACACGCGGGCTGCGGTGCGCGGGCAAAGCCTGGGCCTCTGGACCCTGGCCATCATGAGCATGGCTGCCGCCATCGCCGCCGTCGGACAGGTGCTCGCCCGCAATGTCCGGCTGGCCGCTGACGAAACGACACCACTCGAATCGCTCGGGTACACACGCACCCAGATCGTCGTCGAGCAGTCGGTTCGGGCCGGAATCCCGGTGGCTGCTGGCAGTCTTCTCTCCGTTGCGATTGCGATCGCCCTTTCACCGCTCTTCCCCATCGGTTTCGCCCGCGACCTCGAACCGACGCCGGGCCTCGATGTCGAGTTGCTCGTCCTCGTCGCGGCCTGGCTGGTCTTCGTTGCGGGCCTCGTTGGGTGGGTCGCCCTCGCAACGAACCGACGACCACGGTCGTCGCCAACGGGCCGTGCAACCGCAATTGACGCGGTGACCAGCGTCCCGGCACCGGCACTGTGGGTGGGTACCCAGTTTGCGTTCGGGTCGAATGCCCGCGGTCGGTCGGCCGCGGCGGTTGTCGGAGGCGCACTGCTCGTTGCGTCGCTCGTCGGCACCATCACGTTCGGCGTCAGTGCTCGGCGGCTGGTGCAGGAACCCGCCCGCTACGGGATGCCGTACGACATCCTCACCGACAACGGCGCGGATCGGGTGCCTCCCGAGATCCTCGACCTCCTGATGACCGACGCCGACATCTCCGATGTCACGCTCTTCGCGTCCGGAGGTGCCCGGACCGGTGACGTGTCCATCCCGGTGTTGGGTATGGAGGTCGTACGAGGTCATGTTCTGCCCTACCTGTTGGACGGCCGGTTCCCGAGCGACGCCCATGAGGCGGCGATCGGTCGACGGTCGTCGCGACAGCTCCACCTGGGAATCGGTGACCTGATCGATCTCTCGATGGACGGGACCAGTTCGTCGTACCGAATCACGGGGCTCGTGATTCCTCCTGGCATCCAGGGCAACGACGTCGTCGGGAACGGCGTCCTTCTCACGAGCACCGGCTATGCGGTGTTGGCCCCCGACCAGGTGCCGCAGGCGGCCGGAGTCGAGATCCGGCATACGGCGCCGGGCGCCGCGCTCGAACGCATTGCCACGGCACTGGGGATGTCGTTGGTTGACACAGAACATGCCAGGCCGCCCTCGATCCTCAGCCTGGCGCGAATCACGTTCGTCCCGTTCGCGCTTTCAGTCATCCTCGCCGCACTCGCCGTCGTCGTCGTCGTGAATGTGCTGTACACGGGGGTGCGCCGTCATGACCGACAGGTCGCCGTGCTCCGCGCGCTTGGGGCCGACAGCGCATGGCTCCGACGAGTGGTGGGTTTTCAAGCTCTGGCCTCCACCGTTACGCCCGCCGCGATCGGCGTTCCGGTCGGCCTGATCGTCGGACGTTCGGCCTTCTCGAGCTTCGCAATCAGGCAGGCGACAGCCACCGGCGCCGCGCTTCCCCTCCTCCCGGTGTGCGCCTTGTTCACCTCGATCGTCGTCGTCGGTGTTGCCGTCGCGTTGATCGCCGGCCGCAGAGGACGATGCCTCGCTCCGGCGTCGCTGTTGAAGACGGCCTGAGCGGCACTTCGCTACCAAATCACTCGCCGACCGAAGCTCAGGTCGAAACCCCACGCCAAGCAGGGTCGCCGCCGGCTTCCCAGAGGGTGCGGATCACGCGAGGCGAGAGCTCGTCCTTGTTGAGGTACGCAGCCGCACCGCACGATCCGGCGGCGTGGGGCAGGTCGTTGGCCGTGTAGGTCGACACGAGAACGACGAACGTGTCGGGGTACGCCGTGGTGATACGCCGTGTGGCATCGATGCCGTCCATCTCACCCATGTTGATGTCCATCAGGATGAAGGCTGGCCGGATTCGATCGACGAGCTCGACCGCTTCTTCGCCCGACTTCGCCTCCGCGACGAGCTCGAAACCCTGGATCCTCGAGATGACCGCACGGGCTGCCGCGCGAAACGGCAACTGGTCGTCGACGACCAGCACACGCACCAGATCGGGAGTCGGGTCCGTCGACTTGGCGACCACGCTTGCATCCAGACGCTCAGCAGGATCCTTCATGACGCGGTCCATCATGGCGGATCGACCGTCGATCGAAAACCGTGCTGCTACCTCAATCGAGGTGTTGTCAGCACCCCCTTCCGAGTTCTGGAGAGGGCGGAATCCAGTCGTGGTGGTGGTCCCATTCGACGGCCGTGGTGCCACCATTGGGTTCGAAACAGGCTCGGGATCGTCCCTGGAGCGCAGATCTCACTTCCGTTGCTCGGGTGCCTGGTCGCGGGTGCCCTGATCGGTGCGAATGTCTTGGCGTACCTGCCGGCCCGGCGGGCAGCTTCGAAGCGGGTGTCGCGATGCTCCCTCGATGGTCAGTGAGTTCGACGCACCAACAAGTGTGGGTAGCTCCATTGTCCGAACCGGTAGGGGTGCGTACGGTTGCTGGATGTTGGCGATCTGGATACGGGCGCAGATCTGGACGCGTCGGAACGTGCTCCGTGTGGTGGTTGCCGGTGTGGTCATCGGCGTATTGAGCGGGGTGGCAACTGGCATCGTGGCCGGAACGTTGCGCACCGGGTCGGCACCGGATCGCTATACCGATGCATATGGCGGCGATCCGGATCTCTTCATCACGCAGCAGAGTGGCCGTTTGCTGAAGGATCAGATCGCGGCGTTGCCGGGCGTGGAGTCGATACAGGCCGTCGCCTTCGTCATGGCGTTCCTCGTCGACCCGACGGACGATTCGCTCGTCTTCGACCCGAACCCGTTCGCCGGCGATGTCGACAGTCTCGGTACTCGGATCGTGAAGGGCAGGTTCCCCGATCCGACGAACCCCGACGAGTTCGTCGTGAACCGAATGCTGTGGAACGAGCTCAGCGCCGACGGGACACAGATCGGGGACTCCTTCACGGTTCGCACCTTCGACCAGCGCCAGGTGGAGGGGTACATCGGGCCCGACGTACCTACGGAGGGGCCGACCTTCACCGCGACGCTGGTGGGTGTCACCGAGGCACCGAACGAATTCGACGAGTCATCGCAACAGCTGGTGTTCTCCCCGGCGTTTCTCGACGTGTACGCCGATGTTGGTGTGGTGCAGTCGTTGATGGCAATGCAACTCGGTGACGGTACCGATCCCGGCGAGATCATCAACGCGGTTAGAGGCATGGAGGGCGGCGTCGATGCGTTCGCCGTTCCGACTCGGATCGTGAGCACCAGCGCTCGGCGCGCGGTGAGCTTTCAGGTCAGCGCCCTGTGGTTTGTCAGCTCGGTCACGGCCCTTGCAGCCGCAGTCGTCATCGCCCAAGTCGCCGCTCGCACGTTGCGCATCGACGAATCGGAACGTCAGTCATTGTCCGCTCTCGGCTGGACCCGCCGAGAGTTTGCCATCGAACGCAGCATCGAGGGCCTGATCGCAGCGGGCATCGCTGCGCCGATCACCGCTCTGATCGCATGGGTTGTCACCGGGTACTTTCCGATTGGCCTGCTCGAGCTTTTCGAGCCCGATACTGGTGCCCGGATGGATTGGGTGGTGGTGCTCCTCGGCGTCGTAGCCCTCACGATCGAGGTGGTGGTGACCGCTGTTCTCATTGGGCTGAGCCATTTGCGCCGATCGGTCAACCGGAACCGCCAGCGGCTGGGCGATGCGTTGGCCGATCGCGGCGCATCGGTGGCCCTCAGCGTCGGCACCCGATTCGCTACGTCGACCGTGCGCAACCTCGGCGCATGGCCGTCGCTGCTTGCCGGAGCGTTCATGGTTGCCGGGTTGGTCGGATCGATGGTCGTCGGAATGTCCCTCACCTCGATCGTGGGGCACCCCGACCGATGGGGTGTCTCCTACCAGGCACTCTTCGGCAATCCCTACACCTACGCCGAAGAGGACATGATCCACCCGATTGCGGATGACCCTGATGTCGTGGCCGTCACCGGCATCAACATCGGCTCGGTCACGATCAACGGTTTCGAGACCGCAACGATCGGATTCGATCAGGTCAAAGGTGCCATCGGCCCGATCGTCATCGACGGTCGGCTCCCGCTCGCTGATGGCGAAATCGGCATCGGCGCCGAGGTGCAGCGGCGCATCGGGGTGGCCATTGGTGACACGGTCGAGGTCACGGGAACCGAAGGCGCGGCCCGGCCATTCATCGTCGTCGGTACCGTCGTCACCCCGGACAGTGCCGGTAACGGCGCGGCGATGATCTTCGACTCGTTTGCGGCGCTGAATCCGACGGCGACGCAGAACGTCGCATTGGTCGACTTCCGCAACGACGCACCCGACAGCGCCATTTCCAGGGTTTCCGCCACTGTCTTCAGCCCTCCCGACGCGCTGGTCACCCCGACCAGCCTGCGCGCCCTCGAACGAGTCACGGCTGCGCCCTACCTCCTCGCCATGGTCGTGACATCGCTTGCGGTGATCGGGTTCGCCTACCTGCTCGCCTCCTCGACACGTGGCCGTCGTCAGGATTTCTCGATCCTTCGTGCGCTCGGTTCGGACAGCCGCCAACTCCGAGCGATCGTGCACTGGCAGGCAATGGTCGTCGGGCTGATCGCGCTGGCGGTTGGAGTCCCCACCGGCATCATCGGCGGCCGGTTGATCGTGTCTCTCCTCACGGATGCACTGGGGATCGTACCGGGAGCGCAGGTCTCACTGCCGGCGCTCGCCGGCCTGGCCGCGATGGCCCTACTCGGTGCGAACGTTCTGGCGTTCCTGCCGGCACGGCGAGCGGCTTCCAAGCGGATCTCCCGACTTTCGCGTGATGGTCAGTGAGACCGGCGAACTCGTGATCGCACGCCCTGCGCGTCGTGGTAGCACGATCGATCGCTGTCTTCGGTTCACGTAGGTTGCCGGGATGGACGGACGACCTTCCCTGCGCACGGCACTCGGCAACCCGCGGCTGATCCGAGTGCTGGGAGCCTATGCCGGGTCTGTGATCGGCGAGTGGGCACTGTGGGTCGCCGTCCTCGTGTACGCCTACCAAGAAGGCGGATCCGGTGCTGCGGGTGCCACCTCGATCGGGCTGCTGATCCCGACGGCAGTCGTTGCACCCTTTGCTGGTCGTGTTGCTGACGGAGCCCGGCCGGCTCGGGTCTTGTTCATCGTGTTCTCGATCGTGGCCGCATCGTTGGCCGGTGCGGGCCTCCTGGCGCTGCTCGGCGCGCCGATGTTGGCCGTGATCGGCGCGGTTGGGGTGGCCGTCACGGGCATCACCTTCATCCGCCCGGCCATCTCCGTCGTCGTGCCCGACATCGTCGTCTCACCCTCCGACCTCGTCGCCGCCAATCTGCTCACCGGAAACGCCGACAGCCTGAGCGTGCTTGCAGGGCCGTTGCTCGCAAGTGCCCTCTTCCTGATCGACGGACCTGCACTCGTCTTCGCCGTCTGCGCCCTCTTCAACATGGCCGGCGCAGCCCTCATCTTCGGAATCGATGACCCCCGCATGCTTCCGCCCGCAGCGGTGCCGACTGCTGTCCTCGTCTCGACCGGGCAACCGGCGGGCAGTGAACCGGCGGGCAGTGAACCGGCGAGCAGCGAACCGGCGAGACGAACCGTCTCGCTGATCCAGGCCGCACGCACGATGGCGACCCAGCGAGGATCGACTCCGCTGCTCGTCGTTCTCGGCGCTCAGTATGCGCTGATCGGCGCGCTCGATCTGCTGACCGTCAACCTCGCCTTTGCGGTGCTCGACCTCGGTGCGGCCGGGCCGGGTCTGCTCAGCGCACTGTTCGGGGTGGGTGCGGTCGCTGGCGGTGCAGCGTCGGTGATGATCGTCGGACGCAGACAACTGTCGATCGTGATGATCGTCAGTCTGGGTGTGGTGACCGCCTCGATGGCGGCATTGGGCGCATCCACCGTGATCGTGACCACGCTGTTGGTGCTGCCCGTTGTGGGGGTCGCCCGCTCGCTGATCGACCTCTGCGGACGGATGCTGCTCCAGCGGTGCGCGCCGCAGGACGCGTTGGCTTCTGTCTTTGCGATCCTCGAATTGCTGTCGGTCATCGGCATGCTCTGCGGCTCGGTCATGGTGCAGGTCTTGATCGCACGGGCCGGTCTCGGAGCTGCGCTCTTCGGAGTCGCGACCTTCTTCGGGTTGGTGCTGATGATGACCGCACACGGACTTCGTCATGCCGAAGCGCACGCCGACGCTCCCGTGGTCGAGATCCGACTTCTTCGCAATACCAGCCTCTTCAGCTCACTGCCGGGACCAGTGCTGGAGAGCCTTGCTCGAGGTACCGAGTTGATCGAGTTCGCCAAGGGCGCGCAGATCGTGCGCCAAGGCGACCCCGGCCGACACTATTTCGTGATGGCGGGCGGAACAGCCGAGGTAGTTGTCGACGATGCGCTGGTTCGCAGGATCAGTCGTCCGGCGGGTTTCGGTGAGATCGCGCTACTGGCGGATCTGCCCCGCACCGCCACGGTCACCGCAATCGAGCCAGTGTCCGTCCTCGCCATCGAGCGCTCGCAGTTCCTGGCTGCCGTGTCCGGCCACAGCGCCCTGGCAACGGCGGCATGGTCGCACGCTCGGAGGCTTCATCCGTCCATGACGACGATGAGTACTGCGACATCGATCGATGCGACCCCCGAACCGGATGCTTCGGCGAGCCTCGACATCACAGTGAATCGTGCGTCGACCTGGACTGGTACTCGACTTCGTCACGCTCAGCAGCGAGATACAGCAACACCGCCTTGACTCGCCGATTGACGTCAGGCTCGACGATGAGACCGAGTTTGGCGAAGATCGAGTTGGAATGCTTCTCGATGGCGCGCGCCGACAAGAAGACCGTGTTCGCAATGGCGATGTTCGACTTGCCTGATGCGATCTCTGCGAGGATCTCGCGCTCACGAGGAGTGAGGTGATCGATCGGTGATTTCGGCCGGCGAGCCCGAGCCGAGACGAGTTCCTCCACGATCTTCGGATCGACGACGGATCCGCCGCCCGCAACCGCTTCGATCGCGAACAGCACTTCGTCGACATCGGCGACACGATCCTTGAGGAGATACGCCCGAGCGTCCGAGCCGTTCTCGAACAGAGCGTGGGCGTACCCCGGTGATGCGTACTGCGACAGCACCACGACTCCGACGGTTGGATGCGCCTCGCGCATCCAACATGCTGCGCGAACGCCTTCATCGGTGAACGTCGGAGGCATCCGTATGTCGGTCAATACCACATCGGGCGGATTGGCGTCGACGAGCGCAACGAGCTGGTCATAGGTGCCGCATGATCCAATGAGCTCGATGTGGTCCGACTGCGAGAACAGTCGGACCAGCCCGTCTCGTAGCAGTACGTTGTCTTCAGCCAACAGCAGGCGGATCGGCACGGTGGCGATCGTAGCCATCGCCGGCCGATCGTGCGGGTCGACCACGACTTCTCCAGTTCGCTTGGCGGCTCCGTGCACGTCGTTCGCCTAACCATCCCTACAGGGGTGGGCCGTTGGTTTCGAGTTCGTGACCACCATCCTCGATGGCTATGGCCGGGTGGCCGATATTCGGTTGGCCCGGTATGCCTCGGCCAGTGCTCGTAGAGTCTCCCGAAATTCGCTGTCGCTGACCTGGTCCGATCGAGCGAGGTCCTCGACCGAAACTATGCCTATCGGCCGGCCATCGGCGTCGACGACCGGGAGCCGACGAACGGCGCCGGAACGCATCAGCTCCAGCGCCCGTCCGACATCTTCACTCGCACCGATCGTTGCCGCATTCGGCGTGTAGATTTTGGATACTTCGGTGCTCGGCGCATCGAGACCGCTGCCGACAAGTCGCACGGCAATGTCGCGGTCGGTCAACATGCCACCAACGGCTCCGGTGACCGGATCGGTCACGATCACGTCGCCGATCCCCAATTCGCCCATCAGCCGAGCCGCATCATCTGCCCTTGTCGTTGTCAGAACGACCACCGGATGCAATGTCGCTACTTCTCGAATCTCCACCATCGCACTGATTCCTTTCTGCTCGTGGTCAAAGCCCCATCCATGGATGGCTGCTGTCGACTTCGACCGATTCCTCGGTCACCTCTCCAATGTTCCCATCAACGACTTCAACCTCATATCCGACGATCGACGCCTGATGGTCTCGTCCGGTTTGGCCTCCGTAGGTCCAAATGCTGCTCACAACGATTTTCTCCAAAGGTCTGGTGACTTGGGCAGGTTGGCAGTACCCGAGGCCTGAGCCGTCCAAACTCGTTGATCACTTTGCGGTTGAGGTGTTGCGCTGCGACCGACAACAGCAGTCGAGCGACCGACGAATAGCCGCTGTGTTGTCAGGCCTGGCGTTGACGGATCACCTCGACGCTGTTCGATGCGACCGGCGCGCACCACGCAGAGACGGTCGTCAACTCGACGCTCATGCGACATTGCGGAGACTCTTGCAGCTCGAGTCGGCTCGGCGTCAGGCCCGACGGGCAACGCTGCGCTGGAGTGGCCAATGGAGCACCAACTCGTCGCGCTCGCCCAATCCTCGCCAACGCAGAAGCATCGAGTTGAGTTCGGCGTCGAGTGGCGTCGGCTTTCGAGCCCGCCAGGTTGAAGTAGATCTCATTGACCTGCTTCTCGGCGTCGTCGAGATCATCGAGGTGGCGGGCGATGGCGGCTCGTCCCTGCGGCGTAGGTTTGCGTCCCAGGGTCTTGAAGGTTGCGCCGGCTGCGACGCATCCCCAGAATCCGCTCTCGAGTTCGAGGGCATCTTCGATGACGAAGGTGTAGAGATCGTGTGGCAGATCGCCTCCTGCTGCCATCGTGGGGCCCGGCACGATGGTGCGGGGAGGGCGGGCCGTGGTGCGCTCCTCGGTGTAGGGGGAATGACATTGGGACGGTGAGCTGCCAGCCCCGTGTCGATGGGTACGATGATCAGCGCCATGGCTTCGATTTCTCGGCGGAGTCGTTCGATGTGGCGCTTCCTTGGCCTGGTTCGCAGTGGGGTTATGTGGCTGGAGCCGAGACGCTGGACGAGGTCCGGGCGGCTGTCGACTATCGAAGCGCAGATGCCGACATGCTTCGTCTTTATCGGGCGTTCTTGAACCGTGATCCTGATGTTGCCGGTTCGAAGTACTGGATCGACACGGCTCGGCTGGGGGCCAACCCGGATGACATGTCGTGGGGGTTCGCGAGGTCGGCGGAGTTCCAGGCGAAATACGGGGAACTGTCGAACGAAGCGTTCCTGGCGGTGCTGTATCAGAACATGCTCGGCCGTCCCGGCGAACCTGCCGGTGTCGCCTACTGGCTCGGTGAGATGGAGAACGGGCTGACCCAGTCCGGTGTGGTTCGCTGGATTGTCGCCAATGACGAGTTCATCACGCGATATCCGTTCGATCCTCTGCCACCCACAAACCCCGGCGATACCAAGGATTGCGCCGACTTCAGGACCCAGGCCGACGCTCAGGCATGGTACGACCATCATGTCGACGCCTACGGCGATGTCGCCAAGCTCATCCCGCAACCCGATGGCCGTGTGTGTGTTTACCGACCCTGACCGCCTCGACGTCGTCTCGAAACGCCGCTTTGGGCTGCGGGTCGTGGCTGGGCTCGCTGTGGCGTTGCTTGCCGCTGCGGTTCTGCATCCTGCTCCTGTGGGGGCTGAGATCGTTGATCCGTGCGTGATCCGGACCGAAGCCACGGTCAGTGCTGGACCCGCCCTCTACCAGCTCGGTGTCGACGCCAATCATCGCATCTACGAGATGACACTCGAGTCGGGTTACAGCGGTCCGGGCACGGTGAACACGTGGGCGGTGCGTCGCTTCCACCCTTCACGACAACTGGACTCGGGTTATGGAAAGGTCGTGATTCCGGGGTTTGCGTCCGCGCCCCGTATGGCGGTCGGATGGGATGGCACGGTGTGGCTGGCGTCGTTCCCGAACGATGGTGACCGGCCGGCGATCCGCTACAGCAGGATCGCCCCCGACGGCCGATTGTCGACGGTCCGTGAGGTTGGCCGCGCCAATCATCATGTGTTTGGGGTTGGCGCCTTCGATCTCGGGGACCGGGTCCTGTCCGGCATCGTTCTGATCCCGTTCGGTGGGAGCGACGCGGTCGCGCTCGTGGTGGACGTGGAGACCGGTGCGATCGTTGTCGATCGCACCGTTCCGCTGGTCGGGGACATAACGGCTGTGTCAGCAAACGCGTTCGCTCTGGAGGACGGCTGGCTCTCGATCAATGGCGAACCACCGTTCGCGATGCCGGTCTCCGACAGCCGCGACCGCATCAAGGTGGCAGATCTCGTCGAGGTCGAGGACGCAGTGATCGCCGTGGGCTCCCTCGATATCTCGGGTACGTCCCCGCGGCCCTTGTTCGCCCGCTACCCAATGGACGGGAACGGAGCGTCTGACGTGTTCCGGGTGGGTGAGGAACTCCGGGCGATACACGCCATCACGAGCAGCGGCTACGCCGTACTCGAGGAAGGCCAAGCGAACGGGTGGGTCGTTGGCCAGCCACGATCCAAACGAGACACCGAGATCGTCCGGATCGACCTCTCCACCGGGCAATGGACCATCGTCGCTGCCATCGATAACGGTCGCTCAGCGACAGGACGCCTGCAGCCAGCTGTGTCGACGGGCGGGGACAGCGGACTCCGCATCGTCACGCAGGCCGACGAATCGTCGCTGTTCGTTTTCGATCTCTGGCGTCGCACGCCTGCCCCACCCGAACCAATGGCCATGACCGGCCAGATCGAGCGGCTCTACCGCGCCTACTTCGGTCGAGCAACCGATTCAGCCGGTCTCAGCTACTGGCGGTCCCAACGAGCTGCCGGGATGCCGATCGAACAGATCTCATCAGTGTTCGCTTCGTCCCCCGAGTTCGCCGCTAGCTACGGAACGCTCGACAACCGCCAGTTCGTCGATCTGATCTATCGCAACGTGCTCGGCCGTGCAGCCGATGCAGACGGGCTCGGCTTCTGGACGAACCAACTTGGTGCCGGGGCAAGCAGGGGTTCGGTCATGGTCGGTTTCAGCGATTCCGCCGAGTTCGTGGTAGCGACTTCCACGTCTCCGGCCCATCTCGACAGCGAAGGCGAGGTCTCACGTCTCTACCGCGCCTACTTCGACCGAGTCCCCGACCCGGAAGGATTCTGCTATTGGGCGGGACTGACCGAGACGATCGGGATCGATGACGTCAGCACCGAGTTCGCGTCGAGCGACGAGTTCACCACGACCTACGGATCGCTCCGCAACGACCAGTTCGTCGACCTCGTCTACGCCAATGTGCTAGACCGCACGCCCGATGCCCAAGGCAGGGCGTTCTGGACACGACTCCTCGACCAGGGAACCGACCGGGGCGCCGTCATGACCGCCTTCTCCGAAAGCGCCGAGTACCTCCTCCAGACCGACACACTCCCAGCCAAGCGATAGCCACCCGCTACGCGGCACGGACGCAGATCCGGCGGTCTGGGGCATTCGTTCGAGCGAGCGCAGCGAGCGATATGGGATAGTCGAGGCCCTTCTGAGTTGCCGCCGAAATGTCGGTCCTCAGAGGATCGTTGGCCTGGATCATCGTGCAGCCGAAGCCTGATTCTGGACGCGTCTGGCATCATCGTGACATGGAGCCGACACTCAGCCCATCAACTGCCTTGGCCGTAGGACTCGCAGTACTCGCAGCCGCCTGCAGCGGACCAGGTGGAAGTTCCAGCAGCCCGACGTCGACGAAGGAAACCACGGGAGCAACACAAGGCGCGAGCGCCACCCTCCCCGCCGAGTTGGGAATCGCTGAACTCGACGAGCTCAGTTGTTTCGCCACTGACGCGGAACCGCCGGACGACTTCGAACAGGTTCTCGGTGCAGTTGCCTTGCCGACAAGTCGGACCTACCCGAACGCGCTCCAAACGGCCGAACGGGTGGCAGAGGACGGGAGTATCTACTACTTCGCCAAGACCGGCCTGGTCTGGCGAGGCGACGAAGCGATCGAGCTACGAGTTCCCATGGAACTTCGGCCAGTGTTGGCCATCGGATGGGGAGGACCGGCGCAGCCCGCGAGCGCGGTGACGGTGGATTGCACTGTGTCGGAAGATTGGCAGGTGCTTCCTGGCGGCTATTGGGTGACTGAGCCAATGTGTGCGGAAGTCGTTGTGCGTGTCGGAGGAAACGAGCAACTTGTCGAGATCGGGCTCGGCAAAGCCTGCAGCGGGCAAGAACCGCCTCCGAACTGAGCGACGGTGAACTGCTGCCATTGTCAGCTGCCCAGGTGAACGTCGTGGAACAACGTCTGGGCGCCAGCCTCGGCGCGACCACATCCCTAGGCGTAGAGGCCTGAGATCAATGAGAGCCGGGGGGCGATCGTGCGGGCTGATAGACCTGACTCGCAGTCGCTGAGTCGGATCACGGTGCGGTCACCGCGTTGCTGGGCGATGAAAGCGAAGATGTCGGCTGCGGCAACGATCGTCGGGTCTTTGTCGAATGACGGTGAAGAACGTTTTCAGGTCGTGTGCGACCGCCCGCAGCGTGTTTGGGTCGTGACCGGCCAGCGACGAACATCAGATACGAATCGGCCAGCGGGTCACCGAGCGCGTAGCGGTGCTCTCCAACAGCGTTGGTGGATCGGGTCATGGACGGGAAGTTGCTCATCCCGGCATGGTCCCTCAGCACCGTGAACACCCTCGAAACCGCCCGAAAGTCATACGTATATTGGAGGATTGGGGCTGGATCAGTTGGGAACGCCAGGAGCAGCAACGTCGTGCCAACGTCCCACCACACCCGAGGAGCCCGATCATGTCCGACCCTTTCGACCGATCAACCGTCAAGAAGTCAGAGCGAGTTGGTCCAGACGGCGACGGACCGGATTGGAAGGATCGCCAACCGGAGCCGGGAACCGAAGATTCTGAGATCGAGACACGGAGCGACGAAATGGAACACGCCGACATCACCAACGGCGAGCGACTCCCAGAATAGAGCCCAACCGCGGCATCGCTCGGTGAGGATCTGGATCGTGGGCGCGTGTCGATCCCGCAGGCCGGCGATCGCCGCAACGACCTCACCATATTTCGATTCGAGAGCGGATGGATACCGCTCTCGAATCAGACCTCACAGACCTCAGGAGGAAACACGATGGTCAACGACCATGTAGATCACAACAGGGTTGAAAATCGCAGCAGGGCTGAAGAGTCGCCGGAGGAGATCTATCGAGAAATGGCCGAGGGCTCCGACAGCACGACCCAGCGGGAGGCTTTCGAACGGGAGATGGCAGAGCGGGGCCGCAGTGACGAAGCTGGGCAGGTCGGCTCCCACCTCGATTGACGTCACCATGTCGAATACGAGTGTGCCCACGCCCGACGAGGTCGAGCCGCAGGTCGACGGGACAGCTGCGATGGCTGGCTCGAGTTCAAGCCGGCTCAAGGGCCCCGAGACGAGGAACGCCGCCCCGGACGGGTGGTTCACGAGGCGTCGCATCGGCACAGCTGTAGCAGCGACCGTGGTGGGGCTGCTGGTGTGGAGCGTTGCCGTCGAGCCACGCCATGTGCTCGACGTCCAACACGAGGAAGCGGTGATCAACGAACTACCGTCCAGTTGGGAAGGGGAACAGTTCGGGGTCATCGGCGATCTGCAGATCGGGTTGTGGTTCGACAATGTGGGCATGGCCCGCCGTGCGGTCGACCGGCTGATCGAGGAAGCGCCGGCCGTCTCTCCCGGCTGGTGATTGTCATGTGGTGCGACGGCTGTGGGAATCCGTGCACTGCAGGCGGGCGAGGAAAGTCGTGAGTATTTTTCGACGACGTGGGTAAAGCCGAACGTGAAGGAACCGCTCTATCAGGAGGACCGCCATGCCTGCTTTCATTGTCACTCGTGCTCGGCGAGGACCAGTTCGACGTCGCCTCGCTCTCGTGAATCGTGTAGAGGACCAGCTTCCTGGTCGCGCTGCCTTTGTCATGAACCTCACTCGGATCCGAGTCGCGCAGCTGCGCACGAACGATCCCGACGACTCGAACAACGCGAAGTCCAGTTCGACTCCGGCAGAGGCCACACGCGCCACCACCGGAGTTGACGCGAAGGACGGGAGAGGGGAACCACGACGTGTCGGCGGCATATACCCGCACACCGGGGAAGTCGCCGCCAACGAGGCGACCGGGTCGGGCCGGGCTGCGTCCGGTACCACCACGGCTGATACCACTACCGTCTCGGACGACCAGCCAGCCGACGATCCCGAAGCCCACGAGCAGCCTTCGGCGTACGAGGAGTGGACCAAAGGCGAGCTCTACGATCGTGCACGTGAGCTAGATCTGCACGGCCGTTCGAAGCTGAACAAGAAAGAACTCATCGAAGCGCTGAAGGCGCACGACGCCTGAGAAGCGGCCGGTTGTTTGGTTCGGCCGATCGGCTCCTCTCCATCGAGCAGCAATTTCCGTTGCTCGGCGGCTCCCACGCCCAGCGAGAAGTCTTCGAAGACACGCTCATCGACACCCTGATTCGAGCTGGTCGGACCAAGGACGCTTCGCATCGCCTGCAGGCCCGCCTCGACCGGCGACCTAGTGCATTGGACCAGGGCTGGCTCGTCGGCGAGCTCGAAGCCCTCGATCCTCGAGATGACCGCACGGGCTGCGGCGCGAAGCGGCAACTGGTCGTCGACGACCAGCACACGCACCAGATCGGGACTCGGGTCCGTCGACTCGGCGATCACGCTTGCATCCAGACGCTCAGCAGGATCCTTCATGACGCGGTCCATGATGGCGGATCAGCCGTCGATCGAAAACAGTGCTGCTACACCAACCGAGGTAGTGCCAGCATCCCTTGCCCGCGGTGTCTCCTGCGATCGTCGACCAGCAACGTTGCTGCGCGCCGAACCCGAGCGGACGGCAACCTGCATCTGGTCGACGCCACCGATGCCACCATCACGCTGATCGGCGAGACGATCGGCTGCCGACAGTCGCTGGCCGGCGGGGAGGTCCTCGAACTCACGGCCATGTGCCCGAGAGTCCTCGATTGACGAAGTGCATGACTGGTCTGGTCGGCTCGATCCCCATGCACGAAACGGGAAACCCCCGACGGCAGGGCCAGCCGCTCGTGGTCGAGTGTCGAGAGGGAACCCGCACCGTGCGATCCCGCCTGACAAAGGAGAATGCCATGACCGCCAACCACTCTTCCAGGATGCTTCGGAGACTTGCCGCCTGCACCCTCGCCGGGGCGATACTGCTCGCCATACCGAGCGTCGCAAGCGCCCGAATGAGCCGTCCCACGATCCTCGGTGACCAACAATGCTGGGGACTCCAAAACCGCTGGGACCAGCTCGCGCTCGATCTCGAGCACGCAAGCAAGTACGGAACCGAAGCGCAGTACCAGGGGGTGCTCAGCGAGATGCATTCGGTCATCAGCGACTGGAACTACCTGTGTCGCGGTGAATACGGATCGATCATCGCCATGACGCGGGCGGACATGGGTCTCGACGCCGTCGGTGGACAGGCCGGATCGCTCGACCAAGGCAAAGCACCCTCGGGAGTAGTCGTCGCCCCGATGACCAGGAAGGCTGCTGCATCGCGCGGCTGAGGTGGCCCAGCGGTCCCGGCGGCGGGCGGCGTCGATTGCCGCTGGGATCGTGTGGTCCTCGCCACGACGAGTGTGGGTAGCTCCATTGGCCGATATCGCCACCGTCGCCAACGCCAGGTCGAGATCCTGGCCGGTCACCGTCACGACCTGTGGCGGTCGACCCCCGACGGCTGGCGCCTCGCCCACCGAGAGGCCTTTGCTGCGAACGTCCTCCTCACCAAGAGCCTCTCACTCCTGTACTGAATGACGAATGAAGAACCTCGAGTTTCGGAAGCGGCTCTACCGAACCCGGTGCTTCAACGTGAAGCGTCGCCGGTGTCAGAGTTGCTCGCCTCGCCGATGATTTCCAGGAGCCGTTCGGAGGCGCGAATGTGCAGCGAGCTCGATGCGAACGTGTCGCTGCCGACGGCTGTGATGTTGGCGAGTTCGTTTGCTGCGTCGAGGACGTCGGCGACGCCTTGGTTGTCGTTCCGGCTCACAGGGGTACGGCTTCTTGCCGGATGTGGTGGTCGCGTTCTTTGAGTCCGCCGGTGGAGACGACGTCGACGGGTATACCGAGGAGTGCTTCGAGTTCTTCGCTGATGTGGAACAGGTCGAACAGTGAGCTGCCGGGTTCGAACTCGTCGAGGAAGTCGATGTCGCTGGTGGGCGTTTCGTCGCCTCGGGCCACGGAACCGAACAGCGACACGCTTTTGCCGCGATGGCGGCGCACGATCCTGTTGATTTCGAGCTTGTTGGCCTCGACGAGGCGTCGCCGGTCATGCATGCGGCAAGCCCACAGCCTGACCCTTGAGCGGTCGGGGGAGGGGCAGCAACGAGCACGGTTCACTTCGCTGCTTCGGATCTCGACCGGCGCCACGCCGACCTGCACGGCCGCGGCGCCAACACCCGTTGGCACGTTCGATACTGCGCCCGCGGTACGTCACACGGGCAGCGACCGGTGGGCATTTCTCAGAAATCTTGATCAGTTCCCGAGCGAGCCGCCAAAGATCTGCCACGCCAGCACGGACTTGGCGCCGAGACTGAGCACGAGGTACGTCTTCTCGCCGAACGCATAGTCGGACCATCGCCCGACCTTGCGGTACTGCAGCCACTGGTTGAGGCCGAAACTGAAGAAGAACAGGAATTGGGCGATGACGATGCCATAGACGAAGCCGGGGACCGTTTCCGAACCGACGATGTTGGCGAGAATGGCAAGCCATGGGGCGAGGCCGGCGATCGTGCCGAACCAGAATGGCAGCATCGTGGTGGACGAACGGCCCGGAGGGTTCATCCGCTCTTGGAGCCAACCGAACAAGATCATTCCCACATTTGCGCCTGCGATACCGATGACAGCGGTGATGTCGGTGATGCCGCTGTATGACGCGATGAGCAGAACCATCAGGGTTGCACTGAAGGAGTACTCGATCCATCGGAAGCGGTTGATGCCGTGCTGGAGGTCGCGCTCGTAGGCCGAGCGAGCCACCGTTGCGGTGATCAGATGATCCAGGGCAGCCAGACCCAGGAACACGGCGATCGCTGCGCCGATGCGCACGTCGAAGAGGCTGTCGGCAGTCGGCCGCCGAGTGCCGGGCGGGCCTTCGGGAAACGTCGAGGTCAGCGTGATGGCGAAGTTGCTGGCCATCGTCAGAATGAGGACCGCTTGCACGCCATGCAGAGCAGTC
>JBBQUN010000014.1:0-32091 GCA_038212405.1 Acidimicrobiales bacterium | reverse complement strand
TTCGGCGAGTCGAACCCCACGGATCCGATGAATGGCTCGATCTTCGAGCGATTGACGGCCATCGCCGATGCGCTCGAGGACGGCGACACCGCAACCGCCTCGCAGGGTCTCGACGCAATCGACTCCTGCATGCGACTCGTCCGCAACGAGCTCGGCAAGGTCGGCGCTTCGGTGAACCGACTCGACTCGGCCCAGATTCGCCTCGAAGACGAGCAGACGTCGACTCGCAATCGGATCTCCCAAACCCAAGATGCCGACATGGCCGAGGCGATCATGGGTCTGCGAGCCGCCGAGACCAGCTACGAAGCCCTCATGTCGACCACCGCTCGCACCATGAGCCGCAGCCTCCTCGACTTCATGCGCTAGCCGGGCGCTCGAGGCTCAGGGCGTACCAACCAACTCAGCCAACTTCAGGGGCTACCAGCACGACCGTGCTGGTAGCCCCTGAGGTTTTTCAGATCGGCTGGGAACCTCAGAGCTTTGAACTCCTCCGCTTTGGGACTTGTCGCGCGTAGCACTCACACTGCGTGGTCGGCTTCCGAGACTGAGGAGCGCCAGCAAGGACGCTGGCAACCAACGTCGGAGCACAGGGACAATGATTCTCCTCAAACGGCTGACGGGTTCGACCCTCGCCCTCAATCCAGATCTGATGGAACGTGTCGAGGCCAACCCCGACACGGTGGTCACGATGGTCGATGGAAAGAAGATCCTCGTTCACGAAACAGTGGAGGAGATCGTCGAACTCGTCCTCGAGTATCGATCCGAGATCTTGCGGGTTGCCTACCGAGATGCGCAGTCCGAGCCCTTCGATCCCTCACCGCCACTTCGCCTGATCATCGGCCCGGCCGACGCCGACGAGGAAGACGGCGCTGATCAAGCGGGGAACCTCGATGGCGAAGCCGCTCTTCGCAGGGAGCGCAACTAATGGATCCGGCAACGATCATTGGCATTCTCGTGGCAATCGGCGCCATCTTCGGCGCTGGCTTCATGGCCGGGCTCAACCCGATCGCCATCTTCTTGTCCGACATTCCGTCGATCATCCTCGTGCTCGGTGGCGCCATCGGCGTGACCGTCGCCAACAACACGATGCCGGCAACGATCAGCGGTCTCAAGGCTGCGGTCAAGGGTCTGACCGGTGGCCTCGGGACCGATCCGACCGAGATCGTCACCAAGTTGGTCGACTTCGCCGACCTCGCCCGCAAAGAAGGACTGCTCGCGTTGGAGTCGCGCCTCGATGAGATCGACGATCCGTTCTTCCGCCGGGGCATGGAGCTCGCCGTCGATGGCACCGACCCCGAGGTCGTTCGCGAGATGCTCGAACTCGAGGTCGAGAACATGCAGGCCCGCCACAAGATCGGCGCCGGGTTCTGGGCGACGGCTGCGGGCATGGGCCCGGCCATGGGCATGATCGGTACGGTCATCGGCCTCGTCGACATGCTCGGAAACCTCGACGATCCAGGAGCGCTCGGCCCATCGATGGCCGTTGCCTTCCTCACCACCCTGTGGGGAGCGTTCCTCGCCAACGTGGTCTTCACCCCGATTTCCGGCAAGCTCAAGGCGCTCTCGGCGGCTGAGGTCAAGGGTCGTGAACTGATCATCGAGGGCATCCTCTCGGTGCAGGCCGGCTCGAACCCGAGAGCCGTTGCCGGCAAGCTGGCCGCGTTCCTGCCGCCGTCGGAGCGAGAGGCAATCTTGGAGTCCAAGAGTGCCTAGACAGAAGAAGCCGCCCGTCGAGGACGAAGGGGTAGACGAAGCGTGGCTCGCCTCCTGGGCCGACGGCATGACGCTGCTCATGGCGTTCTTCGTGATGCTCTACGCCTTCGCGCTGACCGATGAAACCAAGTTCGCCGACTTCAAGGTCGGCATCGTCACCGCCCTCGGCATCTCCGACCCGGCCGAGGCCAACGCGCCGTCGCTGCTCGAATCCGGCAACGGCATTGCCCTGACCGTCGGGCTGTCAGTGGTGCCAAGTGAAGACGTTCGCGAACTGATCAACCGCATGGACGGCGAGCTCGAACAAACGGGCGGCACCGTGACCCCAGAAAATGCCGAAGCGGTGAGAGAGATGTTGGAGGAGCGATTCCGCGCCGTTGGCGCCGAGGACTCGGTCTCGGTCGAGATCGACGAACGCGGCATCGTCATCCGTTTTCCCGACCGCATGCTGTTCGAGTCGGGTGAGGCCAGGTTCGACAATGACATCGCACCGGTCGTGCTGGGCCAGACATCGCAGGTGCTCAACACGATCAACAACTTCATCGAGGTCGAAGGGCACACCGACAACGTGCCGACCGGTGGGAGCTGGCCGAGCAACTGGGAACTGAGCGGCGCTCGTGCGTCGGCAGTCGTTCGCTGGTTCCACCAGTTCGGCGACGTGCCCGAGGTGCGGATGGGCGCCATTGCGCTGTCCGACACTCGACCACGGGCGACGAATTCGACCAAGGAGGGCCGGGCCATCAACCGGCGAGTCGAGGTGGTGATCACCATCGATGGACTGATCGACAGCAACGTCGACGTGATCAACGCCATCGACGACAGCCTCATCTTCGACGGTGAGATTCCAGCGGTCGAGGGGCGAGACCCGTTGGCTGTCGACGATTCGACTGATACCGGCGTCGATGGTGCCGAGACTGGCGGCGAGGGGACGAACGGTGTCGGTTCGATCCTCGACCCCGTAGAGATCGACCCCATTCAGACGGGCCTCGAGCCCTGATGTCCCGCACCTGACCCGCACGAAAGATCACCGCACATGGCGAAGAAGAAGAAGCCCGAAGCAGCGGCCGACGCTGACGGCGAGGAAGAGAAAAAGGGCAAAGACCCGAAGATGATGGCCATCGGTGGCCTTGTCGTCGCCGGCCTCGTCTATCAGTTCGTGCTCAAGCCGGCGCCGGCCGAAGAGCCGGTGCTCGACGCCAATGGCGTGGTGGTCACCACGACCATGCCGATCGTCGAAGGCGAGATCTTCGAGCTGCCCGAGATGGTGCTCAACATCGATGATCCCGAGATCACGTACCTGCGAATCCAGTTCGCCGTGGTGCTCGACGACACGATCATCGGCAAGGACTTCGAAGCCGAGTCGGCCATTGCCAAGGACATCTTGGTGACCGAACTCGGACAGTTGTCGGCGACCGAACTCAAGGACCCGGCCCGGCGTGAAGCGCTCAAAGAGGAACTGTCGGCCGAGATCCGCTCCGCCTATGGCGACGCCAAGGTCGTTCGAATCCTCATCACCTCGCTGGTCATGCAATAACGAAATCGAAAAAGAAATCTTGGCTTTGCCTCATACCCCGGAAACCGGAACCGAGGCTGGCCACCAGCTACCGATGATCGGTAGCGAACCGCAGTCCAAGGATGGACGGGTTCAGCAAACAAACAACACAAGACATTTTGTCTCCCACGGAAGGAACCTAGAGACATGCGCATCAACAACAACGTCGCCGCTTTCAACGCAAACCGGAACCTGAGCACCTCGAACATGAGCCTCGGGAAGTCCCTCGAGAAGCTGTCTAGTGGCTTCCGAATCAACCGCGCCGGCGACGACGCCGCTGGTCTCGTGATCAGCCAGGGCTTGCGGGCCCAGGCATCTGGCCTCCAGCAGGCCACCCGCAACGCACAGGACGGCATCTCGGTCGTCCAAACCGCTGAAGGTGCACTGACCGAGGTTCACTCCATGCTCAACCGCATGCGTGATCTCGCCGTTCAGTCTGCCAACACGGGTTCCAACGATGCCGACGCCATTGCCGCCTCACAGGCGGAGTATGACGAACTCTCATCGGAAATCACTCGCATCTCGGGTGCAACCAAGTTCGGTAGCAAGTCGTTGCTCGACGGAACGTTCGGCAACCTCAACGGCACAACGGGCACCGAAGCTGCCTTCGACGACAACACCGGTGCCGTTGGCGGCACGATGAACATCACCTACGGAGCTGACGACACTGCCCTTGCAGTCACGATTACCGCCGGTGGAACCGCGAAGGAGATGGTCGACGAGATCAACGGACAGTTCAAGGATGCTGGTCTCGGTCTTCGGGCGTCTGTTGCCATATCGCCCAACGGTGCAACCTTCTCGATCGCCGGTCCCGAGACCTTCGATGTCGTGGACGGCGCCGATGACCTCAGCATTGCTGATGCTGCAGCCTCAGCAGTGACTGGTACCGGCGGAGCATTCCAGGTCGGCGCCAACTCAGGGGAGCAGATCAACGTTTCGATCGGTGCGATGGACGCAACGACGCTCGGCATTGCCACTGGCGATTTGGCCGCTGACGCTGGGGCCGCCATCGAGGCACTCGATGCTGCGATCGCCGATGTCTCGACCCTTCGTGGCGAGCTCGGCGCAAAGCAGAACCGTTTCGAGAGCACCATCAACAACTTGCAGGTCAGCAACGAGAACATCGTTGCTTCGGAGTCTCGTATCCGTGACACCGACATGGCCACCGAGATGACCAACTTCACCAAGCAGCAGATCCTTCAGCAGGCCGGCACCGCGATGCTCGGCCAGGCGAACTCGCTGCCGCAGGGTGTCCTTCGTCTCCTGGGCTAAGGAGATTTGGCGAATGGCTGGCGCAGTGCTTTCACTGCGTCGGCCTTTCGCCGCCTTCGTCGTCATTGCTGCTGGGTCGCCTTCGTTTGGTGCGGCTCGGTAACGACCACTGGTTCCCGTCGACGGAAGAAGGAGGAGATTCGCCATGAGCGCAATAGATGGATTGGTCACCGGGCTCGACACGAGCTCGATCATTTCCCAGTTGATGCAGCTCGAACGCATTCCGCAGCGACGCCTCGAGAATCGGGCCAACATCGCCAAGTCGGCGAGTACCGAACTCGACGGACTGCGACTCTCGGTCGTCGGTATACGTACCGCTGCCGCCACCATGAAGTATCCCTCGGCCTGGCAGCCCTTGTCGGCGACCAGCTCGAGTGAATCGGTCAAGGTGGCTGCGACGTCTGGCGCCTCTGTTGGCAACCTCGCCTTCAACGTCACCAAGGTGGCGTCGGGCGAAGCGATTTACTCGAACCAGACTGTTGCGACCACCAACTCGGTCGTTGCAGCCGGCGGTTCGGTCTTCTCCTATTCCGGCACAAAGCAGCTCGGCTTCGACAAGCTCGCAGCCACCGGCCTCAACGTCGGCGATGTCTCTTTCGAGGTGACGCAGGCGTCGGCAGCAGCAAAGACAACAGCGTCGACGCTGCCCCAGCCGGTCCCACTGACCATCGACGGCACCAACAACCAGCTGATGTTCAGCGTTGCCGGCGCCGGGTCGATCTCACTGTCGATCGGCACTGGTGAATACGAAAGCGCCGAGGAGTTGGCAGCCGCCATCAACTCAGCCATTGCTGCCACACCGGCAGCGAAGGACGTGGTGAAGGCGGGTGTCGAGGGCGGCAAGCTCACGCTCTCGACCATCGCCGAAGGCAGCGACAACACCATCGAAGTCACGGGCGGGTCGGCGGCGGCCGAGCTCGGCTGGAACCTCACCGAAGGCGCAGCAACGGGGACCGACGGCATCGTCACGGTCGACGGGGTGGCAAACACCATCACCGACACGACCAAAGACACCGCCGTCACCCTCAACGCCGGCGCCGGCAGTATTACGGCGAGCATGTCGGGCCCGATGCGGCTCGGCACGGCCAACACCGAGCAGGTGAGTTTCGGGTCGGGCACGCTGTCCGAAGTCGTCTCGGCGATCAACAATGCCGACGGTCTCGGCTATGGCGCCGTCGCCGTCAACACCGGAAGCGGTTACCGCCTCCAGCTGACGGCGAACAACACCGGTGCAGCGGCAACGGTCGGCATCGATCAGTCGATGTTCACCGGTCTGAGCGGCACCCCCGGCGTCGACATGTTCTCGACCCTGACTGCCGCCCAAGACGCCGAGATCACGTTCCAGGGTCTGAACCCTTACAGCATCACGTCATCGAGTAACACGTTCAAAGACCTCATGTCCGGCGTCAGCGCCACCGTTTCTGCGGTGACCACCACGCCGGTCACGATCTCCTCGACCAAGGACACCGCGAAGGTGGCCGACGCCGTCGAGTCGTTGGTCAAGGACCTCAGCACACTGTTCGCCCGCATCAAACAGGGCACCAGGAGCGATGTCGAGGCCGGCACCACCGGGCTGCTCTCGGGAAGCTCGGCGCCACGTCGAGTCCAAAGTGAGCTCCAGCGGGCGCTGCTCAATCCGGTTGCCGGCAACTCCATCATCTCCGGTGGGGCAGCAGGCATCAGCCTGAACGGCGATGGCACGATCAAGTTCGATCGGGCCGCGTTCATCTCGGCGTATGAAGCCGACCCCGACGGTATGCAGCGACTCTTCGTTGCTCCGGCGGGTGAGGAAGAGTCGAACCCTGGCATCCTCGACCGCATCAGCGAGGTGGCCAAGAACGCTTCGTCGTTCGGTACCGGCTACCTGGCGACCGCCAAGGAAGCCAAGGACAACCAGGTCAACACCTTCAATCGTCAGGTCGATGCCTACGAAGTGCGAATGGAACGCAAGCAAGCGGCGCTCCAACGCCAATACGCCGCCCTCGAGGTGGCGCTCGGCAGCCTGAACAATCAATCGAACTGGCTCGCAGGCCAGCTCGGCAGCTTGGGTTCCTACTCGAGCTGATGAGCGGCGGCGGGCTCGCTCGCCGCAACTCGAACCCGGCAGTCCGTCACCCGGCAGTCCGCCACCCGGCAGTCTGCTACTCGGCGCACCGCACCCATCGGGCGACACGAAGCGGGTGCCCACCGTTGCCAACTGGCACTGCGGGGCACCTGAGTCGCCCGGCCCTTCTGTCTCGTTCGGCCTGATCCTCTGCTTGATCGCGCCGACACTGTTTCTGTCCATCATGTCTCTCTCCGAGACAGCCGCTCCTTAGCCCACCGGTCCTTGCGACCCTCGGCGGCTCAGCCTCGAAAGCTCTCCGATGAACTCCTCTGTTGCCAATCGCTACCGCTCCGACGGCATGGCCAGCACCCCTCCGGGTCGGCTGCTCACCATGCTGTACGACCGGATGCTGCTCGACTTCGATCGGGCGATCGACGCCATCGAACGCAAGGCGATCGAAGAAGCACACAACGCACTGGTCCATGCGCAGGAGATCGTGTTCGAGCTCCACATGGCGCTCGATCTCGAGGCTTGGCCCGACGGTGGCACCCTCGCCGACATCTACGTCTACCTGACCGAGCAGCTGTCGGCCGCCAATGCCAAGAAGTCGGTCACCTTGATCGAGAACTGTCGGACCGTGGTCGAACCATTGGCCGAGACCTGGCACGAGGCGTACCGTCAGACCACCTCTGGCGCCGCGGGCCCATCGAACTTTGCCAGCGCCGCGCTCAGCTCGGGTATCTCGGCATGACTCAGCCCGACCACAAGACGTGGCCTCAGATTCTCGACGAGTTCGAGCGTTCACTCGAATGGCATGAGGAGCAACTGGCGCTCGTCGACGCCGACACCGTGCCCGGCTGGTCGAACCCATGGTCGCCGCCCGACGACGCTGGTCCGGTACCGAATCACCTCCGCTCACGAGCCGAGCACTTGCTCGAACGCAGTGCCAACCTCGAGTCGTCGCTTTCGGAGAAGATGGCGACCGTGTCCCCGAGCGGCTCCGCCATCCAGCGTCGCCGCACCCACCAAACCCAGCACGCCAGCAGCACCTTCTCCACCAAACTCTGACCCACCCCAAACCGGCGAGCCCCACCACCACCCCGCAAAACCGGCGAGGCTGGCAGCCGCGAGTGGCTGGTTTCCCTCGCCAGTTTCGGCCAATGGCTGCAGGACTCGCCGCTTCGGAAGGGTGGGATGGTCGAATTGGTGATGGACCGCCGTCAGCTTGCGGTGGAACGAGCGAGATCATGGCGACGCCGCAGCAGGGTCGCAAGGTCGTTCATGACAGTGTCGGAGCGATGGACGACCTCGTGCCATCCGACTCGATACACGAACCACCCGTGTGTACCTGCGAGAAGATCGCGTTGAAGGTCTCGGCGACGGCTGAGTTCCGAGGCGTGCCACCGGCGTCCGTCCGCCTCGATGATGGTCTTGCCGACGGGCTCGGCGAAGTCGACGACGCCTCGGACACCGTCGTACCACGGCGGTTTGAACTGCCGTTGCAGCGCAGGGGCACCGAGTTCTATCAGCGCTGCGAGCACGCGAAGCTCGAGCTCGGATTCGGGAAACGGCTCGTCGTCGACGATGCTCAGCAGAAGCTCTCGCATTTGCTTCGTGCCGTTGCGACCTTGCCGAGCCATCGATTGGTGACAGGCGACGAGCTGCTGAGGAATTGGTTTGCCGACTGTCAGTTGCTGCGTGACGACCTCGCGATGCAGCGTCGGTCCGAGCGTGGATGCCAAGTCCCAGAGGGTGCGGGCCGGCGTTGTGACCTTGAACCCATCTCGGTCTTCGATATCGATCAGAGCCAGCCTGCGAGATTCGTGAAGTCTCGCTCCGGTGACCAAATGGTGTGTACCCCGGGGAACGACCAGCTCCGGCAGTGGCGCGAACACGTGCATGCCATGGATTCGGGCAGCGCTGCGATGGCTCACGATCGCGTCGGGAATCGCAAGTTGCACGGCCGAGAAGAACGTCGTTGCGTTCTCGAGTGGCACGACCACGTAGATGCCTCGTGCCACCCGTCGCAAGAAGCCTGTGGCGACTCGACGACGAATCGTCGAACCGCTCACGCCGGCTGACTCGAGCGAACGACTATCGACCGCTCCATTGTGTTGTTTCGCCAGCGCCAGTATTCGTTGATCTACCGTCATCGCCATACAAACGTATTTAAACGTAAATAACTAACGATAGCAAGCATTGAAAGGTTGACGGCAGGTTGACGACTCTGCCGGGCCCGGCCTGAACTGGCGAGCGTTGCCGCCAACCGGCCAAACTGGCGTGGCTGTCAACCGGCGGTGGTCGTTTTCCCTCGCCAGTTTTGGGCTTTGGCTATGGTGCTCGCCGGTTTGGGTGGGGAGCGGGTGGGGCGATTGACCTGGGGGAATCGTTGCCAGAGATGAGACGCACGACTCACTCACGTTTGGCGATCGCCTACCGAGGCTGTAGCCCAGCGGGAAGCTGAGCGGGTCATTCCGGCCCTCGAATGGTCCGGAATGAAGCAACAAGATCACGCCCATGGACGGGCGCAAGAAGATGTCTTCGCCACTTGGTGTTGGCAACCAACCTCGTCCAATGAAGGAGCGTGGTCGTGTTCATCAGCGACCTCACCACCCAAAGCCTCGGAGCAGCGTTGCGCGGACTCGACGTCCAGCGCCAGGCGCACGAGAACAACATCTCGAACGTCGAGACGCCGGGTTACCTGGCTCAGGAGATCGACTTCGCGTCGTCGCTGCGTCGAGCGATTCAAGATGGCCGACCCGATCGCGCCGGCATCAACGAGTCGATCTCGCTTGCCCCGACCCGCTTCGATGGCAACAACGTTCGCCTCGACCACGAGATCACCGCACTCGAGGAGAACAATCTCCACCAGCAGCTCATCACTGAAGCGTTGAACGCTCAGTACCGCCAGCTCCGATCGACCTGGTCGTAGGCCCGTGGAAATCTTTCGCAGCCTCGGCATCTCGACCTCCGGTATGGACGTGTACCAGACCTGGCTCGACGCAGTCTCGGACAACATCGCCAATGTCAACACGATTCGCGGCACTGATGAAGCCGCGTACCAAGAGCGCATGGTCGTTGTTTCCTCCGCCTCTCGCAACGGCAAGCCTGCCGGTGCCGTGGTGAGCGAGGCCCGCTTCGGCAACGCCGAAGGCCTGACCATCTATGACCCGACACACCCCCTCGCCGACGCAGAAGGAATGGTGCGAGCTCCCGATATGAGCCTCTCTGACCAGATGACCCACATGTTGATCGCCCAGCGGGCCTATCAAGCGAACGTTTCCGCCTTCGAGCGGGCTCGTGACGCCTACCGTCGCGCCCTCGAGATCGGGGGTCGCTAGTGATCAGCCCCGTAGGTGGTGTTTCGGTCGCAGGACTGGGCGGTCGGGTCGAGTCGGCACGGATCGCCAGCAATGCCGAGACGTCCGAGACCAGCATCGCCGGGCAAATCGGCGATGCGCTGAACTCACTCGGCGCAGCCGAGCAGCGGGCCGACACTGCGTCGCGCGCCGCCGCCACCGGTGATCTGTCGTCGATCAGCGAGTTCATGATGGCAACCACCGAAGCGCAGCTCCTGACCGAGGTGACCGTCGCCGTCCGCAACCGGGCCGTCGAGGCGTTCAACGAGATCATGCGGATGCAGGTCTGATGGCCGGTACCTCGATGGTCGCAGTGAAAGATGGCGTCGGCGCGTCGATCAGTCGCATGACGATGCAGCAGCGGGCCATGCTCGGCGGGGCGTTCGTCGCCACGCTCTCCGTCATCTACTTCCTGTCGCAGCTCGGCGGTGGAACCCAAATGGGATTCCTCATGGGCGGACTCGAATCGTCGACGGCTGCGGAGGTCACCTCCGAACTGGCGACGATGGGCATTCCCTACGAACTGGGAGCGGGCGGAGCCTCCATCTATGTGCCGATGGACCAGGTCGACCAGGCGCGGCTGGGGCTCGCCTCTGCGAACATCTCGTCAGGTCCTGAAGGCTGGGAGCTCCTGGACAACAACGGGTTCACCACGTCGGAGTTCGATCAACGCACCGGCTATCAGCGGGCATTGCAGGGTGAACTCGAACGCACGATCAGCGCGATGGACTCGGTCAAGACGGCTCGGGTCAGCATCGTGGTACCGGAATCCGACTTGTTCTCCGACGATGAGGTGTTCTCGAAAGCCACCGTGTCGGTCGCGCTCGGTGCCTCTCGCCTCAGCGACTCCGAGGTGCAGGTCATCGTCAACACCGTCGCCGGCGCGGTCGAGGGTCTGACCCCCGACAACGTTGCGGTGAGCGACACCAGTGGCAATCTCTACACCGCTCCAGGAATGAACAGTACGACCAGCGGTGTCGGTGGCGGCTCGTCGGCTGATGTCGCCCGTGACTACCAGACGGCGCTCGAAGCCAAGGTGCGTTCCATGCTCGAGGGGGTGGTCGGACCGGGCAACGCCCGAGTCACCGTCACCGCTGCGCTCGACTTCAGCCAGAGTCAGTCCGAGATCGTCGAACGTACGCCGGTGCTCGATGCCAACGGCGAGCAGGTGGTCCGAGACGAAACCTTGCGAGACGAGGACTACATCGCCCCGAACGATCAGCTCGACACCGGACTTCTCGGAACCGAGGACAACCTGATCGACCCGATCGCCATTGCCGAGGGGAACGAGCTCTACTACCGCCTGCGCGAGGGCGATCGCGGGTACCTGTTCGATGAGACCGTCACGACTCGAATCGAAGCCCCGGGCACGCCAACCTCGCTCTCGGTCGCGGTGTTGCTCGACCAGACCGTGCTCACCGAAGCAGGTCTCGACGGCGCCGACTCCTTGACGCAGTTCCAAGAACTCGTTGGCGCCGCCGTTGGTGTGCAGGCCGCTCGGGGGGACACCGTCGCCGTCCAAGCGTTGCCGTTCGATACCGCAGGCGCCGAGGCCGAGGCACTGGCGCTGGAAGAGGCAGCGTCAGCTCAGGGCCAAGCAAGCTTGATCGGCCTCATCCGCACCGGCGCTACGGCGTTGATCGCTCTCGTCATCGTGGTCTTCTCGATTCTCATGCTCCGCAGGGGCAAGAAGAACAATGTGATCGAATCGGTCGATCTGAACGGCATGGCGTCGCTGTCGAGCGGCGAGCAGAGCCAAGCCGAGATCGAAGCGGCCAAAGCGGAGATCGCGGAACGTGAGGCTGACATCTACGAGTTGATCGAGAACCAACCGGACGAGGTCGCCGACCTGCTTCGGCTGTGGCTGGGCGAACGGGAGCCGGCAGCGTGAGCGCCAACGGCGAAACAACGACCGTGACATCGTCATCGACCGCCGTCGTCGCGAGCTCGGTTCCTGCCGCCACCGCTCTGGCGATGGCCAAGGGGATCAACGATCTCGCCGGCTTGTCCGGCGCCCGCAAGGCCGCGATCCTCATCCTCAAGCTCGGCATCGACAAGTCGGGTCCGCTGCTGCGCGGTCTCGAGCAGCACGAGGTGGCGATGGTCATCCGTGAACTTGCCAGCCTCGGCAGCGTGAAGATGCCCGTTGCGAACTCGATCCTCAAGGAGTTCACGGAACTGGCGACCGGCGACAAGCCCCTTCCCATCGCCGACGTCGAGTTGGCCAAGGAATTCCTCGTCACCAATCTTGGCAAGCGTCGGGCTCGCGAGATCTTGTCCCAGCTCGATGAGACGGCACCGTCGGTGCCGTTCCAATTCCTCGATGCTCTCGATCCCGAGGTGATCGCTCTTCACCTCGCAATGGAGCATCCGCAAACGATCGCTCTGGTCATCTCGCATCTGTCGCCCGACTTCGCTTCGGCGATTCTCGACTCGATCGACGAAGGCCTCGTTGCCGAGATCGGGGTGCGGCTTGCGACCCTCGACCAGGTCACCAGCACCTCGCTGGCGCGAGTCGAGGCCGGCGTTCGTGAACGGCTCTCGCCGGTCCTCGAGAACCGTTTCCTGGAAATCACCGGCGGCACCGACACCTTGGTCGAACTGCTCACCCGCCTCGACAAGACGCTCCAGGAGAAGGTGATCGAAGGCTTGAATTCGGTCGACCCCGAACTGGGCAAAGAGGTCAAGAACAAACTGTTCGTGTTCGACGACATCCGGATTCTCGACGATCGCCAGATCCAGATGGTGCTGCGCAATGTCGACGCCAACCGGCTGCCGATGGCGCTCAAGGGCGTCGACCTCATCGTGCGAGATCTCTTCCTGAACAACCTGTCGTCTCGGGCCCGAGAGAACCTCGTCGACGAGATGGGCCTGATGGGCTCGGTTCGAATCGCGGAAGTCGAAGAAGCACAGGCCGAGATCTTGGCGGTGGTCACCGGACTCGAAGAGTCTGGCGAGTTGGTCATCAACCGAGGAGGAGCGGACTTTGTCAGCTGAACGAGTCGGCGCCGACGCGTCGTCCAGCGTGCTCATGCGAGACGTCGATGTTTCGGCCTTGCCGATCGCCGAACTCTTCGCCCCCGCTCCGCAATCGGTGGTCGAACCGACGGGCGCCTGGGCCGATCACCTCGCTGAAGTTCGTGCGTCGTCGGCCCGAGATGGTTTCGAGGCAGGCTTTGACGAGGGCTACCAGGCCGGCGTCGTCGCCGCGGAAGCAGCGAACCAGGTGCTTCGAGAACAGGCGAGTGCCTCGGCGACGAGCATGGCTGCAGCGATCGCTCAGCTTGGCGAGACCGACCGGCGCGTTGCCAGCGATCTCGCCGATGATGCGCTCCAGTTGGCATTCGATCTTGCTCAGCTCATTCTCGATCGTGAGATCCGCACCGCCAAGGATCCCGGGCTCGATGCCATCCGTCGTTGTTTCGACTTCATTCCGCGACGTAGCACCGTCGTGGTACGACTCAATCCGGTCGACGCCGGGATCCTCGGTGACGTTGGTGCGGTGCTTGCCGGCGCCGACTTCGAGGTCGTCGCCGATTCCACCGTCGGTCGCGGCGGGGTTCTGGTCGAAGCCGGTGCCGCTCGTATCGACGGGCAGATCGACGCCGCCCTCGGTCGGGTTGCCGACGTGCTTGGGATCACCGCCGGCAACGATGCGAACCGGGCGAATGGAGGGCACCGCTGATGCTCGGACTCTCCGCATCTCCCACGCTGCTTCGTGCCGCGGCTCGCCCGGTGAAGACCGGCACCCTGACCCGAGTGCTCGGACTTCACGCCGAAGTGGCCGGTATCGATGTCGGCATTGGCGATCTCGTGCTCATTGGCGATGACCGTGGCCACGCCGAACCGGTCGTCGGTGAGGTCGTCGCACTCGACGACATTGCGGCGACCGTCTTGCCCTACGGCCACCTGCGGGGTCGGTCGATTGGCGAGAGCGTGCGCGGCCTCGGTCGCCAACTGCTTGCCCCCGTTGGCCACGGGCTGCTCGGACGAGTCATCGACGGTCAGGGCAATCCCATCGATGGCGGACCGCCACTGACCGTTGCCGACCGAGTACCGATCCATCTCGATCCGCCGTCGGCGATGGATCGACCGAGAGTCACCGATCCACTCCAAGTCGGGGTTCGTGCCATCGACACGATGCTGTCGTGTGGACGAGGTCAGCGAGTTGGCATTCTGGCCGGCTCCGGCGTTGGCAAATCGAGCCTGCTTTCGATGTTGCTTCGCGGAACCGAAGCACCGATCAAGGTCCTCGCGCTTGTCGGCGAACGTGGGCGCGAGGTTCGCGAGTTCCTCGAAAACGACCTTGGTCCCGAGGGGCGCAAGGAAGCAGTGATCATCGTTGCGACCTCGGACGAGCCTGCGCTCGTTCGTCGCAACGCTGCGTTTCTTGCCACCCGGATCGCGGAGTGGTTCCGCGACGACGGGTCCGACGTGATGCTCCTCATGGACAGCCTCACCCGTTTCGCCATGGCGCAACGTGAGATCGGCCTGTCCGCCGGCGAAGTGCCGACCTCTCGTGGATACACGCCTTCGGTCTTCGGTCTCTTGCCGACCCTGCTCGAGCGAGCGGGAACCTCCTCGAACGGATCGATCACCGGTTTCTACACCGTGCTGGTCGAAGGCGACGACCTCCACGATCCCATCGGGGACGCGGCCCGGTCGATTCTCGACGGACACATCTCGCTTTCGCGACGACTCGCGAACGCGGGTCACTTCCCGAGCATCGACATCTTGGCCTCGGCGAGTCGCGTCGCCGGCGGGGTCAACACGATCGAGCAGAACCAGCTCGCCCAGGCCGTGCGCCAGTCCATGGCGGTCTTCGACGAAGCCCGCGATCTGATCGAGGTCGGCGCGTACTCACCGGGCAGTAGTGCCGAGATCGATCGAGCGATCGCGCTGCGGCCGGCAACCACGGCATTCCTCCAACAGCCGCTGCATCAGCTGAGCGACCGAGACGGCGCATGGCAGCAACTCGCTGCACTGCTTGGTCCGATCGAGTCCAACGGCACATGAGCGCGCTGTCGACCGACCTGCTGCCCGACCGACCTACTGACTGTTCACCCCAACGATCCACCCTCATCCTGAGGAGCCAACAATGAGCAAAGCAAAGACCAACCGAATGAAGCGCATCTTCAAGATGCAGAGCCGCAAGGAAGAACAGCAACGTGCCGCCGTTGCCACGGCACGACGTGCCGTCGAGGAAAACCGCCAGGCGCTCGACGCAGTCGAAGCCCAGCTCGAATCGGTCGCGAACGGTGCCGGCCCGCTCGACTTGGCGTCGGTGCAGTTTGGGCGAATCCTCGTCGAGAGTGGCATGCGAGCATCAGCTCATCGCCGAACACTGCTCGAGGCATCCATGGCTGATCTCGAAGCCGAGTACGGCAAGTGGCAGGCCGAGCGCCAGCGGGCACATTCGCTCGAGAAGGTGGTCGACCGGCTCACCGCGGAAGCAGCAGCCGAGGCAGCGAAGGCCGAAGAGGCCGAGATCGAAGAGTTGTCGTTGTCCCGGCGTTCGACGAGCCACGCCTGACGTCATGGTGGTCACGTTCGACGCAGTCCGACGCGGACTCGACGCCTTCGCCACGATGGCGCAGTCACCAGGTGGCACGATCGGCGCGCTTGCTTCGCCGAGCGTCGCGGCGCAACGGAGCGCGGGAGCGGCGCTCGCCCAGCAAGCGGGCCGTGCCTTTGCCACGGCACTCGCCGAGGCGGCGGTGGTCGTCGACGACCGCGGCGCACCGGAGGCGGCCATCGACTCGGCCCCTTCGCCAACACTCGACACTGCGCAGTTCGCAGCGCTCACGACGGCGACACCCCAACAACGCAACCTCGGCGACGGGGTGGTCGTTGGAGCGCTCGACCATCTGGGAACCCCCTACCTTTGGGGCGGCAACGATCCGGACAAGGGCGTGGATTGCTCGGGCTTGGTTCGAGATGCATTCCGAGATATCGGTGTCGACATGCCGCGGGTCAGTCGTGATCAGGCGCGGATGGGCCTTGCAGTCGACAGTTTGGACCAGGCTCTTCCCGGTGATCTGCTCGCCTTTGGTGAGCCGGTGAACCACGTTGCCATCTATCTGGGCGACAACAAGATGGTGCATGCTTCACGACGGGGCGAGGTGGTCAAGGTCGAGGAGATCGACCGCCCGATCGCCACGATTCGTCGCATCGTCGATACCCACAAAGACCCGAGCGTCACGTGGACGTCACTCGACGCCGGCAAGGTGTTCGGGCCCGAGGATCTTCAGGTGTTGTTCGAGCAGGCGGGGGAGCGCTGGAGCATCGATCCGGCGCTCTTGGCTGCTGTTGCGCAGGTCGAATCCAACTTCGATCCCTCAGCCGTGAGCCACGCCGGAGCTATCGGCTTGATGCAGTTCATGCCGGCAACCGCCGCAGGACTTGGCGTCGATCCAACCGACCCAGCATCGTCGATCAACGGTGCTGCGCAGTATCTGCGCCAGAACCTCGACACGTTCGGGACCATCCCTCTTGCCCTGGCCGCCTACAACGCGGGCCCGGGCAACGTCTCGAAGTACGGCGGGATTCCCCCGTTCGACGAAACCCAACGCTATGTCCGCAAAGTGCAAGAGATCTGGAGTGCCAACGCCGCATGACCAAACTCGATCAGGCCCTCAATGCTCGCCCCGATGCCACCACCTCACTCCGTGCGCTGTTGGCTTCGAAGAACGCAGGAAGCAGCATCACCCCGGGCGGCCAATCCATCCCCCGCGCGTTCGATCGCATCTTCGAAGAGCAGCGCGCGGCGACAGATCCTTCACGACATGACGCTCGTGGTCTCGGTCGACCCGATGCCCGTGGTGCCGCCCGACCAGCCGAGCAGAGGTTCGAGCAGAGGTTCGAGCAGAGGTTCGAGCAGAGAGCCGAACGTTCGACCAGCGACGAACGCCCACCGCTTGACGAGGTCGCCAACCGGGCCGACGTCGATGAGTCGACTGACGCCGATCCCGGCGACGAGCAGGACAAGGCAAACACCAGAACAGCAACCGATGCCGGCGTCGCTGGAGCGGTTGCCGCATCGCTGCTCCTGGTCGGTGACGTCACCTCGTTCCCCAACCGCGAAGCCGACGGCGATGTCGGCGTCGTCGCCGACATCGTGTCGGTGGTCGCCGATGGAGCAACGGCAGCCGTTGAAGCAATGGCAGCCGTTGACGGTGCCACGACGGTTGTCGTCAATGGAGCTGCAGCCGACGTTGACGAGATCGCAACGGTGGTCGTCGATGACTCGAAGGTCGCCGTCGACGGGGTCGCCACGCTTGCAAGTGGCTCGCTGCTCGACGACGCCGCAGCATCCGATGTCGAGAGCACCGAACGGTCAGCTCCGCACGCGGTCGAACCAACATTCGACAAGGCATTGGCGGGCGACGGTGCTGATGCAATCGCTGACGATGCAACCATGGCGGCACCAGAACCGCTCGAGGTGAAGCCAAGCAGCGAACCTTCACTTGCCGTTGCGACCGAGATGGCCGAGCAGCCGCTCGACACCTCGGCCCCGGAGCCGATTCGCTCCGGGGCCGAGGTGCCCGTCGCAGTGATGACCGCACCGGTCGAAGTCGAAGTCGAAGTCGAGACGATGGTCGAGTTCGACTTCGATGGCGATGAGGCGATCAAGGCAGAGAGCGACCACTCGGTCGATCGGCTCGATACCAATGCGGCCAAGAACGAGCTGGTGGGGGAGAAAACCTCCGAGCCAGACGCGGTCGACGATGCGGAGTCGGCACTCGGCGAGGACGGGTCAGCCGCAGGTCCAGAACTCGAATCCAGTGCTGCCTCATCAGCGCCAGCCGCTGTCGCATCAACACCAGGTGCTGCCTCACCGGCGCCGGGCGCTCGCTCGATGTCGACAGATTCGCCCGCCGATCAAGCGGTCGCTGGAGCCACTCCTGATCTGGTGGCCGTCAACGTGGCGCCGATCGAGTCGGCGAGCACGCCGAAGCCAGCGTCGTCGATCGACGGCGCAGCGATCGATGCGACACAGATCAATGGCGCAATCGGCGTGCAGCCACAGCGGATGACCGAGGAAGCAACACCAACGGTGCCGATCGGTTCGCCGGCGACGACGGAATTCGATGGCGAGGTGTGGGAGCAGGTGCAAAAAGCTGTGCAGCTCGTTCGCCAGAACGGCCCTGGTCGACACGAGGTCAGCCTCGTGCTCAGACCCGATGATCTTGGTGCGGTGTCCATCGAACTCACCCAGCGCGGGGAGGAGGTGGCCGTTCGCATCGTCACCCAGACGGCGACGGCCCAGGAGCGCCTCGATCGTGATCGGTTGCTCGCTGCGCTGCAGTCCGCCGGGATCGATCCGTCGTCAGTCGATATCTCCCATCACGAATCCGGCCGTTCCGGCCAGGGAAATGGTGGCGAGGACCAAGGCCAGGACCCACCGATCGGAACGACCGGCCGCACCGGTCCTGGCAGCGAGCCAATCCGACGATCGACTCGGGCATCGAATCCCAACGGAGGCGTCCTTGACCTCTCGCTCTGAGCGAACCCTGCACTCTGATCGAACCACTCTCTTCCTACCGAAAGCACCCATGAACTCATGACCGATTTCATCTCTGCCGTCGCTGGTGCGACCGTCAATCCTCTATCGACAACGAGCACGGGGGTGAGCAGCAAATACGGGCTCGATACCAAGGTCGAGGCGAGCGAGCTCGATCGCGACGCCTTTCTCAAGCTGCTGGTCACCCAGCTCCGCTATCAGGATCCGCTCAACCCGAGCGACCCGAGCGACTTCATCGCAACGACGGCGCAGTTCACGACCATCGAGGAACTCCAGAAGATGGCCGAGCAGACCGCCACCAGTTTGCTGAACTCGAGCCTGTCGACCGCGGGCGGGCTGGTTGGGCGAACGATCGGGGTGATCGATGCGTCCGGAGCGAGCAAGACCACCGTCGTCGACCGGGCTCAGGTCGTCAGCGGTGAGGTTCGCCTCGTGACTGCTGATGGGGAATTCACCCTCGACCAGATCGTCGAGATCGCCTGACCGCATCACTACCTCTCCACAACCCAGCCCACCACAGTCCAGCCCACCACAGTCCAGCTCACCACAGTCCAGTTCTTACTCACCACCGCAAAGACTCTGAGGAAAACCAATGATTCGTTCCATGTACTCCGCCGTCACCGGCCTCCGAAACCACCAGATCATGATGGACGTGGTTGGCAACAACATTGCCAACGTCAACACGACCGGCTTCAAGAAGTCCAACGCCATCTTCCAGGACGTGTTGAGCCAGACGCTCGAGGGCGCCGGCGCACCGGCTGGCGAGCTCGGCGGAAGTAACCCAGCACAGGTCGGCCTCGGTGTGCGCATTGGTGCCATCGCCCAGAATCTCGGCCAGGGAGCGCTCCAGCGCACCGGCCGCGATCTCGACCTCTCGATCGAGGGCGACGGCTTCTTCGTCGTGAAGGTCCAAGGAGCCGAGCAGTACACCCGCGCCGGCGCCTTCTTCGTCGATGCTGCTGGCCAGATGGTCACCTCCGATGGCGGATTGATCCAAGGCTGGCAGGCTGATCCGTCCGGTCTCCTCCAAACCGATCGGCCCATCAGCGGCATCAGGATCCCGATCGGCGAAGCCAGCCAACCCGTAGCAACGACGGTGGTCAACCTGGGTGGCAACCTGTCAGCCGATGCCCCCCTCGGAACCCAGGACTTCACGTCGGTCACTGTCTATGACAGTCAGGGGATCCCCCAAGTGCTCGATGTCGCCTATACCAAGACCGGCGTCGCTGAGTGGACGGTGACCGCTTCGTATGGTGATCCGCCAACGGCGGTCGCCGTGACCGACAACATCATGACCTTCGGTGCCAACGGCGAACTCCTGACACCTGCCGACTTCACCGCGAACATCGCCGCTGGCGCCCTGCCTGGCACGCAGGCGATTGCCCTCACCCTGGGTGGTGGTGAGGCTCGCCGAATCTCGCAATATGGAGGCAACTCGACGATGACGGTGATCAACCAGAACGGTTCGTCATCGGGATCGCTCCAGTCGTTGACCATCGGGCAGGATGGCGTGATCATCGGCTCGTACTCCAATGGTCGGGTGCGTCCAATGGCGCAAATCGCCATGGCCACCTTTGCGAACCCCGAGGGCCTCAACCGTGTGACCGGCACGGCGTGGACCGAATCGGCCAACTCCGGGTTGGCACAGATCGGTGCGGCAGGCGGTGGCGGGCGCGGTCTCCTCGCTGCTGGCGCACTCGAGATGTCGAACGTCGATCTCGCGGAAGAGTTCACCACGCTGATTCGTTCTCAGCGTGGCTTCCAGGCCAACTCCCGAGTGGTGACGGCGTCGGACGAGATGTTGCAGGAGATCGTGAACATGAAGCGATAGTCAACCACTCTCGGTGAAAAAATGAGGCCTTCGCACCGGGCGAAGGCCTCATGCCGAGGCTTCAGCTTCCGAGGCTTGGTCCGGCGCTCAGATGGGCGCCGCAGTGACAGGCTTTCTCGCCTGCCGCCCACCACCACCGGTGGCATCGACCGTCGATGTCAGAACCAGGAGCTACAGGTGAGTCACCAGAAACCGGCCGCATCGGCCAGTTCCGTTCCCGAGAACCCGGTTCCGAAGAACACGGTACCGAAGAACACGGTTCCGAAGAACACGGTACCGAAGAACACGGTACCGATCGACAGGGTGCGCCAGCCGATGCTGCGGCTCATCCACCTCGAGAACATCTCCGGTGTTGCGCTGATCGTTGCCGCACTCGTTGCCTTGGCCCTGGCGAACTCGCCCCTGGCGGAAGATGTCGCTCACTTCTGGCACACCCACCTCACGATCGGTATCGGTCCGATCGAGATCGACGAGTCGCTCGTGCACTGGGTCAACGACGGGTTGATGACCATCTTCTTCCTCGTCGCCGGTTTGGAAATCAAGCGAGAACTCGCAGTCGGTGAGCTGCGCGACCGACGCAAGGCAGCACTCCCGGCCCTCGCTGCTGCCGGCGGCATGATCGTGCCAGCGCTTCTCTACGTGATGTTCGCCGGCGGCGGCGCAGCCGGCCACGGTTGGGGCATTCCGATGGCAACCGACATCGCCTTCGCCGTTGGCATCTTGAGCCTGCTCGGCAAGCGAGTTCCCAGCCCGCTCAAGATCTTCCTCCTCAGCCTGGCCATCGTCGATGACCTCGGTGCGATCGTGGTGATCGCGATCTTCTACTCCTCGTCGCTCGACTTCGTCAGCCTCGGCGTGGCGGCAGCGGGTGTCGTTGCGATGATCGCACTTCGAAAAGCCGGCGTGTGGTGGACACCGATCTACGTGCTCCTCGGCATCGCCATCTGGTATTTCACGTTCGAGTCCGGCGTGCACGCCACCTTGGCCGGCGTCGTCTGCGGCCTCATTGCCCCGGCGACCCCGCACCGTCCACACGCGTCCGTTTCCGAAGCGTCGGAGATGACCAGCTTCGAAGAGCTCAAGGCAATCATCTTCGAGACCCGAGAGTCGATCTCGATCTGTGATCGCCTGATCAACACGCTGCATCCGTGGAGCGCACTCCTCATCATCCCGGTGTTCGCCCTGGCGAATACCGGTGTTGGCCTCTCCGCAACTGATGTTGGCAATGCTGCGACCTCGGGCGTTGGTCGTGCGGTCTTCATCGGCCTGGTCATTGGCAAACCGGTTGGTATCTTGCTCGCTGCGATGATTGCCGTGCGTTCGGGTCTTGCCACCCTGCCCGCCGGGGTCACCTGGCGACTGATGGCTGGTACGTCGGCGATCGCCGGTATCGGTTTCACCGTGTCGCTGTTCATCAGTGACCTTGCCTTCGCCGACGAAGAACTGGTAGCCGACGCCAAGATCGGGGTGCTCTTCGCTTCGGTTGCTGCCGGCATGATCGGCACCGCAATCATCCGCTCCAGCAACGCCCATCTCGTCGATGGCAACGAAGTCGACCAGAGCAACGAGCAACCACCAGCGGACCGCAACGCTGAATTGGTAGGAGCTGGTCACTGATGACACCGACTCCCGACATCGTCAACGGGGGCGCTCTTCGATCGTTCCTGGTCGATGTCGGGACGCTGCCCTCGCCACCGGCGCTCCTGTTCGAGATCTTGGACTACACCTCGACCGAGGACCTCTCGATCCAGGTGCTCAGCGATCTCGTAGGCCGCGATGCTTCGTTGACCGCCAAACTCCTTCAGGTTGCGAACTCGTCGATCTACAGTTTTCCCGGCGAGATCACCACCGTCGGGCGAGCGGTGATGGTGCTCGGCATCAAATCGGTCCGTCTGCTGACCCTCTCACTCACGTTGACCGGGCTCTTTCCTTCGTCGCTGATGCACGGCAACGCCGTCATGGAGATCCGTCGGCGATCACTCGTCAACGCCTTGGCCAATCGGGCATTCATGGCCGAGATCGATCCGATCTACGCCGACGAGGGGTTCCTGACCGGTCTGCTGAGCAACCTTGGATCGTTGGTCGTCGAGCAGTGCACCCCCGACGACTTCGGCCGTCTTTTTGGTGAGAGCGCTACGGCGGAGAGCGGGCTGGTATGGCCCTGCTTCGCTCGACAACGAGAGGCGCTCGGGTTCACGCTCGACGAACTCACCGCTGCGCTGTTCGAACAGTGGGGACTACCCGGCTTTCTCAGCGAAGTCGTTGGGGCGCGGGAGCGCACGCAGTCTTGGAACAACGACCTCGACGAACGTCTTGGTGATCCGATCGGGCGCCGCCTGCGTCTTTCGCTCAGACTCAGCTCGCTCGTGGAGGAGGTTCTGTGCGGCGGGCCCGACGGCGTCGCACTGTCAGAACTGACGAGCCGGGCAGCAGTCGACCTCGATCTTCCACGCGAACGCGTGGAGTCGCTGCTCGTCGACTTGGGCCCGACGATCGCACAGACGTCGGCGCTGTTCGGGGTCGAACTCGCCGTGGGGGTCGATCTCGCAGGGTTGGTTGCTCGTTCCTCCGATGCAATGCATCGGCTCTCGGTCGAGGCCATCACGATGCTGTCGCAACAAGCGGAGCATCTCGCTGACTTGGAGCAGGAGAACGAAGCGTTGGCTCGTCAATTGCGGGTCGACTCGCTCACGGGTCTCAGCGACCGGGCCGCGTTCGATGAAGGCCTCGAGACGCAGGTCGCGATCCGTCGCCGTCGACCCGTGTCGGATTCACTCGCCATGATGACGATCGTGATCGACGACCTCGATCTGGTTCGTACGCACCATGGCCATCGTGTCGTTGCCGCAGTCGTGCAACACACCGCCACAGTGCTGGCATCGCATTGTCGGTCCGGCGAGGACCTCTTTCGAATGGGAAGCGAAGAGTTCGCGCTGTTGATGCCCCACGCCCGGCACGAGGATTTGTCAGGTGCGGCCGAACGTTTCCGAGCGCTGATGGAGCGAAGCCCATACGCGCTACGAGAACCGAACCTCGAGATCCCCGTCTCGGTCACCATCGGCGCAGCGTTGGCCGACGACTTCGATGATCCCGATACTGCCCGTCTGCTCGTACATCGCGCATCTCAACAGCTCTTCGCGGCAAAGAAGCAGGGGCCAAACCGAGCGAGTGTTCAGACTCGGGCAAGCTCGTAATACCACGTCGGGGAGTGCCGAGGCTCCCAAAGCTGATCGAGGCGTGCTGGCGCACCTCGATCCAACATTCGAAACACCACCACCCAAGGACGGGAGGTCACCACGATGTTCCAAGGATGGATCACACAACTCTTCGCGTCGGTTGCCGATGAGGCACCCCAACGCTGGTCGACATTGATGCTGCCGGTGATGCTGGCCACGCTTGCGGTCTACGGCGCTCGACTCCTGTCGCCGGCCCCGGCGGCGGGGAGGACGAGTGTTGTCGATTATGACCGTCAGCGCCTCGGTGATCGCCGCTTCAGCTCTGCCCGCCTGTGGTTCTCGGCCTTTGCCGCCCAATCAGCAGCAGCCGTCGGGATCGAGACACACCTCGAGGGTGACGACGTGCTCGATCTGGAACTGGTCGCAATTCAGGAAACCATGATTCGCTCGACACGGGCGTACCTCCCGGATGAGGATCACGACGCGCTCGAGTGGCTCACTGGTCACTTCCGTCAAGAGATGATGGACGAGGCACGCGAGTCGCTTGATCGTCCCGCTCTCTCCTCGTGTTGGATCGCCTTCGGTTCGGTGACCGAGACCGCAGCGATTGTTCGCTCTCGTGGCGTCGCTCAGCTCCGACTCGTCAATGCTGCCGACCTGGGCCAGGAAGCGTTCATCACGATGGAGTGGAAAGGCAGACGAGGTCGACTCGGTCGTGTTCGCCGCCCCCTCGTTGGCATGGTGCGCGAGACCGACCCTGCTCGCTTGGGGGACTGCATTGCTGCGATACCGCTCTCGATCGAACCGGTGATGGCGCGGCCGGTTGGTCTGCTGGGGCGGGAACAAGAAGGCGGGCAGCACGAACGACCGGAGCAGCAGAGCCTCAGCCAACGATTGTTGACGAGTGCAGGAACCGCCGATGTCGAGGGTCCGCTGACGGATCAATTCGTGAGTGCGGCCCAGGCCGCTCGGATGACCATCACCGACACCTGGGGTCACCACTGGTGGACAACGGCTCCAGGTCTCGAACTCGGCAGCAGGACCTCGGCAATGGTTCGTTGCCAGCTCTTCACCGACGTAGAGCCGCTACCACTCCGTCAGGCGCGAATGGTGGATCGTAACAACACGAGCGCACGCACCTGATCGTGGTGGTCGCCTCGTGAGGGCGGCCAACGACGAGCGACGTTCTGAGCGTTGGGTCTCTACGCTTGTCGGGTGCTTTCGGTATCGGGTTTGTCCAAGTCACACGGTTCACGTGTGTTGTTCTCCAATGTCGGCTTTCGGCTCATGCCGGGCCGACGGGTCGCCTTGGTCGGCGGCAACGGGGTTGGCAAGACGACGATGCTCGAGATCATCGTTGGTGTCCAAGAAGCTGACGCCGGCGACGTGTCACAGCCCAAGGACTGCCAGATCGGTTACCTCCCGCAGGAGCTGACCGAAGCGTGGTCGGCGTCGGTGATCAAGGAAGTCATGGCGGGAGCGGGCGCGGTGCTCGAGCTCGAGGACCGACTCCACGAACTCACAACGACCATCGCTCGAACCACGGGAGAACCCCATGACGAGGCGCTCGAGACGTATGGTCGATTGCAGAGTCAGTTCGAGCAGCTCGGTGGCTATCAGATCGAGGCTGACGCTCGACGCATCCTCGGCGGGCTCGGGTTCACCGCCGACGACATGGACCGCCCGTTGTCGGAACTCTCGGGCGGTTGGCAGATGCGGGCTGCGCTCGCTCGTTTGCTGCTGCAAAAACCCGATGTGTTGGTGCTCGACGAACCAACCAACCACCTCGATGTCGACTCTGTCCTCTGGTTGGAACAGCAGCTCGTTGCCTGGCAGGGGGCGCTGCTGTTCGTTTCTCACGATCGCGACTTCATCGACGCCGTTGCCGACCGTGTGATCGAGGTGGCGTGGCAGGGTGCCACCGAATACGTCGGTGGGTTCGCCGAGTTCGTCGTGCAACGTGAGGACCGGATTCGCCAAGCCGAGGCCGCGTCAGCGAACCAGGCCCGCAAGGTCGCCCAGGCCGAGAAGTTCATCGAGCGATTCCGCTACAAGGCCACCAAGGCTCGTCAGGTCCAATCTCGTATCAAGGCGCTCGATCGGCTCGAAGCGATCGAGGCACCGCAAATCGAGGAGCTCAAACTCAAGTTCGGCTTCCCCGAACCGCCGCGCTCGTCGCGAGTCGTCGTCGAGATGGCGGGGGCAAGTCTCGGCTATGACGATGGCATCGCCGTGCTCACCGACGTTGATCTGGTGATCGAACGGGGTGACAAGGTGGCGTTGATCGGCCCGAACGGGGCTGGCAAGTCCACCTTGCTCAAGGCGATTCTCGGCGACCTGGAGCCGCTGGCCGGCTCGGTCAAGATCGGTGCGAACGTCGACATTGCCTACTTCGCCCAACATCAGGTCGACGCACTCGATCTGAACAAGACCGTCGAGCAGGAGTTCCGCCACAAGGTCGGCGCCCAGGCCAAGCAGCGCAACCTTCGCACCGTGCTCGGATCGTTCGGGTTCTCCGGCGATGCGGTCGATCGCCGAGTTGGTGATCTGTCGGGAGGGGAGCGCACCCGCCTTGCCCTGGCCGAAACCATGTGTAACCCGGTCAACTTGCTGGTGCTCGACGAACCAACCAACCACCTCGACCTGCCCAGCTGCGACGTGCTCGAAGATGCGCTGGCCGCCTATCCCGGCACCGTGTTGTTGGTCAGCCACGATCGACACCTCATCCGCAATGTCGCCGAGGCGGTGGTGGAGGTTCGTGATGGCAAGGCCAAGCAGTACCTCGACGTCGAAGAGCACGTGCTCAACCCGTCGCAACCGGTCCAAGGAACGGCGAAGCCGATCGGCACCTCGTCGGCGCGTCCAGTCGAGCGCAAGGCAACGCATCAGCGCAAGGAAGACCGACGCGTCGCGGCAGAGGATCGTCAAGCGAAGAGCCGGGCGACGCGAGAGATGCGCAAGCGAGTCGAGCGGCTCGAGCGTCAGGCCCAGCGAGCAGAGGACGTGGCCAGTGGATTGGCAAACCAACTGGCCGACCCCGAGGTCTATGACGATTCGGCCCGGCTCAAGCAGCTGATCTCGACCCACGCCGCAGCACAAGACAAGGCGACGGAGCTGCTCGAGGAGTGGGAAAAGGCCGCGATGGAGCTGGCTGAAGCCGACGAATGAGGGCCGCGAGTGAGCAGTCGTCGGTGCTTTGACCGCACCATGAAGGCAGCGTCTTGATCGAGAACAGCGTCTTGATCAAGAACAGCCTCAGATGTCGAGGTTGAGGGCGTTGTTGATCAAACCGAAGTGACTGTAGGCCTGGGGGAGATTGCCGAGGGCGCGCTTACTGGCCGGATCGTATTGCTCGGTGAGGAGGCCGGTGTCGCCGGCGAGTGCGCAGAGTTCGCCGAACAACGCGAGGGCATCGTCGCGGCGTCCGATGAGGTCCAGCGAATCTATCAGCCACGAGGTCATCAAATGGAAGCCGCCCTCGCGGCCAGGCAGACCGTCGTCTTCGAGGTAGCGGTAGACCGTGTTGCCGTTCTGGAGTTCTCGTTCCACCGCTCTGACGGTGGAAACGAACCGTGGGTCATCGGGTGCCAGTAGCCCCGACAAACCAACTGCCAGCACGGAAGCGTCGAGATCGTCGCCGTCATAAGCGGCGGTGAACGTGCCCCGGTCGGGCTTCCAGCCTTTGGTGAGGATGTCGTTCGCAATCTCGGAGCGGAGCTCGACCCAGGCCGTTGGTTCACGATCGAGGAACTGGTCGGCGATCGAGATCGCTCGATCGACCGACTGCCAGCACATCACTTTGGAATAGACGTGCTGCCTCGGGGGTCGGCGGATTTCCCAGATGCCATGGTCGGGCTCGGTCCAACGTCTCGACACCGCAAGCACCATCGACTCGACGAGTCGCCAGTGTTCAGAAGAAAGCGCTTCGCCGCGCGACAGCAACGTGTGCACGAGGTCGACGATTGGGCCAAAGACATCGAGCTGGACCTGGCCTTCGGCGGCGTTGCCGACACGGACCGGTCGTGAGCCTCCGTAGCCGGGGAGTTCGGCGATCTCGGCCTCGGGTGGCAGATGGCGGCCGGTGACGTTGTAGAGCGGGGCCAGCCGTTCGGGATCTGACCGGGTGGACAGAATATTGAGGACCCAGTCGAGAAAGGCCATTCCCTCGGCGTGGGAACCAAGCCGAGCGAGGGCCGAGCCCGTCAACGACGCATGACGGAGCCAGCAGTAGCGGAAGTCCCAGTTGCGGACGCCGCCGAGGTGCTCGGGCAGACTCATGGTGGCCGCGGCCACGATGGCGCCAGTCGGACCGTGGCAGAGTCCCTTCAAGGTCAACGCGCTGCGTCCAACCAGCTCTCGCTCGAGCGACGGCAAGCTCAGCTCGTGCAGCCAGGACCGCCAGAGCCGGTCGGTCTCGTCTCGACGATCGGGTTCCGCCCGGGAGTCTTCACGCAGTGTGCCGGTTCCCGCTCGCAGTTCGAGGGTGACCGGCCCCTGCGAGAGATCGGCAACGCCAACTGCGGTTTGGTGCTGGCCATCGGGAACCAGGGTCCATTCCACGCCGGGAGAGCGCAGCACCATGAGGTCGGCGGTGCCCATCACGGCAATGCCTTCCTCACGGATCTCGAGCCTGGTCGGAAACCGGCCGAAGTCGAGCCGAGGCGCGAACTCGACGTTGGCAACGGCCTTGGTCGAATCAGCGCCCGTCGCCTCGATCACTCGCAACAAATCAGATCGCCCGGCCAGTCGCCGAGATCGGTCGTTGGAGACGTCGAGGTAGTCGGTCAGGGTGAAGCCGTCGAACCGAGACTCCACGATCATCGAGCCCGGCAGATACCGATGGTCTGATGGCCCGGAGCCAGCGGCATCGGTGACCGAGAAATACCCGGCCGACGGTCCGCCGAGGAGCTCGGCGAACACAGCAGCCGAGTCGATGCGCGGAGCACACATCCAGGTGATCCGTGCCGTCGGGCTGATGATGGCAGCGGTTCGTTGGTCGGAGAGCATCGAGTGCTGTTCGAGGGGGACCAGTCCGGAGCCCCGCAGCCAGTCAGAACGTAGCTCGCCCAGGAGCGCCAGGATCTGGGCGACGGTGTTGATGTCGCGTACCCGGAAACCGGCGGCGGTCTTGCCATCGCCAACCTTGATACCGAGATCGGGACCAGCGAGGGTCGCGAAGGCATCTTCGTCGGTGACGTCGTCGCCAACGAAGACAACAGCAGACGCGCCGACCTGGGAGCGAATCGTGTCGAGCGCCCAGCCCTTGTTGGTCTGGATCACCGACATTTCGAGAACGTCGCGACCGTTACGCGTCTTGATGTCGGGAAGGGCGGCTGGACCCCGCACGACTTCCGCTCGAGCAGCAGCGGCAACCTCTTCGGGCAAGCCGCGGAAATGCAACACCACGCCGGTCGGTTTGCCTTCGACTCGTGCTCCGTGACGAGCCCCGATGTCTTGCACGGCTTCGGTGATCTGGCGTCGCCGTTCGATCAGCTCGTCCGACAGCTCGGCACTGAACCCCAGATCGAACTCACTGCCGTGGCTGCCAACGAGCCGGATCTCCTCAGGAAAGCGAGACAGGGTGGCCAGATCGCGCAGACTACGTCCGCTGATGACCGCAACGTGCGTGTTGGCCTGCTCGGCGAGTGCTCGTACTGCAGCGACCGATTCGCGGTGAGGAAACGCCTGCATCGGGTCGTCGGTGAGCTCGGCCATCGTGCCGTCGTAGTCGCAGGCCACCAGCAGGTTCGGGACTCGTGCGAGCTGGCGGATTCGCTCGCCGAGCTCACCGAGACTGTCGGTCGTCATGGCCCAAAACCTATCGCTTGTTGGCGCTGACCACCCAGGACTCGCCCAGCGTCACGGTGACCCCGTCGAGCGTCGAGCGTTCGGTACCATCGCACTACCGACTGCCCACCTCTCTGCCGACACTCAGGAATCCATGGTTGCACCCGTTCCATCGCCCTCCACTGCTTCGGGGCCCCGAGTCTCTGAGGGGTTGCGCCTCGCGCTTGCTGCAGTCGCCGCTGGAGCACTCGTTCTGGCGGTGCTGGTCTTCATCACCCAGCGCAGCGAAGGATCGGCCGAGGTCGAGACCGCCTCAGGCGAGAGCGATGCAGGCGAGACCGGTGCTGGTGAGTTGTCGTCATCGACCGATGGCCCGGGTGAACCACTCGGCCTGCCGAGTCCACCCACTCAGGAGGGCGGCGGCGAATCAAATGAGGAGGCAGCAGCGAGCGAGCCTGCTGGCGGCTGTCCCGAGGGAACCATCGGCGAAGTCTGTGATGCCGTGGCCTTCATCGAGGCGTTCAAGGGTGATCGTCCGTTCAAGACCTTCCCAACGGTGAACTTCCTCGATGCTGAGGCGTTCGACTCGTTCGTGCTCGACGATTTCGATGAAGCCGAGGAAGGGCTGCGAGACACCGGTGATGTCTTGGCCTCGCTCGGTCTGATCGAGCCCGATGTCGATCTGGCTGACGCACTTCGCACCACCCTCGAAGTCGGCGTCGTCGGTGCCTACAACACCGAGACCAACGAGCTGAACATCAACGGCACCGAGGTCGATCTTTACACCCAGATGGTGATGGTGCACGAGCTCACCCACGCCTGGGACGATCAATACTTCGAGCTCGCACGACCGGAGTACGACGACGCAGAGGGCGAGATCGGCAGTGGGTTCCTGAACGTGGTCGAGGGCAGCGCCACCTTGACCCAAAACGCCTGGCGGTCAGCCTTGACCCCCGAACAACAGGACGAACTCTCCAGGCTCGAGCTGAGCGTGATCACACCCGGCGACGCCGAGCTGTTGTTCGCAGTCCCGTTCTTCGTCCTGCAGCTCCAAATCTCGCCGTATACCGACGGTGCCGCCTTCGTGCAGGCGATCTTCGACCAGCAGGGCCTCGATGGCGTCGATGCGCTGTTCGACGAGCCGCCAACGACGACCGAGCAGGTCCTCCATGTCGAGGCGTACCTCGCCGGTGAGGGAGCAGCGACCGTGACCGACTTCACGCCGCCGGTTGCCGAGTTCGATCGGGGGGTACTCGGTGAGGTGACCTTCAACCTCTGGCTCGGGGCCGACATCGGCGACGGCTGGGGCGGCGATGAGTACGTCAGCTGGCGCACCGCCGACTCGGTTTGTACCGCGCTCAGTGTGGTCGGTGACTCCGCTGCCGACACCGAGGAGTTCCGCGGCGCACTCGACGCCTGGGCCAACCAAGCCCCCGGCGGCAGCGCCCGCAGCGTCGATGTCGTCGACGGTGTCGTCGTCGCCACCGCCTGCATCTGACCGACACATCGGCTCCGCTGTCGCTTCGCGGCTTCGCCGATCCGGGTCAGGCGGTTGGGTCGAAGGTGAAAGGTGGCAAAAGCGACCATGACCGGTCGGTTTTGACCACTTTGGAAGTCTCAATGAGTGACAACGCCCGACGCCAGGCGGGACCGGACGCTGGAAGTGAGAAGGTCGGCGAACGCTTCTGGGTGATGCGCCTGCCACCACGTGACATAGAACAGCTGCCAACCGACGCTGCCGAAGAGCAAGTCGCGTACGTTGTCGGCGTCGACGGTTCTTGGGCCCCATTGGAACTCACGACTGTGCGCCTCGACCCCGACTCGGGCCTCGGGAATCGCGATGTCGATTCGGTACCTGCGTCCGTTGATGATGACCTCGTACTGCAGTTCGATCGGTGGCAGGTCACGGTGGCGAAGCACTCCGGCGACCACTCGCTCGAACCACGACTCGGTGACACCGACGAGGCGTTTGGGATCATTCAACACTTGGTCGAGCACTACGACACCGCGACTCCCTTGCGAGCGATAGCGATCAGCTGTCTCGCTCAACCATCGCATCGAGGAAGTCCGGGCGAACTCGTCGACCGCTCGCTCGACCAGGTGTGGAGCTACCCACCCAAGTTGGCAGAGCGCTGCCGCCCGGCTCATCACTGGTAGACCGTGGACCGCGGTGATATCGATTGACGGATCGACGATCTCGCTTCGCCGCACGTCGATGCCCTCGGCGCGAACCCGGTGGCCCCGTGGCACCCAGAGTGACGGGATCGGCGGGTGGTTGGGAATGAGTCCGTGGAGTGCTGATGCCGATGCGTGGGACAACACCCCTGAGGTGGTTGCGCCATCGACTCGATCGAGTTGGGTCGCGAGTGTTGCCACATGCAATCGCTGGAGTGGCGACGGCTGAGCACTCCGCAGCACGTACACACGCGGGTACGGCCGGAGGAGTTCACCCTGTTTGACGGCGAGTCGAAGTCGTCGCTGTTCGATACCTGCAGTGGCGGCCTCGGATGCATGGAAGGTGCCGTGTCGAGAGGCCGCAAGCTCGACAACGGCATTCCAAGCCGCGTCGTTTCTCATGTCGCCAAACGTACTCACGCACTGTGACATCTCTCTGGCTTCACTGTTGCTCGACGTCGTTCTTCAGCCCTGGTGGGATTACTTCTCCTGCTGAGACGCTTCCAACATCGCGGCCGGTGAAAGGTGGCAAAAGCGACGATGAATGGTCGGTTCTGCCACCTTTGCCTTGATCTGGGGAGGGTCAGATGTTGGCGATGGGGCCGATGATGGTTTCGGCGAGTTGGGCGGCCTTGGCTTCGGCGCCCTCGGCGCC